>JAGPVD010000057.1 GCA_018067145.1 Methyloceanibacter sp.
GTCAACCAGGACATTGCCGGCACCGAGGGCTTCGCCTACACGGCCGGGCTCAAGGGCAAAGACGGCAACTGGACATATGAAAATCTCGATGTCTGGCTAACCAATCCGCAAGCTTTTGCGCCTGGTACATCCATGGCGTTCCCTGGCATTCCCGATGTCAAGAAGCGCGCCAACGTCATCGCCTTCCTGCGCAGCAAGGCCGACACGCCGGCGCCTCTGCCTGAGGTTTCGGCTGAAGCGCCCGCCGCCACTTCGGAAGAACCCGAAGAGATGGACGACGCGGACGAGGCCCACGACATGGATGAGGCCGAAGCCATGGATGAGGCCGAAGCCATGGACGGGACCGACGAAATGGAAGAGCCGGCCGCCGTCGAGGTGATCGAGGAGACCATCGAAGAGATCCTTGTGGTTCCGGCCACGCTCTCCGAGGACGCACCGACCGAGCCGCATATGGGCGAGGATGCTTCGCCGTCACAGCCCCAGCCGGTTTATCCGGACGAGGCCATGGACGACTCCGAGGAGATGGACCAGCCTGCAGTCCTGGAAGTGATTGAAGAGACCATGGAGGCGATCATTGTCGTCCCGGCCACGGTCTCCGAGGACGCACCGACCGAGCCCCATATGGGCGAGGATCCGTCCCCGTCGCAGCCCCAGCCTATCTATCCGGGCGGCGGCATGGACGCCGGCGGCTCAATGGCACCTGCCGGCGATGATGCTCCGTCATCGCAGCCGCAGCCGGTTTATCCCGACGGGATGCCGGACGGTCTTTAGCCCCTAAAGCCAAAGAACAGACGAGGGCCTCCCACTCGGGAGGCCCTTTTTTTGGCCGAGTTCCGTTCGAAGCCAGATGACCGATAATTCATTTGGCCGCGGGGCACGTCATGATAGTTTTTTGGCGCTTCCCGCCCGCCTGACGGCGCGCCTTACACAGGCGTCGCGATAGGCCATTTCCATCCAGATGGAGCCCGTCCCGCTACTCATGACCTTGTTTCGCCTCGCCCTCGCTGCCGCCTTTACACTCGCGCTTACTTGGCCCCTCGCTGGCCCAGCGAGCGCCGAGGATATCCACCACCACGCGCTGTCGCTGGTCGGCAAACCCAAATACCCAGCTGACTTCACACATTTTGATTTTGTGAACCCCGACGCGCCAAAAGGCGGCGTCGCGCGCATGGCCGATATCGGCAGCTTCGATAGCCTCAACCCGGTGCTCTATCGCGGCGAGAAGGCGGCAGGGCTCGGGCTCATCAATGAGAGCCTGATGAGTGGCAGCATCGATGAGCCTTCGGCCTCATATGCGCTGATCGCCGAATGGGCCTCCTATCCGGAGGACTATTCCTCGGTCACCTTCAAGCTTCGCGACGAGGCGCGCTGGCATGACGGCAAGCCGATCACGCCTGACGATGTCATCTACAGCCTCGAAGTGAACAAGACTGCCAACCCGCGTATGGGCCTCTACTACAAGAACGTCACGCGCGCCGAGGCCACGGGCGACAACGAAGTCACCTTCTATTTCGACACTAAGGGCAACCGCGAGCTGCCCATGATCATGGGACAGCTCACCATCCTGCCAAAGCATTATTGGACAGGGAAAGACGCGAACGGCGAACGGCGCGATCCGATGAAGACGACGCTCGAGCCGCCTCTCGGCTCCGGGCCTTACCGCGTCAAGCAAGCCACCCCCGGCCGCGTCGTTTCATATGAGCGCGTGCCCGACTATTGGGGCAAGGACTTGGCCGTCAACAAGGGCCAGTGGAACTACGACGAAATCCGCTTCGAATATTACCGCGACGCGACAGTGGCCTTCCAAAGCTTCAAGGCGGGACATCTCGACTATTGGCAGGAGACCAGCGCCAAAGGCTGGGCGACCGCGTACGACTTCCCAGCCGTGCGCGATGGCGAGATCAAGCGGCAGGAAGTGAAGATCGAGCGCACGCAGCCGATGCAGGCATTCGTGCTCAATCTACGCCGCCCGCTATTCCAGGACCGCCGGGTACGTCAGGCGCTCAATCTCGCCTTCGACTTTGAGACAGCCAACAAGAACCTGTTCTACGGACAGTATGAGCGGGTCGGCAGCTATTTTCAGAACAGCGAACTTGCCGCACCCCATGAGCCGCCCAAGGGCCGCGAGCTCGAAATTCTGAATGACATGAAGGATAGCGTGCCGGCCGAGGTCTTCACCAAGATTCACAAGAACCCGGTGAACAAGACCAATGCCGACATGCGCAACAATCTGCGCAAGGCCGTGATGCTGCTGAAGGACGCAGGATGGCAGGTCACGAACGGTGTCCTTACCAACGTAAAGACCGGCCAACCGATGACGGTCGAGTTCTTGCTGGTGTCACCTCTATTTGAACGCATCGTCCAGCCTTATCTGCGCAATCTGAAACGGCTCGGCATCAACGGCACGATCCGCCTCGTGGACTCCGCGCAATACACCCGCCGGCTGAACGTATTCGACTACGATGTCATCGTGTCGACCTTCGCTCAGTCGGATTCCCCCGGCAACGAACAGCGTGACTTCTGGGGCACCGAAGCCGCCGACCGAGAAGGCAGCAACAACAAGATCGGCCTCAAGAACCCAGCCATCGACAAGCTGGTCGACCATGTGATCTTCGCCAAGGACCGCGCCGAGCTGGTCTCGGCCACTCGCGCGCTCGACCGCGTGCTTCAATGGCATGACCTCGTCGTCCCGCAATGGTTTTCACCGAACGTGCGCATTGCCTATTGGAACCGCTACGGCCAGCCCAAGAAGCTTCCGGGGCTAACGCCGGGCTTCATCCAAGTGTGGTGGTATGATCAGAAGCTCGCCGAGCGGTTGCCGGGGGCGTCGAAGCTTTGATGCGGTGGCCGAGCGCGTTCTTCGCAAAGATCGGGGCAAGCGCCCCCCTCATCCTGACGCTGTTGACGGCGCCTGTTGGCGCGGCGGAGCCCAAACACGGACTTTCGGCTTTCGGCGACCTCGGCTACCCAGCGGATTTCAGCCATTTTGCCTATGCCAACCCGGATGCGCCGAAGGGCGGCGATTTCTCGATGGTCGGCTGGGCCGGCGTCGGCACTTTCAACAGCCTCAATAACTACATCCTCAAGGGCGATGCGGCGGAGGGGCTCGAACTTCTGTTCGACACGTTGATGACGCGCGCGACGGACGAACCGGACGCCGTCTATGGGCTCGTGGCGGAGAGCGCCGAGCTGGCCGATGACGGCTTGTCGGTGACGTTTCATCTCCGGCCCGAGGCACGCTTTTCCGACGGCAGCAAGCTGACCGCCGACGACGTGGTGTTTTCGTTCGACACGCTGAAGGAAAATGGCCACCCGATCTATCGCCAGACGCTGCGCGACGTAGTGAAGGCTGAGGCGCTGGACCCTGCGACGGTGCACTACACATTCAAAGGCGATCTCGTTCGCGATTTGCCGCTCACCGTCGCCGGGTTGCCGATCTTCTCGAAGGCCTATTACGCGACGCGCGCTTTCGATGAAACGACGCTCGATCCGCCGCTCGGCTCGGGGCCCTATCTCGTCGACAGCATGGCGCAAGGGCGCACCATCGTTTATCGGCGCAACCCGGACTATTGGGCACGCGGCCTGCCCGTCAATCGAGGGCGCTGGAACTTCGACAAGATCCGCACCGAATATTTTCGCGACCGCACCGCCGGCATGGAGGCGTTCAAAGCCGGCTTCTACCATTTCCGCGAAGAGTTCACTTCGAAAGTGTGGGCGACCGAGTACGACTTTCCGGCGCTGCGCGCCGGCCGCGTCAACAAGGAGATCCTGCCCGACGAGACGCCGTCTGGCACGCAAGGCTTCTTCATCAACACGCGGCGCGACAAGTTCAAGGACCCCCGCGTACGTGAAGCACTTGGATTGGCCTTCGACTTCGAGTGGACCAATCGCAACATGTTCTACGGACTCTATAATCGAACCGAGAGCTTCTTCGAGAACTCGCCGATGGAGGCGGTCGGCGAGCCTTCAACAGCAGAGCGCATCCTGCTCGACGGGCTTGGCGCGGACGTGCCCGAGGCCGCGTTGGCGGTGGCCAATCCGCCGCCAAAAAGCGATGGGTCGGGGCAGGACCGCAAATTCCTATACGCTGCCAGCAAACTTCTCGACGAAGCGGGTTGGACCGTAAAGAACGGCGTCCGCGTCAACGCCGAGGGTGAGCCGTTCACCATCGAGTTCCTGACCTTCGAACCGACATTCGAGCGGGTCATCGCGCCTTACGTGAAGAACCTCAAACTGCTCGGCATCGACGCGCGTATCCGCATGGTCGACCCAGCACAATATCAGCAGCGTCTGAAGGGCTTTGACTTCGACATCATCACCCAGCGCTACGTCATGCGGAATACACCCGGCGTGGAGCTGCGCAGCTATTTCGGCACGAGCGCCGCCAACACCGACGGTTCACTCAACCTCGCCGGCATCGCCGACCCCGCCGTGGACGTGCTGATCGAGCGCGTAGTGGCGGCGAAGAACCGTGAAGACATGACGACGGCGGCGCGCGCACTCGACCGCGTTCTGCGGGCCGGACACTATTGGATACCTCATTGGTACAAGGCGTCGAACTCGGTTGCCTATTGGGACAGGTTTTCCCGGCCCGAGATAAAGCCACGCTTTGACCGCGGCATCCTCGATACTTGGTGGTTCGACGAAGCCAAAGCAGCGGAGGCCTCCTCCGATGGCGCTCCTAACCGGGCGGTTGCAAGCGAGGCCGCGGAAGAAGGCTCATCGCGGCTTTGGCTGATCCTTGGCGGGCTCTTTGTGCTCGGCCTGGCGGCCCTCATGTTCATGCGCAGGCGCCGCAAGCCATGATGCGCACTACTTTCACTATTAGCCCTACGCTGGGCCCAAAGACGCAGGAATGATTGGGTTCCAACCGCTAAGAGAATCCAGTAAGCCAGAGGTTCTGGCTCCGTAATCCGGACCGCCATGGCGGGGCAGCGGCCGGACAAGGCACAAGCGACAGAGAAAAATGGCCGCCTATATTCTTCGCCGCATTCTTCTGATCATCCCCACCATGCTTGGCGTCATGCTGGTGACGTTCGTCATCGTGCAGTTTGCGCCTGGCGGCCCGGTGGAACGTCTGATCGCCCAACTTTCCGGTACCGACGCCGGCGCTACCGCCAATTTCAGCGGCGGAGGCAGCGACTTCTCCGGCAGCAGTCAGCCCGGCATGCCGGGGGACATCTCCGCAGCACCATCGAAATATCGCGGCGCCCAGGGCCTTGATCCAGAGTTCATCGCCAGTCTCGAGAAGCAATTCGGCTTTGACAAGCCCGCCTATGAGCGCTTCGGCATGATGATCTGGAACTATCTGCGCTTCGATTTCGGCGAGAGCTATTTCCGCGACACCAGCGTACTCAAACTGATCGCGGAACGAATGCCGGTGTCGATCTCGCTTGGCCTATGGATGACGCTCATCTCCTACTCCATCTCAATTCCGCTCGGCATTCGAAAGGCCGTGCGCGACGGCTCGCGCTTCGACATGTGGACCAGCAGCGTAATCGTCATCGGCTATGCCATTCCAGGTTTTCTGGTTGCCGTGTTCCTGATCGTGCTGTTCGCCGGCGGCTCCTTCTTGCAGATATTCCCGTTGCGCGGACTGGTGTCCGATAATTTCTGGACGCTGCCTTGGTACGAAAAAATTCTCGATTATTTCTGGCATTTGGTCCTGCCGCTCTTCGCCATGGCGCTATCGGCCTTCGCCACCACCACCTTTCTCACCAAGAACTCGTTTCTTGAAGAGATCAGGAAGCAATATGTGACGACGGCGCGCGCCAAAGGGCTGGCGGAGAACCAGGTGCTGTATGGACATGTGTTCCGCAACGCCATGCTGATCGTCATTGCCGGCTTCCCTGGCGCCTTTATCGGCGCCTTCTTCGCCGGCTCGCTGCTGATTGAGACGATCTTCACCCTCGACGGGCTCGGCCTGCTCGGCTTCGAATCCATCGTGAACCGCGACTACCCCGTGGTGTTCGCAACCGTCTACATTTTCTCGTTGCTCGGTCTGTTCATTAATCTGATCTCCGACCTCACCTATACCTGGATCGATCCGCGCATCGACTTCGAAACGCGGGAGGTGTGATCGCATGGACGCACCCACCGACGTCGCCATAAGCGAAGAGGTCGCCGCGGACGGAATTCCGCGCCCTTGGATGTCGGCGCTCAACAATCGGCGTTGGACAACGTTCAAAGCCAACAAGCGCGGCTTCTGGTCGTTGTGGATTTTTCTCGTGCTGTTCGGGCTCAGCCTGTGCGCCGAGTTCATCGCCAACGACAAGCCGATCCTCGTTGAATATAAGGGCGAGCTTTATTGGCCGATCTTCGAGGCTTATCCGGAGACAGGCTTCGGCGGCATCTTCGAGACCGAAGCCGATTATCGCGACCCGGTGGTGCAGGATTTGATCACCGACGCCGGCGGCTGGATGATCTGGCCCCCGATCCCCTTCTCCTACAATACCCAAAACAAGAACCCGCCTATGGCCTTCCCGGTCAAGCCCACATGGCTGCTCACCAAACAGGACTGCGAGCTCGCCATCGAGCGCGGGTTCCATCCGTGTAATTCCAGTCTCGAATGGAACTGGCTCGGCACCGACGATCAGGGCCGCGATGTCGTCGCTCGCGTCCTCTATGGCTTCCGCATTTCGGTACTGTTCGGCCTGACACTGACCATCTTCGCCTCGATTGTAGGCGTGGCCGCCGGCGCGATACAGGGCTATTTCGGCGGCTGGACCGATCTACTGTTCCAGCGCTTCATCGAGATTTGGACCAGCGTGCCGCAGCTCTATCTCCTCATCATCGTCGCCGCGGTGATCGAGCCAAATTTCTGGATATTGCTCGGCATCCTCCTCGCGTTCTCCTGGGTGGCGTTGGTAGGCGTGGTGCGCGCAGAGTTTTTGCGTGCCCGCAATTTCGAATATGTCACTGCGGCCCGCGCGCTCGGCCTTTCCAATATCAAGATCATCTTCCGGCATTTGCTTCCGAACGCCATGGTCGCAACGCTCACCTTCATGCCGTTCATCCTCAACGGCTCGATCAGCACGCTGACCTCGCTCGACTTCCTCGGCTTTGGCCTGCCTCCGGGTTCCCCGTCTCTCGGCGAGCTGTTGGCGCAGGGTAAGGACAACCTCCAGGCGCCATGGCTCGGCCTCAGCGCCTTCGCCGTCATCGCCATTATGCTAAGTCTGCTCATCTTCGTCGGCGAGGCGGTGCGCGACGCGCTCGACCCGCGCAAGACAATGGTCTGAGGCTTAAGAATGCACGGATCACACGATCACGGCTCCGGCGAAGTGACCGCCAAGAACGAACGGCGCATGGGGCTCGCGGCGCTCATCACCGGCAGCTTCATGTTCGCCGAGGTGGTGGGCGGCATCGCCGCGGACTCTCTAGCCCTGATCGCCGATGCCGGCCATATGCTGACGGACTTTGCCTCGCTGTCGCTTGCCTGGTTCGCCTTCCGGCTGTCGCGCCGGCCGGCTGATTGGAAACGCACCTACGGCTTTGACCGCTTTCAGGTGCTGGTCGCCTTCACCAACGGCTTGGCGTTATTCGTTATCGCTGGTTGGATCGTCTACGAGGCGATCGAGCGCCTGTCGTCAACCCCGGAAGTTTCCGGCGGCATCATGGTAGTGGTCGCGTTCGTGGGGCTGTTAGTGAATTTGGTGGCGTTCTGGCTGCTGCTCGGCGCCGACCGTGAAAATCTCAACGTGCGCGGCGCCGCCATTCATGTGCTTGGTGATCTGCTCGGGTCCGTGGTGGCGCTCGTCGCCGGTGCGGTGATCCTGCTGACCGGCTGGATGCCCATCGACGCGCTGTTGTCCCTAGTGGTCGCCGCCATCATCACGCGGAGCGGATGGTATGTGGTTGCAGCCTCCGCCCACATCCTGCTCGAGGGAGCGCCGAAGGAAATGGACACGCGGGAAGTCGGACCCGACCTCGCGGCCAATGTCGAAGGCGTCGAGGACGTCCACCACGTGCATGTGTGGTCGATTACCCAGAAGCGGCGCATGGTGACGCTACATGCTCAGATTGGTGATGCGGCGGATTCCGACACGGTGGTGAAGTCCATCAAGAAGCGGCTCAAGGACAAGTTCGGCCTGAACCATGCCACCGTCGAGACCGAACGTTGCGCGTGCGCCGACGATGACAGCGAACAGGTGAAAGCATGACTAAAGACCCGCTCCTTTCCATCGACGATTTGTCCGTGGATTTCCGCGCGGGCGATAATGTCACACATGCGGTCAAGAACGTGTCTTTCGACATCAAGAAGGGCGAGACCCTGGCGCTCGTCGGCGAGTCGGGCTCCGGCAAGACGGTCACGGCGCTGTCGATCCTGCAACTCCTCCCCTACCCGTCTGCGGAGCATCCTTCCGGCGCCATCCACTTCAAAGGCGAGAATCTGCTAGCGCTACCGCCGGACGGCTTGCGCCATGTGCGCGGCAACAATATCTCCATGATCTTCCAGGAGCCGATGACTTCGCTCAACCCGCTCCACACCGTCGAGCAGCAAATCGCCGAGGTGTTGCGCATCCACAAGGGCTTGTCGGGCCAGAAATGCCGGGCACGGGTCCTTGACCTCCTCACCAAGGTCGGCATCGACGACCCGAAAGAACGCCTAGCGTCCTATCCGCACCAGCTTTCCGGTGGACAACGGCAGCGGGTGATGATCGCCATGGCCCTCGCCAACGAGCCGGACCTGCTGATCGCCGACGAACCCACCACGGCACTAGACGTCACCATCCAAGCGCAGATTCTCGAGCTTCTACTAAAGCTCAAATCCGGGTCCAACATGGCGATGCTGCTCATCACCCATGACCTCGGCATCGTGCGCAAGATGGCCGACGATGTATGCGTCATGAAGAGTGGCGAGATCGTCGAACGCGGCGTGACCAAGGACATCTTCGACCACCCGAAGCACGCCTATACCAAGCACCTGATCGCGTCCGAGCCCAAGGGTTTGCCGCCAGCGGCCAACCCGAATGCGAAAGTGATCCTCAAGGCCGATGATCTGCGCGTGTGGTTTCCCATCAAGCGCGGCTTTCTCCGGCGCACCGTCGGGCACATCAAGGCGGTGGATGGCATCGACCTCGAAGTCAAAGAGGGGCAGACGCTGGCCGTCGTCGGAGAGTCCGGATCCGGCAAGACGACGCTTGGGCTCGCTTTGTTGCGGCTGATTTCGAGCGAGGGGCCGATCCTTTATCTCGGCGACCGCATCGATGGCTTCGACTCAAAGCGCATGCGGCCCTACCGCCGCGATCTGCAGATCGTGTTCCAGGACCCTTACGGCTCGCTCAGCCCGCGCATGTCGATCGGCCAGATCATCGAGGAAGGACTCGCCATCCAGGATCCGAGTTTGAGCCGGGCCGAGCGCGATGAGCACGTCGCTAATGCACTGAAGGAGGTGGGTCTCGATCCGATCTTCGCGCACCGCTATCCGCACGAATTCTCGGGCGGGCAGCGCCAGCGCATCGCCATCGCCAGGGCGCTGGTGCTTGAGCCGAAATTTCTCATTCTGGATGAGCCCACCTCGGCGCTTGACGTCTCAGTACAGGCGCAGATTGTCGATCTGTTGCGCGACCTTCAGCGCCGCCACAAGCTGGCTTACCTCTTCATCAGCCACGATCTTAAAGTGGTGCGGGCGCTGGCCAACTCCATCATCGTGCTGCGCCATGGCAAGGTGGTGGAGCAGGGCACGGCGCGGACCGTGTTCTCTAAGCCGAAGACGGACTACACCAAGGCGCTGCTGGCGGCGGCGTTCGACTTGGAAGCGACCAAGGGGGCCGATGTCGCGACTTAGCGGGCTTTCTTGCCGCAAGAGAGCGGTAGACGCCGCACACCAGTCACCTCAAAACCAACAGCCTTGATGCGCTCCTGTGCTTCCACGAAGGGCTCATTCTCCACGGCCATGTGAAATGCGTTAGCGTGAAGAAAATAATCGGGGCTCGTCATGATGCCCACATGTCCATCCCAGAACACGAGATCGCCGCGCGCCAGTTCAGCTCCGCCCTGCCAGTCGACTTCGTCACCCGTCTCTGCCGCCTGCATGTCGGCGTCGCGCGGCACACTATGGCCCGCAGCCGCGGCAGCAAGCTGCACCAGGCCTGAGCAGTCGGTGCCAACGCTGGTCCGTCCACCCCAGAGATAAGGCGTGCCGTGAAAGGCTTCCGCCACGCCGACATAGTCCGGGGCGGTCACCCCTAACGGCACGGTATGGCTCCCGTAGACAAAGCCACCGCTCTCAAGCTGCAAATAGCTCCCAACAGCCTTCGCCACGGCGACGCGAGCATTCAGGCTGAGCAGAGCCAGCGGGGGCACTTTCGAGTCCGGCTCTGGGAAAACATAGGTGCGCAATGCCGCGATGCGATGGGTCGGCGCGTTAACACCGGAAACCAAGCCTTCGCTCGGCATGTAACCGACATAGCCGTCATGATCGAGCTGGACCCAGGCCCAGCCCTCATTCTCGTCGTAGACGGTGACGGCTTCGCCGAGCAGCCCTTCGGTGTCAAGGTTCGAGTCAAAACGGGGCTCGCGCCGCAAAGGCAGCGACGGGGCGACCACATGATGCGGCTGACCCGGGACGTAATTTTCTGCCTCGACAGTACCGCGCAGCGTCTCGGCGGCGAGATCCGCGCGATACGCATTGCGGCGCGGGTCTGGCTTCATCACGCCCCAAGCTCTTTCTGGAAGAACTCATATAGGGCGCGGGCGGCTTGCGGCTCGCCGCCCTGCGGGCGGCCCGGCAGCGCGCGTGGCATCCAGCCATAGATATCGAGATGGGCGAAATGCCTGGCGTCCTTGACGAAGCGCTTGAGGAACAGCGCCGCCGTCACCGAGCCGGCAAAGCCATCGTCGGAGATATGGCTGACATCGGCCACCTTGCTCTTGAGCAGCTTGTCGTAGTTCGCCCAGAACGGCATGCGCCATAAGGGGTCGCCCACGGCGTGACTATGGCCGAGCAGCTGGCTGGCGAAATCATCATCGTCAGCGTAGAGCGGCGGCAGTTCGGGGCCAAGTGCAACCCGCGCCGCGCCGGTCAAAGTGGCAATCGTGATGAGATAGTCCGGCGCCTCTTCGTCGGCGAGGCTGATGGCGTCGGCCAGAACGAGACGCCCTTCGGCGTCGGTGTTGCCGATCTCCACCGTCATCCCGTTGCGGCTAGTCAGCACGTCGCCGGGCCGGAAGGCATTTCCGGAAATGGAGTTCTCGGCGGAAGGAACCAGCACGCGAAGTCTGATGGGCAATTTTGCGCGCATAACCATGGCCGCGAAAGCGAGCGCGGACGCGGCACCGGCCATGTCTTTCTTCATCAGCCCCATGCTGTTGCCAGACTTGATGTTGAGGCCACCGGTATCAAACGAAATCCCCTTGCCGATGATCGTCACCTTGGGGGCATGTTCCGAACCCCAACGCAGATCGATAAGTCGTGGCAGTCGGTCGCTGGCGCGCCCCACTGCATGGATCATCGGGAAATTGTCGGACAGCAGGCTAGAGCCTTCCGTCACCTTGATAGTGCCGTCGAAAGTGTTGGCCAGCTCGCGCGCGGCGTTCTCTATCTCCGCAGGGCCGAGGTCGCTGGCTGGCGTGTTGATGAGATCGCGGCCGAAATAGACCGCACCGGCCAGTCCCAAAACCTGATCGCGATTGGCCCCTTCAGGCAGCACCAACCGCGTCGGCTTCACAGCATCAGACGTCTTGTAGCGGGTGAAGCAGTAACAGCCGCCAAGGAAAGCGAGCGCGGCAAGGTCCGGATTGGCGAACCTGGCGGCGAAGCGATAATCGCCCGGCGGCAGGGCGCCCGGCAGGACGCCCGTGAGCATGGGGACTTCCGCCGCCCAGTCTGCGCCGCCCGTTCCCAACAGCACGGCACCGATAGCGCCACCCTCGCCTGGCAGCGGAAGCACCGCGCCTCGTGTCGGCTTCCAGCCACGAACCTCGACCCAAGCCCGCTCCGCATCCTCAAGTTCGGCAAGATCGCTGTCGGAAGCAATCAGCCTAATGGGAATGGCTGGCGCGCCGTGTTCAAGCAGCAAATCCTCGAGATGCTGGCGCGTGGCATCGAGCGTCATCGCTTTGGTGGTCATGGAGAATCCGGATGCATCTGAAGGGAAAGCGCATTATTGGCAGTGGATCGGAGCCATGACAATGGCGGAAGGCATTTCGATGACGGACACAGGCTACACGCTCGTAATCGGGGACAAGAACTACTCGTCATGGAGCTTGCGCCCCTGGCTTGCGCTAAAGCAGGGCGGCATTCCCTTCGTGGAGGAATGCGTCAGGCTGCGGCTGCCCGACAGCAAGGCCAAAATTTTTCGTCATTCGCCGTCGGGCAAAGTGCCTGCGCTCAAGACCGATGTGGGCGTGATCTGGGACAGCATGGCCATTGCCGAATATCTCGCCGAGCAGCACCCGGAAGCCAAGCTTTGGCCCGAGGATCGCGGGACCCGGGCCGCAGCGCGTGTCGTTTCCGCCGAAATGCATTCGAGCTTCGCGGCGCTGCGCAACGACATGCCCATGGATTTGTTATCGCAACTCCCCGCGCCGCCCTTAAGCGATGCGCTCGAAGCCAATATCAGGCGGGTCGTGGCCATTTGGATGGATATCAGGGCGCGCTTCGGCAAGAACGGCCCGCTGCTGTTCGGTGACTTTACCAACGCCGATGCCATGTATGCCCCGGTGGCGACCCGGTTCCGCACCTATGGGCTCGACCTCGCCAGCTTCGGCGACGATGGCGCTGCTGCCGCCTATGTGGACTCGATCTACGCCCTGCCCGCCATGGAGGAATGGACCGAGGGCGCCAAGGCGGAGGTGAAGGCCCGCGCCGGCGACTAGGTCCTAAGTACCGCGGAAATTCTTGTACACCGCGTCTATGGTTAATACTTTTTTGACGCCTGTATCACATCATAACAGCAGCAAAACGCATAACGCCGGGCCCATGCCCGCGCGCGTTACGGACTGCTTAAATTATGGCACAATTTTCCCGCCCACATTGCTCCATGCTCTTCGCCTTGCTGGTGACCACCGCCGCCGCGCCTCTGCTCGGCGCCTGCAGCCAGACGAACAAGCTGTTCTCGCGGAGCAAATCCTTGACTGAGGTCAAGATGTCGCCGCTGCAGGCGGCAAGCGCCACGTCCGCGCGCCGAAACACCGCGTCCGAGCGAGCGGCGTGACACCGTCTGGCGCAAATACGTGGCCGGCGAGGTCACGATCTCCAAGCGCGACCGCTCTGAGCATGCCAATGCGAGCGATATCAGCGAGATCGGGGGAGGTCAGTGATTAGCGACGCCGCATATTCGCTACGCCCCGCATTAGAGCGTAACCTGGCCGCAACGCCCGAACCCGCAACCGAAGAGTCGCACGCCCGGCCAATCCCGCGCGTCAACATCCAGGCCTTCTGCGAGGATCAGGAGACCGCATCTGTCATCCAGAAGGCGTTCGAAGACCGGCGCCTTTCCAAAGCTCACGTCACGCTGCAGATGGGCGGCGTGGAAGCTGCCGTCGCCTTCTATCGCGATGCGTCGACACCAAATTTGATCATCATCGAATCCTTGCTCGACCGCGTGGAGATGATCTCCGATCTTGAGCGTCTCGCCGAGGTCTGCGACCCGGGCACCAAGGTAATCGCCATAGGTCACTTCAACGATGTGTTGCTCTACCGCGAGCTGCTTCAGCAGGGGATCAGCGAGTATGTCGTGGCGCCGTTGAAGGTGGCGCAGGTGATCGAGAGCATCTCGTCCGTCTATACCGATCCGGAGGCAGTGCCTGTCGGCCAGGTCATCGCCTTTATCGGTGCCAAGGGAGGGGCGGGCTCAAGCACGGTTTGCCACAACACGGCGTTTGCCATCGCCGGAACGCTTGAGAACGATGTGGTGATCGCCGACCTCGACTTGCCATTTGGCACGGCAGGGCTCGATTTCAATCAAGATCCCTTGCAGGGAATTGCCGATGCGTTGAAATCGCCCGAGCGTCTCGACGAAGTTCTGCTCGACCGACTCCTGTCGCGTTGCTCCGATCATTTGAGCCTGTTCGCAGCGCCAGCCATGCTCGAACAGCATTGCGATGTCGACGCGAGCGCCTGCGAGACTGTGCTTGACGTCGTGCGCGAGAACGTGCCTTGGGTCGCCGTCGACGTGCCCCACCTGTGGGCCGCGTGGGCCAAGGAGGTCGTTCTCAAGTCAGACCATGTGGTGATCACCGCGACGCCCGACCTCGCCAGCTTGCGGAACACTAAGAATTTGGTGAAGCATCTCAAGGTCGCGCGCCCCAACGATCGCCCGCCATTGCTTGTGCTCAATCAGGTCAGCCTGCCGAAGAGACCCGAGATCTCTGTGAAAGATTTCACCCATGCGGTCGAGCTTGAGTCGAAAGTCGTCATCGACTTCGATGCACAGCTATTCGGTACGGCCGCGAACAACGGTCAGATGATAGAGGAAGTTTCGGACAAGTCGAAGCCGGCCGATGCTTTTCGCTCCCTAGCTGACCTTCTCACGGACCGGTCCGAACAGAAGTCCGAGCGCACGTCGCTGCTCGGGCCTGTTCTCGATCGGCTGAGGCTAATGATAGCGCGAGCGTAAAGGGCCATGTTCGGAAAATGGAGTACCCCTGTAATGCCGGCCGCACCGCGCCCTGAACTGGCGCCAGCGCCTGTTTTGCACGGCAACATCGGCGATGGACGGATTGCCCACCACGATTTCCGCCGCCGACCTCTCAAGATGCAACATCGTCGCTTGATCGCTTAGGACTTAGACATCCAGATTTGCGGCAAGCGCCAGTTGAATTGAACCAGCGGTGACAACTGTAGCTAACACAAGTCCGTGGGCAGGCCTCATCGGGCGTAACCGGAAAACCATTGGCGCTTTGTCCTCAACGCTGAACTAAATTCGAGGAATGTCCGTCCTCCTGATCAGACGCCAAAAGAGTGAAGGATTGGCAAATTCTATGTCTGGGCGGCTCGGTTAACTTGGCTTTCAGTCATTTGCGCTCAAACTCCGAGGCGAAACTCGAGGCGGGCGAGGCAAAAAAGGCAGATGATCACCAACCTTCTCATCATTACGATCTTCCCCGCCGCCATGGCTTTGGCAGCGGCCACAGACCTTTTCACTATGACGGTCCCGAACCGGATCGCGCTCCTGTTGGTCGCAGGCTTTGCCGTGCTCGCGCCTCTAGTTGGCCTCGGCTGGTCAGAGATCGGGTTGCACGTAGTCCTGGCTGGCGCGGCGCTCGTAGTCACCTTCGCTATGTTCTCCTTCGGCTGGATCGGTGGCGGCGACGCCAAGCTGTTCGCTGCCACTTGCCTGTGGCTGGGCCCCGAGATGACCCTGATCTACAGCATCTACGCTGCTCTGATAGGTGGCGCGCTGACCCTGGCAATCCTTTTCCTAAGGGCCGTGCCGCTTCCTGCCTTGCTCAATGCGCAAGGTTGGCTCGTGCGCCTGCACAGCCCCCAGGAGGGCGTGCCGTACGGGATAGCCTTGGCCGCGGCCGGACTGCTCGTCTATCCCGACACGCCCTTCATGGTGGCGTTGGGCGCCTGACGACCTTTTCCTGATCTGATTTTTAGCGGGCGCGGATCTTACCGTTCGCCTCTTCCACGGTGACCATGAGCTGGTCGCCCGGCGTAAGTCCGTTTTCGCCCTCGTGGAAGACGAGGCCGTCGATCTCCGGCGCATCGTCTTCAGCAGGGATGGGCTGGCATGCTTGAAAGGGAATGGATGTCGAGATAAGGGAGCACGCGCCCC
>JAGPVD010000010.1 GCA_018067145.1 Methyloceanibacter sp.
AAGGCCCAGGCTTTTCAACAAATAGCCTCTGACCCTTGACCTTAGCTTCCTTCCTCAGCGCTTTGTGCCGCCTGCGGCAGCGTTTCATGAAGGCTCTCGTATCCTCGGGGCTGCCGAAGGTCATGGTTGGCGTCGAGACCAGATGGCAGAGCATGGCGATGTCGTGATCGTCGCCGAGCAGCTGCGATAGGGACCGCGCGACATCGGCGCGGGCCGACAATTCCGACGGCCAGCAGGGCGTCAGAAGCTGCATGTGCCGCCAATGATGCTGCACGCCTTTTCGCCACTCGTGCAGTTCCTCCGCCTCGCCTGTATCGAAGGAAAACTTGAAGGTCTTGCGCGTGGCGCGGTAGGCACGCTCAAGGCCTTTGGCCAGCGGGCTGAAGTCGTCGGGATAAACCGCGAGCCCGGCAAAGGCTGGGCGAAGCTCCAGCAGCCGGCTTAGTGCTTCCGACGCTGTGTTGCGCTTGAGATTTTGCTCGGCGGCGCGTCGGCGCTTGTGAAGCCAACTACGGACTGATTGGATCGGACCTTCGCCATCTCCCGGTTCGGTGTTCCGTTCGAGCTTGTCGACGGCATCGAGCAGCGCCTGCGCGTCGCGCGCGGCGGCAAGCCCCTTGCCGACGATGGCCACGCGGGCGGTGAGATCGTTGAAAACGGGATCTGGCATTCCTGGGCTCGCGAGCAACAGTAAGGAGCGCAGCCTCTTGAAGCATTTCCGGGCGCTGTGAACGCCCGTATGGCGATCGGATGCCGCCGAAAGAGAGCCGTGAGCGATTTCAAGCTCAGCGAGCGCCACGCCTCTTATAGCCTCGCTCATCGGCAACGCCGGATCGAGCCGGTACGCCATCACTGCCCCGCATTTTTCTCTTAGTCCCCAGGGAGGATGATTCCCGTCATGCGGCGCAGGGTCAACCTCAAAGGTTGGCGATCAGCTCTGTGGAAACTCTGTTGATAAGTGGCGCCATGGCTTTGTGACAGAGATCCAGTTTCGTATCCGCAGCTCAGGGTCTTGGTCTGTCAAAATGTCGGTTATGACAGCCGCGCTATCCGCGCCGGCCTCGAGCACGACCGGAGCCCGTTCAGGCGTGATCCCGCCGATGGCCACGAGTGGACATTTGATTCTCGCGCGCCATTCGGTGAGGCGGGCAAGACCTTGGGGTGCCCAGGGCATCTTTTTCAGCTTGGTGGTATAGATCGGGCCGAGCGCCACATAGTCGGCGTCCGCACTGAGCGCCTTCTCCAACTCTTCATCGCAATGGGTGCTGATGCCGATCTTGATGCCCGCGGCCCGGATAGCGACAAGGTCGGCGGCGGCAAGGTCCTCTTGGCCAAGATGCACGAAGTCCGCACCGGCGTCGGTCGCCTCGCGCCAATAGTCGTTGATCACGAGCTGGCAGCGATGTTCGGCGCAAAGCGTGATCGCCATGTCGATCTCGGCACGGACGAACTCAGCGCCCTGATCTTTGATGCGGAGCTGCACGAGCTTGATGCCTTGCGCTAACAAGCGCACGAGCCAGTCCGTGTCGGGGACGATTGGGTAGAATGGGTCGAGATGGAGCAAGATCGGACCCTAATAAACGCCGATCAGGAGGCGTGATCGATCTTAAAGAAGGGCGTCCCGGCGACGGGTGTCGACGGCGAGGCCATGTCGCGCGGCTCTATGAGACCTGCCTCGAAAGCCAGCCGTCCCGCTTCGACGGCTTTGGCAAACGCCTCCGCCATCTTCACCGGATCACCGGCCTTGGCGACCGCCGTGTTGAGCAGCACCGCGTCATAGCCCATCTCCATAGCCTCGCTCGCGTGTGACGGCGTGCCGATCCCGGCGTCTATGATGAGAGGCGTGTCGGGGAAATAGGCGCGCATCGATTGAAGCGCCGTCTTGTTGATGAGGCCACGCGCCGAGCCGATGGGCGATGCCCAGGGCATCAGTACCGAACAGCCTGCCGCGACAAGGCGTTCGGCGGCGCTTAAGTCTTCGGTCGTGTAAGGCAGCACGTCGAACCCTTCGGCGGTGAGGACGGTGGCCGCCTCGACCAGGCCGAATAGGTCTGGCTGCAGAGTGTCGTCGTTGGCGATCACTTCGAGCTTGATCCAGTTCGTGCCGAACAGCTCGCGGGCCATTTGCGCCGTGGCAATGGCTTCCTTAGCCGTGTGACAGCCAGCGGTGTTGGGCAATACGCGGCAGCCAAGTTCCTCGATCAGTGACCAGAAGCCCTGACCGGTGCGTGCACGGGCAGATTCCCGCCGCAGCGAAACCGTTACGATCTCGGCGCTGGACGCTTCGACTGCCTGGCGCAGAATGTCCGGCGAGGAATATCCAGCCGTTCCGAGCAGCATTCTCGAAGTAAAGCGTTTGCCGTAGAGCTCGAGCATTAGCCGCCCTGCCTTGGCGCTACGATTTCGATTTCGTCGGCTTCTGCCAGCGGTGTTGCCGGTCGCGCGGAAGCGGCCACAAAGCTGCCATTGACGGCCGTGGCGACCTTCGCCTCGACGAATCCGAGCTTCAAGCAAAGCTCATCGAGATTATTTGCCTCGGTGGCGAAGCGCTCACCGTTGAGCAGGATCTGCAACGAACACCTCCGGATCGACGGCGCCAGTGTCGACATAGTCGGCGACAAGTTCGGCCAAGACCGGGGCCAGCAGAAAGCCGTGCCGATAGAGGCCGTTGACGTAGATATAGCCCCTTGAAGGGATAATCCTAGGCCGATTGTCGGGAAAGGCGGGGCGTACACCGGCGCCAAGGGCCAATATCTCCGCCTCGCCAAAGGCGGGGTCGAGGGCATAGGCAGCGCTCAACAGCTCAAGCGCCGAGCGCAAAGTGGCGGGGCCCGCGTCCTCACTTTCGATGACCGTCGCCCCCAACATGAAGAGCCCGTCGCCCCAGGGCACGAGGTAGAGGGGGAAGCGCGGATGGAGTAGCCGGACCGGCCTGTTGATGGTGATTTCGGGCGCGCGCACCACAACGCGCTCACCGCGCACACCACGCAAGGTCGGGAGCGCATCTTTCGCCGCAAGCCCGCGGCAATCGATGACAAGATCCGCGCCCTGTGGTGCCTCGCTGGTGTCAAGCTGCAAGACAACGCCGGCTTTCTCTATTTCCTCAAACAGGAAGGTGAGGGCAGCGTTCGGGTTCAGGTGCGCTTCCCCGGGATAATAGAGTGCGGTGCCAAAACGCGGGCCGAGCTCAGGCTCTAACGCGGCAAGCGCCTCGCTGTCCAAGCGCTCGGCGCCTTGCGTCATGCGTGCGAAACGGTCGAGCAGAGCGCGGTCGCGCGGCGGCGCAACTACGAGGCTGCCTTTGGCGACGATGCCGGGATAGCTGGCCTTCCAGAGGGCGATACCACGTTCGCCAAATTCCCGGACGATGGGCTCGGCGCTCTCCTCCTCGCAGCGGGGCGCGAGCATGGCCCCGGCATAGGGGCTGCATGCATCGGCGAGCCTCTCAGTCGAGCGTTCGGTCAGCGTCACCCTGTGGCCCCGACGGGCAAGCGTCAGCGCCTGCCAAAGGCCGACAACGCCGGCGCCACGGATGGCGATAGAGAGGGGCGCGCTCATATATATGGCGTGCCTTGGACCGGGGCCCCTGTCCAGTCCCAAGGGCGGGCCAAGGGCCTAGTCCCCAAGCGCCACGCCTTCGCGGCGCGGGTCGGCTCCGCCTTCGAGACCCCTAGGCGTTACCGCGATGATGTGCTGCCCGCTGGTCATGTCCATGCGGCGCACCTTCTGTCCCTTGGCCTTAAGGGTCGCGGCGAGAGTGTCCCAGTCCGCGCCATGCTCGAGGAGGACCGCTTTCGGTGTGCCACCGAAATTGACGAGTGCGGCGGCCTCAGCCGCATCCATATCCCAATCGAGCAGCGCGAAGATGGTCTTGAGGTTGAACAGGATGATGCCCGGACCGCCGGGCGAGCCCAGCACATAGTCTAGGTCACCGTCCTCGCCGAAGATCATCGTGGGGTCCATGGAGCTTCGCGGACGCTTGCCTGGCTCGACGCGATTGGCGACGGCGCGCCCGTCGACATCGACGGGCAGGAATGAAAAATCGGTAAGCTGATTGTTGAGCAGAAATCCGCGCACCATGGTTCGCGCCCCGAAAGAGTGTTCAATGCTCGTGGTCATGGAGAACGCATCGCCTTGCATGTCCACCACCGAGACCTGGCTCGTGCCGCCCCTCTCTTTCGTCTGATCTTTGCCGAAGGTTTCGCGTTTGACGTCTGGCGGCATACCCGCGGTCACTGTGCCTTGCGCGTGTCCAGGGTCGATCAGGGCACGGCGCTCCGTGAGATATCCCGGATCGAGCAACCCGCCCACGGGAACGGCCACGAAATCGTCGTCGGCGAGATAGCGCGCACGGTCGGCGAAGGCGAGACGCTCGGATTCTGCGATCAGATGGGCGGCGCGCGGCTCGAATGGTGTGGTGCCAAGATCGAACGGCTCGACGAGGCCGAGCACTTGTCCGACCGCGATCGCGCCTGACGACGGCGGGCCTGCGCCGCAAACTCGACGACCGCGATAGGGTACGCAGATCGACTGGCGCTCCTTGGCCCGATAGCCCGCGAGATCCTCTTCGCTCAGGCCACCGGGGTGGCGCGGATCGGTCTGCACCGCCTTAGCAATGTCTCGGGCAATGTCGCCGCGATAGAACGCGTCCACGCCTTCATCGGCGATGGTCTCGAAGGTTTCTGCGAGCGCTGGGTTCTTGAGATTGTGGCCCACCGGCCATGGCTGCTCATTCGCATCGTAGAAATAGGCGCGCGCTGATGGCGTGAAACTTTGAGAATCGGCCCGGCCGAGCATCTTGGCCAGGCGCGGCGAAACCGAGAAGCCGTCGCGGGCAAGACGAATGGCGGGTTGGAACAGTTCAGCCCAAGGCAGCTTGCCATATTCGTCATGCACGAGCTTGAGCGCGGCGAGCACGCCCGGTACACCAATCGACAGACCGCTGGCCATGGCCTGTTTGAACGGGAGCGGATTGCCATTCTCGTCGAGAAAGAGCTCCGGCGTGGCCAAGGCCGGCGCGGTCTCGCGGCCGTCATAGCTTGTCAGCGTATCGGCGGTTGCATCCCAATAGAGGATGAAGGCGCCACCGCCGATGCCGGAGGATTGCGGCTCCACCAGGGTGAGCACCATTTGCGCGGCGATGCCCGCGTCTATTGCTGAGCCGGCTTGGCGCAGCATGGCAAGCCCAGCCTCGGCGGCCAGCGGATGCGCGGCCACGATCATTTGTTTCTTCGCCGTGACCAAAGGCTTTGGCACAAAGCTGCTTGCGCCCTCCGGCAATTCGAGGGCTTGGGCGGGCCCGGTCAAAACAAAGAGAAGCGCGAATATGGTGGCGAGGCGTGACATGGCGCGCAGCATATCTCGTTTCGTGAGGCTGGCCAGTCAGCGGCTGACCAGTCTGGGGCTGACTGGTCAGTGGAAGTCGCGGGATTTGGGGATGATGCGCGCATCGCGCGGATGACAGTGCGGCTGATCGTGGTCACGGCTAGGAGGCTCTTCCCGCCAGGGCGCGCGCACCTCGTCGGCATTGGCAAGTGCTGTGCTCAGGGTCTCGCCGTCCTCGGTGAGGAGTTGCAGCCAGTCGCTGCGATCCTCCAGACGCAAGGCCACTACATGGATGATGTCCTCGTGATGTTGGACGCGGCCATGCACCACGATGAGCCGCGCGCTCATCACGATCTTGCGCTCCCGCTCCATCACCTTGGGCCAGACGACTGAGTTAGCGATGCCGGTCTCGTCCTCAAGCGTCATGAACACCACGCCTTGCGCCGAGCCTGGGCGTTGGCGCACTAGCACCACACCGCCAACACTGACGCGAGCGCCATCGCGGCATGTTTTGAGATGAGCGCAAGAGACGACGCGCGCGGCGGTGAAGCGTGCGCGCAAGAAGCTCATGGGATGGGCTTTGAGAGAGAGGCGAAGCGTCCGGTAGTCGTTCACCACATGCTCCGACAGGGGCATGACGGGAAGCGTCACTTGCGGTTCGGTGCCTGCCTCGGTGGCATTGGCATGTTCGAATAACGGCAGTGGGATTTCCTTCGGCAGTCCGCGCACATCCCAGAGCGCTTGGCGGCGGTCGAGCCCGAGTGAGCGGAAGGCGTCGGCGCTTGCAAGCTTTTCGAGATTAGCGCGACCGACGCCACTCCGCCGCCACAGATCGCGCATGTCGCGATAGGTTGCGCCCGCGGCCCCTGAGACGATCTGTTGTGCGGCCTCCTCGCGCAGGCCGTCGATCTGGCGCATGCCGAGACGTAGTGCGAAAAGTTCGTCTCCCTTGTCTTTGTCATGCCGGCGAAGGCGGGCATCCAGTAACCCCTGGTCTTCGTGATCGAGAGGGCGGTGGTTACTGGATCGCCCGGTCAAGCCGGCCGATGACAGGAAGGTTGAAGTGGGCTCCAAGGTGAAGTCCCAGTGACTGTGATTAACGTCGGCTTCGCGCGCCTCGACGCCATGATCTCTCGCACAGCGCACGATCTGCGCCGGTGCGTAAAAACCCATGGGCTGAGCGTTGAGCAGAGCGCAGGCGAACACCGCCGGGTAGTGGCATTTGAGCCAGGCCGAGACATAGACGAGATGGGCGAAGCTCGCGGCGTGGCTTTCGGGAAAGCCATATTCGCCGAAGCCTTTGATCTGGTTGAAGCAGCGTTCTGCGAAGTCGGGCGGATAACCGCGCGCCGTCATGCGGCCGACCATTTTGTCTTGCAGTTGGCCGATCGTGCCCCGGCGGCGAAACGTGGCCATGGCGCGGCGCAGCTCATTTGCCTCGGTGCCGGAAAATTTCGCCGCCACCATGGCGAGCCGCATGGCCTGCTCCTGGAATAGCGGAACGCCCATGGTTTTGCCGAGCACCTGATGAAGTTCGTCTTCCGGGCCATGATCTGGATGGGGCGAGGGGAAGTCGACGGACTCGGCTCCAGACCGGCGGCGCAAATAAGGATGCACCATGTCGCCCTGGATCGGGCCGGGGCGGACGATGGCAACCTCGATGACGAGATCGTAGAAGCAGCGCGGTCTCAGGCGCGGCAGCATGTTCATCTGCGCGCGGCTTTCCACCTGGAACACACCGATGGCGTCGGCCTTGCACAGCATGTCGTAAACGGCCGGATCATCGCTCGGCACCGTGCCGAGCGTGATGTCTTCGCCGTAATGCTCTTTGAGCAGGGCGAAGGCCTTGCGGATGCAAGTGAGCATGCCGAGCCCGAGCACATCCACCTTCAACAGGCCGAGCGCGTCGAGATCGTCCTTGTCCCATTCGATGACAGTGCGGTCCTCCATGGCGGCATTGCCGATGGGGACCACTTCGGACAAAGGTCCGCGCGAGAGCACGAAACCGCCCACATGCTGGGAGAGATGACGGGGAAAGCCGATCAACTCCTGGGTTAGCTCGAGACAGCTTGCGAGCAGCGGGTCGGCAGGGTCGAGCCCCGCCTCGCGCACATATTTCTCAGGCAGCGTAGAATTGCTTAAGCCCCAGATGGTGGCGGAGAGCGCGGCGACCGTGTCCTCAGAAAGACCCAACGCCTTGCCCACCTCGCGCACGGCGGAGCGGCCACGATAGGAAATGACGGTGGCGGCGAGCCCGGCACGGTCGCGGCCATAGCGGGCATAGATATATTGGATCACCTCTTCACGCCGCTCATGCTCGAAGTCGACGTCAATGTCGGGTGGTTCTTTGCGCTCGGGTGAGACGAAGCGCTCAAACAGAAGGTCAATCTCGGTCGGGTCTACATTGGTGATAGCCAGGCAATAGCAGACGGCGGAGTTGGCCGCCGAGCCGCGTCCCTGGCAGAGAATGCCAATCCCTCGCGCATAGCGGACGATGTCGTGGACGGTGAGGAAGTAAGGCGCGTAGCTGAGCTCGGCGATTAGCGTCAGCTCTTTACGGAGCGTGTCGCGGAGTCGATCGGGAATACCGCCGGGGAAACGCCACTCAGCGCCTTCCCAGGTCAAGGCCTCAAGATGCGATTGTGGGGACTTGCCCTCCGGCACAGGCTCGTCGGGATATTCGTATTTCAGCTCATCGAGGGAAAAGGTGCAGGCATCTGCAATTTCGATGCTGCGCTCTAGCGCTTCCTCGTGGCCTTTGAACAGGCGCGCTATTTCATGGGCGGGTTTTAGATGCCGCTCGGCATTGGCTTCAAGATGAAAGCCCGCATCGTTGATCGTGCATTTCTCGCGCACGCAGGTGAGCACGTCTTGGAGAGGCCGACGGTGGGCAGCGTGATAAAGCACGGCACCCGCGGCGACGAGCGGGATTTGCATGCGCGCCGCCAGTTGCGCCAGGACTTCGATGCGGGCGCGATCGTTCCCGCGATAAGAGTGCCGCGCGGCGAGATAGAGGCGGGTTCGTGCCGGTAGTGTTTCCTTGATGCGGTTTAGTTGCGTTTCGAAATTGAGCGGTTCCTTCTCCCTCCCCCTAGAAGGGGGAGGGTCGGGGAGGGGGTTTGGCCTAACGGCAGCCTGTGCCGTATGAGCCCCACCTGGTGCTGCGTTTTGTGCAGCACCACCCTCCCCCTCGCAGGGGGAGGGAAAAGCATCAGGCGGCAGGGCGATGAAGATCAGGCCCTCGGTGTGTGTTACGACGTCATCGAGGAAAAGCGTGCATTGGCCCTTCTCGGCGCGGCGCTGGCCGAGGGTGAGAAGGCGGCAGAGACGGCCATAAGCGGCGCGGGTCGTTGGGTAAGCGAGCAGTTTCGGGGCGTCTTGCAGATCGAGCCGCGTGCCGACGAGAAATTTGATACCCACCTCCTTGGCGGCAAGATGGGCGCGTACCACACCGGCAAGCGTGTTCGTGTCAGCGACGGCGATGGCTTCATGGCCGAGTGCCTTCGCGGTCGCCACCAGTTCTTCCGGGTGAGAGCCGCCACGTAAGAAAGTGAAGTTCGAGGTGACGTCGAGCTCGGCATAGCGGGGCGAAGACGCCGTCATCCGAAGACTCCATGCAGGAACCAGCCCGGGGTTTCTTCCGTGCCGTCCTGATAGAGGCCTTCGCGGAAGACCCAATAGCGGCCGCCGTCCTCGTCCTCGATGCGGTAATAGTCGCGCGGCCTCGGCTTGGAGAGCATGGCGAGCGCCCGCCACCATTCCGGCGCGATGCGTTCGGGCCCTTCCGCCTTGACCACGCGGCGGCTCACGCGCCGCCAAGTGAAGCGCGCCGGCGGGCCTTCCGGGATCTCGGCAAGGACCGTCAAAGGTTCAGGTCTGCTGAGAAGAAGCAGTGGCCGGGGAGGCCTGCTGGCTGCGTCATTCGTCCAGGCGGGACGGCCGGCAAAGGCGGACCGCAAGCTTTGTCCCCATTCCGGAATGTGGCTGGCCCGAGGAAAGAGGCGGCGCACCGCGCTTTTACCCAAACGATTGGCCAAGGCGTCGATCAGGGCCTCGGGCCTGACATCCCCGTCGGTCTCCGCGAGGCTGGTTTGCGTGAGGCGAAGCGGCTCGGTGATCAGCGCTGCCAGCGCCATGAGGTCGACACCGAAACCCATGTCGATGGTCTCGATCTTGTCCTTCAACAGCCGCATGAGATGAGAGGGCTCAAACGAGGGCACACTAAACCCCACTTCGATCGCGGCGGAAGAACCGTCGGTGCGTGCCGCCCATAAGGTCACGCGCCGCGCGCCGCATCCGGCCCGGGCCAAGGTCTGACAAAGCTCGACCGCCAGATGGTCGAGGCCAGCGATGACGCCATCATGGGTGATGAGCGGCTCAGCAAGGGGAAGCCTCACCAAGAAGTCGGGCGCCGGCAGTAGGGAGGCTCGCTTCTCTTCACGATGGCCAAGCGCCTGATCGAGACGTAGCAGGACGGCTTGAGCCGCCTCCGTGGAATGGAAGCGGCGTTCAAGACTCGCGCGCGGCAGATAGGTGAGCTGACCGATGCGTTTCAGCCCGAGCCGCCGCAGCAGCTGCGCGGTCTCAGGCTGAAGGCGGAGCGCTTCAACGGGAAGCGTTGCCAGCGTGCTCTCGATCTTATCCGGAGGGGCGATGTGCGGAGAGGGCTGCGCGAAGCGGGCAAGCGCATGGGCGCCACCCAAGGTCTCCGCCGACCCAAGCCGCGCGGTGAGACAGGCGCGGGTGAGCCGTGTCGCGAGGTCGGCGAGGAGTGCGCGTTCTCCGCCGAAGAGATGTGAGACGCCGGTGATGTCGAGCCACAGCCCATCCTCGCCGTCGACATTGAGGGTTGGGCTGTAGCGGCTCGACCAGCGGGCGAGTGCAAGCAGGGCGTCGGCATCTTTGCCGGGCGCGGCTGGCGCGGTGAGAAGATGCGGACAGATGGCGCGGGCATCGGCGAGCCTCAAGCCGGGTGTGAGACCGTCGCGCAGGCTTCGCGCGTTCACGGCGGTGAGCTTCAGTCCGCGTGCATCGCTGCCGACCAGGGCGAAAGGCTGGTCATCCGGCTGAGGCGTAGCGCCACTTGCTGTTCTCTCCCGCTTCAGCCGCTCGATCGCAAGATGGGGCAGCCATATGGAGACGATCCGACTCATAACTGAACTCCACGCGAAAGCGCCGTCCTGGCGCGCCTCCCCGGCAACGTTCGAGGGTGAGGCGCCAAGAAGCAGCGCCTGGTGCGGTTCTATCGAAGGGTGCGGGGTTACTTGGCTCCGTGGCGATGCGCCAGCGGGTCAGCGTCCCCGGCAAACCTGTTCCAGGCGAGCTTGAAAAATCCGCACCACCATGGCTGGAGAGGAGAAGGCAGGGGGTGCGGGAGGCTTGGGCGGCAAGGCCGAGACGGCGGGCGGCAAGTGGTGTCTTGATGTCGACTTGGGCGAGGCTGGCGATGAGGGCACCACTTTTCAGCCCCTCTTCGAGGGCCCAGGCGGCGTCCTCGGCCGTTCGCGCCTCGACAATGAGCAGTCGCGATGGGTCGAGGCCGGCCCGCAAAAGACCGGGCCCATAAGGGTGTCCCCATTCCCGTGCCGCCTGTCTTGTCAGGCACCACAGCACGAGGCCGCGATGATGCGCGCCTGCGCGTGCCTGGACCGCCTCGGCGATCACGGACAGGGCGAAGCCAAGAGCCGCAGGACTGTCGCGATAGGCTTGCGGCTTGAGTTCGTGGAGGCCGCCTTGCTTGAGGCGACTTAGGGGAAGGTCTCTGTTTCCATTGTCATTGGAGGAAGCGAGAGGTTCGGGGACAAGAGATAAAGAGCAGGCGGGACGGGGAAGGGCCGCGCCCGGTGCGGGGTGTGTGGCCAGAGACACGGGAACCTGTTCGAGCGCACGGATCGAAGTGCGCAACTGCTCAATCAGGACCTTACCCGTTGGTCCACCTGCTCTATCTTCAACGCCAGCCAGCGAAACGCAGTTACCATTATCGCTGCCTGGAGCGTTGTTACGCATGACTTACTCCACGCTTACGCCACTCTAGTTCTTGTTTTGTTCTAGCCTTAAGCCGGGCGTGAGTCAAGGAGGCTCGCTCTGGGTGAGGATTTCTGCGCGTCGCTGGCCTCGCGAGACAGACGGTTAGAGGACAGCAACCAGAATGACCCGGCAAAGGGGCAGTGAGAAATGGGACCGGGAGGGATATTCACCCGCACCCGCAGGCTCCATCAGGATGCCGCCGATCTTTACGAGCGGGCCCCAATTTTAAGGCGTGTTGTAGTCCCATGGTAAAAACACTGTAAAGACAAGAATAACAATAGATAAACTTGAAGCAAGAATTGGCAAAATTGCACGACTTGTAGTTTTTTTCATTTTACATTTGTTTACCATGAGTACTCAGTCCGCATTGGATCTGTTTAACGTCTATCTAACTGGTGACTGTTAGCTTTCGCGTGGGGTTCTACCGGTCAACAAGAATGCGGTGCGAGGACCTTTGTTAGAGTCGACTTAATAAGGGAGTATCGAAATGCGGAATTCTATTGCACGTTTCGTCAAGGACGAGGCGGGTGCCACGGCCATTGAGTATGGCCTCATCGCCGCAGGCATCAGCGTTGCCATTATCACGGTTGTCGGCGCGCTTGGCACGTCACTGACGGCGACCTTTACCGCTGTGAAGGATCCGCTTGGCACTCCGTAAGCACTACTTAGACCGGGTTCGGCTTGATCTATAAGCTGAACCCGGTTTTGCTTTATCTAGGGATTAGTGCCTTCGCCAAGCGCCGCCGTACATTCGCACGTCTGGGCAACGGTGCGCTCGACGGTGTCTTGGTCGTACTTGCGGTTGGGTTGTTATTGTTGCTGCTTCTTTTGGTCCAACCAGACCGTTCTGATTCTCAAAATGGCAGAACGATGGGCGGCCCGGCTCGGGGCACGCTCAAGAAAGATGTTGTTTAGGGCGAAAGACATCCTACATCTGAGGCTCGCGACACCAGTTCCTAAAGTCAGGAGAGCAGGCATGACGCTTCAACTCGGCGATACCGCTCCGAATTTTGAGGCCGACACGACTGAAGGCCGGATACGGTTTCACGAGTGGCTTGGCGATTCCTGGGCCGTGATGTTTTCACACCCGAAGGATTTCACGCCGGTCTGCACCACCGAGCTTGGCTATATGGCCAAGATCAAGCCCGAGTTCGACAAGCGGGGCGTGAAGATCATTGGCTTGAGCGTTGATCCTGTCGAGCTCCACAAGAAGTGGATCGAGGACATCAAGGACACGCAAGGCACGGCGCCGACCTATCCGATGATCGGCGATCCGGATCTTGCGGTCGCCAAGCTCTATGGGATGCTGCCGGCGGGAACGGCCGGCACGTCGGAAGACCGCACGGCCGCCGACAACCAGACGGTCCGCAATGTCTTCATTATTGGGCCGGACAAGAAAGTTCGGCTGATCATGGTCTATCCGATGACCACGGGGCGGAATTTCGACGAGGTACTTCGGGTGATCGACTCTATGCAGCTCACGACCAAGCATCGGGTGGCCACGCCGGTGAACTGGACGCAAGGCGGCGATGTGATCATCGCCGGTTCGGTTTCCGACGAGGAGGCC
>JAGPVD010000021.1 GCA_018067145.1 Methyloceanibacter sp.
AAGAAAAGGGTCCATTCAAGGGGCTCGATATCCCGGACGACGTGCGCGTCAACCGCCAGGTTCTCGCCGATCCCACCGTGGCCTCGGACGCGGAAGTCTGGGCGACCCTCGGTGACGGCACACCCCTCGTCACCGCCGTCAAGCATGGCGAGGGCTATATCGTGCTGTTCCACGTCACCGCCAACTCCGACTGGTCGAACCTTCCCCTCTCCGGACTCTTCGTTGAGATGCTCCGCCGCGCCATCGCGCTTGGGCCGAGCCAGGTGGCCCCGCAAGACAGAGACGAAGGCGCGACGCTTGACGCGGGAGCCGCGTCCGCATCCGCTACGGCGCTGGCGCCAATCCAGACGCTCGATGGCTTCGGTCAATTGATCCCGCCGCCGCTGCGCGCCGCCCCAATCGCAGCCGACAAGATCGACCGGACCGTGCCGGGGCTTGACCATCCGCCGGGCTATTATGGCCCGTCGGATTCCGTCCGCGCCCTCAACCTGGTGACGCCAGCGACCTCACTCACGCCGCTTCCCACGATCGAAGGCGCAAATGAAGTTGGCGGCTACGCGCTGAAGAATCCTCTGGCGCTTGAGCCATGGCTCTATTTCGCCGCGCTCGTTCTATTCGCCCTCGATATTCTGGCCGTGCTGGTGTTGAGCACGGGCTTGCGCTTTGGACGCCGCCTCACCGCGCGCAGCGCGGCAGTCGTCTTCACGCTGGCGTTCTTGCCCGCGCTCCTGGCTCCCGCCATTTCGCTACAAGCCTTCGCGGCTGAGCCGAAGTCAACGGGAGAAGCGGCGGATGACTTTGCTCTGAAAGCGGCGCTGAACACGCGGCTCGCTTTTGTGCGGACCGGGGATGCGGAGACCGACCGCACCAGCAAAGAGGGCCTGGCTGGCCTGAGCCGAGTCTTGCGCGCCCGCACGGCGTTGGAGCCGACCGAGCCCGTGGGCGTCGACATCAACAAGGACGAGCTTTCTTTCTTCCCGGTCCTTTATTGGCCCGTGCTTGAGAGTGCCGAGCCCATGTCCGATGAGACGCTCGCCAAGATCGACACCTATATGAAGCAAGGCGGCATGATCATTTTCGATACGCGCGACCAGGAGAGCGTGGCGTATGGCGGCACGCAAGGCCAAGCGCTCAACCGGCTGATTGGCCAGCTCGACGTCCCGCCGCTTGAGCCCGTGCCTGAAAACCACGTTCTCACCAGGTCATTCTATCTGTTGCGCAGCTTCCCCGGCCGCTGGGACGGCGGCTCCCTGTGGGTTGAGGCCGTGCCCGCGGGCGAATCTGAACACAACGCGCGCTCGCGTACTGACGGTGTGAGTTCTTTGGTCATCACGTCTAACGACCTCGCCTCCGCCTGGGCTCTAGATGAGTCGAACCGGCCGATCTATCCGGTCGTGCCCGGCGGCGAGATCCAGCGCGAGATGGCTTTCCGTGCCGGCGTCAATTTGGTGATGTACGCGCTCACCGGAAACTACAAAGCCGATCAGGTGCACGTCCCTGCCCTGCTCGAGCGTCTGGGACAGTAAGCTATGAACTGGTCAATCGAGTTCATCCCGTTCGTGCCCTGGCCGGTCCTATGGATCATTGCCGGGATCGGCGCGGTGTTGCTCGCGGCTCTGTTCTGGCGCGCGCGCAGAGGCGCCGTCTTGCGCCTGCTTACCTTCGCCATGCTGCTGCTGGCAATGGCCAACCCGCATCTGAAGCAGGAGGACCGCGAGCCGCTCAACGACATCGTGGCAGTTGTGGTCGACGACAGCCAGAGCCAGGCTATTGCTGGGCGCACCGAGCGCACCGAAACGGTTCGCAAAGTCCTGGAGGAACGTCTCAAGACACTTCCAGACCTCGAGACGCGTTTCGTGCGCTCAGCCTCGACCTCGGCCGATAATGAGCGCGACGGCACGATGCTATTCACGGACTTGGCGCAGGCGCTGGCCGACGTACCGCCCGACCGCCTCGCCGGTGTCGTCATGATCACCGAAGGCGAGGTGCATGACGTGCCTGGCTCCGCCGCGGCGCTCGGCTTCGATGCCCCAGTGCATGCGTTACTCACCGGCAAACCAGACGAATTCGACCGCAGGCTTCAGGTATTGGCCGCCCCCCGCTTCGGCATCGTCGGCAGCGTTCAGCCGGTGAAGGTCAAGGTCAGCGAGACGACGCCTGGCGATGTCGGCACCGCGATCCTGACCATCACCCATCAGGGTCAACAACCGACGCAGAAGGCCGTCCGGATCGGTGAAACCATCGAGATTCCGGTCAAGATCGACCACGCCGGCCCAAACATTGTGGGGATCGAAGTCGACAACGCGCCCGGCGAACTTACGACCATTAACAATCGCACCGTGCTGACCGTAGAAGGCGTGCGCGAGAATTTGCGCGTTCTTCTGGTCTCGGGCGAGCCTCATGCCGGCGAGCGCACCTGGCGGAACATGTTGAAGTCCGATGCCGCCGTCGACCTTGTGCATTTCACCATTCTCCGCCCTCCGGAGAAGCAGGACGGCACGCCCATCAATCAGCTCTCGCTGATCGCCTTCCCCACCCGTGAGCTTTTCCAGGAGAAGCTCGATCAATTCGATCTGGTCATCTTCGACCGCTATCAGCGGCGCGGCGTCTTACCCTTGCTCTATCTGGAGAATGTCGCCCGCTATGTGGAAGACGGCGGCGCCGTTCTAGTCTCCGCCGGCAACGACTACGCCTCGGCTCTCAGCCTCTATCGGACGCCGCTCGGCCAAGTTCTACCCGCCGTACCGACGGGCCGTGTGATCGAGGAGCCTTTTAAGCCGGCACTAACCGAGCTCGGTGGCAAGCATCCCGTCACAAGCGACCTGCCGGGAGCGGGTGATGGCGGGGAGCCCTCTTGGGGCCGTTGGTTCCGGGTGGTCGAAGTCAGGCCGGACGACGCCCAAGTTCTCATGAAAGGCGCTGACGACAAACCGCTTCTCGTCATCGGCGAGCGTGGCGAGGGGCGCGTCGCGCTGCTTCTCTCCGACCACACTTGGCTATGGGCGCGCGGCTATGACGGCGGCGGACCCTATACCGACCTCCTCCGACGGCTCGCCCATTGGCTGATGAAGGAGCCAGAGCTCGAAGAAGAGACCTTGCGGGCCACGAGCCGCGGCCAGACGCTGATAATTGAGCGCCGCTCGATCAAGGACGAGGTCGACCCCATCATCGTCACCTCGCCGTCCGGCAAAGACGAAACCGTCGCCCTAGACCAGGGTGAGGGCGGGCGGTGGCGCAAAACCATGAACGCCAATGAGCAGGGCGTCTATCGCGTGGCTTCCGGCAAGCTGGCCAGCATCGTCACCGTGGGCAACGCCAATACACGCGAACTCGCCACGGTGACCGCCACGGACAAACAGCTCGGACCGCTGCTCGAAGAAACCGGTGGCGGCGTCTTCTGGCTCGGACGCAAAGGCGGCGAAGCTGGTGAAGGCGTCGATCTGCCGCGCCTCGTGACGATGCGCAGCGGCCATGTGATGCATGGCGGCGATTGGCTCGGCTTGCACAAACGCGACGCCTTTCACGTGAAAGGCGTGCGTCTGTTCCCGCTGTTCACCGGCTTCTTAGCGTTGGCCCTGCTGCTTGGCCTACTGGCCGCCACCTGGTTCCGCGAAGGCCATTAACGCGAAGGCGCGTGAGCTTTGATTTGACCGGCCACGCCTTCAAGCGCGCCCGGCGTAATCTCCGCCACAAGCAACCTTGCCGGATCGACCGGCCCCGGCATCACGATCTGGCCGGGCGGCACAGCAGCAAATCCGAAGCGACCGTAATAGGGCACATCGCCAACAAGCAGCACGAGGCCGAAGCCTTCTTTGCGCGCCCGGACCAAGCCCTCGCTAACCAGCGCCTTGCCATAGCCTTTGCCCCGCACGCGAGGATCGACCAGGAGCGGCCCTAACAGCACAGCCCCCTCGTCGTCGCCGATCCTGATGGCGGTAAAACGGACCCCGCCAACCAGGCGGCCGGCGAGCCAGCCGGTCAGGCTGAGCGCCAGAACGGGCGGCACGCCCTCACGCACCCGGTAAGCACTGCGGGAAAAACGGCCTGGACCAAAAGCATCGGCCGAAAGCTGTGACAGCGCTGGGGCGTCATCTGCGGTTTCAAGCTGGATTTTGAAGTTCGTCATGGCGTTAGCACCAAAGTGGTTGATCGAGGCACATCCCTCGTTCGCAGGCACCAAACGCGATCTTCAAAAATGAAAGACGAGGTGACGGCGACGAGGCTCAGGCGGACCGCACAAGGCGGGCGCACGCTCGTCGTCGGAGAAATGTCGAAACTGTGATCCTCGTCCACATGCCCGGCGCTTATCACGGACGATGGCCCCAGGTCCAGGGATCTTAGGCAGCTGAACCGGCACGGCCGCGCAAATTTCTGAACCCGTCCAAGTTCAGTATGTGTTATCGCCTCTCGTCACATTACTGAATCTGCTAGGCTAAAGACTAGCGATGAGGGGTCGTGGAGCCACGCCCCCTAGAGAAATAACGGGGGTTTCCTCATGGCGGACTCGGCCAAGCTGATCGTTCTGTATCATTCGTCCTATGGGCACACCGAGACCTTGGCCTATGCCATAGCCCACGGCGTCCGCGCGGTTGAGGGGGCGCAAGCGACCGTCAAACGCGTGCCGGAACTGATGCCCGAAAAGGTCATGCGCGCCGCTGGCATGAAGGTGGAACAGCCAGCGCCCATCGCCGACCCGCAAGAGCTCGCCGAGTATGACGGCATTATCATCGGCACGCCGACCCGCTTCGGCAATATGTCCGCACAGCTGCGGCACTTCTTCGACCAGACCGGCCCCCTCTGGGTGGCCGGCTCGCTGATCGGCAAGGTGGGCAGTGTCTTCACCTCCACCTCCACGGGTGGCGGCAACGAGACTACGATTGTCTCAGTGCACTGGACCATGTTTCATCACGGCATGGTCGTAGTTGGGCTTCCCTACTCCGCCCCTGACCTAGCAGACATCAGTGAAGTGAAAGGCGGGTCGCCCTACGGCGCCGGCACCATCACCGCGCCCGACGGTTCACGTTCGCCGTCGCAGAAAGAGCTGAACCTTGCCAGCTTCCAGGGCCATCACGTCGCCAAGATCGCCAAGCGCCTCGCTGGCGGCGACGGTGCTGACGAACAGCCAACCCCGTAACTACCAGTTCGGCCTTAAGCGCTCCTTGTCGAATATCTCGGCGCGACGAGCACGTGTGCCTTTATCGATCTGCGGCAGGCACATCATGGGCTGCGAACATCCCCGTCTCGCCGATCTCTCCCTTAGCGCGGTAATTCCCTGCCGCGTCCAATGGCGAAGGATGAACACTGCGATATTAGTCGCAAACGAACCCCTGCGTCGCTGCTGGCGGGGCGCCGAGACCGACGGCAAGAAAAGCGGCCAAAGCCAAAGATAAAGTCCTGGTCTACATCCACATAGGTCCCTCCCAGAGCCCTCGTGCGCGCAAAGCCTCAAATTGCCAGCATTTCCCTGCTGCAGCCGTTAAGCAACCGGACCGTACCGCTGTGGAAAACCAATCCCCCGGGAAATTGCTGAACTGTCTGGATGCGCATTTTGCAACTGCGGTGAGGCCGGTCTAATGTCCGGTCGAACGACAATCGGAAAGTCTGACCCGCGCCCCGTGTTCACCCTCGCCCATCTTTCCGACATTCACTT
>JAGPVD010000185.1 GCA_018067145.1 Methyloceanibacter sp.
GGTCTCGCGTGCGTAGACGTAGACGAGGGCTTGGCCGGATGCGTCCACTACCTTGAAGCCGCTCGGTATCTGTTCGACTTGCCAGGGATCCGGAAAGCGGCGTGATTTATGCGGAGCCTCACGTCTAGGAGAAAATTTGGAGAACCTCGTCTTCGGTTAGCACTGGGGTGATGTGGTTAAAATTCAGGTCTGTCCAATGCTTCTGGATTTCACCTAGCGAGGTCGCATCTTCTGCTTCTACTACGCACCAGCATTCCAGCAGGGTGTCCGTCATCAGATCATTTGGAACAATTGTCAGGCTGAGCTAACGGAGTGTCTGGCTCATCTGGTTGTTCATGTTAGGCGGCAGTCTTGCGGTGTTGCAAGCGCCGGGTTTGCAGTGTTTTCTTTTTGATCCTTTCTCTTTCCAGCAAGATGGTTTGGCCACGTCCGAAGTAAACGTCGGCCGGCGTTAGATTGCTCAGGCTCTCGTGATAGCGCTGATGATTGTAGTGGGTGACGAAGGCCTCAATGCTGGCTGTGAGGTCACCGGGCAAAAAATAGTTCTCCAGCAGGATGCGGTTTTTCAAGGTCTGGTGCCAGCGCTCGATCTTGCCTTGGGTCTGCGGGTGATAGGGTGCGCCACGAACATGATCCATGCCGTTGTCATCGAGCCACTCGGCGAGCTCGCCAGCAATGTAACTGGCGCCATTATCGGACAGCAACCGAGGCCGATGAATGACGTTAGCCTGATCGCAACCTGAAGCCTGCAGGGCCATCTCAAGAGTATCGGTGACATCGCCTGCCTTCATCGTCGTGCACAGCTTCCAGGCAATGATGTAGCGCGAGAAGTCGTCAAGGATGGTCGACAGATAGAACCAGCCCCAGCCGATCACCTTGAGATAGGTGAAGTCCGTTTGCCACATCTGGTTTATCGCTGTGGTTTTATCGCGGAACTCATCGGCGGCCTTGATGACCACGAAGGCCGGGCTGGTGATCAGGTCATGTGCTTTGAGGAGCCGGTAGACCGAGGCTTCTGACACGAAGTAGCTTTGCGTATCAGTGAATCGCACCGCCAACTCACGCGGTGACAGCTCTGGCTCTTCCAGGGCCAGATCAACGATCCGCTCTCGAATGTCGTCAGGAATACGGTTCCACACATGCCCTGGTTTGGGACAATGGTCCTCCAGTGCCTCCACGCCGCCAGAAAGATACCGATCATACCAGCGGTAGAATGTGGTTCGGGGAACACCGAGCGTGTCCAGCGTGCGCTTGGCTGGCAGATGCGATTGCTCAACAAGCCGGATAATCTCAAGTTTCTCGGATGATGGGTATCTCATTCGATATCCTCCCCATCCCCGATCATGCTTTTTTTGAGGAGGCGGAGTTCAAGGGCTTGCTCGGCAACGACCTCTTTCAGATCGCGTGACTCACGCCGCAGATCCTTCACCTCGTCGGAATTAGCCGCTCGTGCCGTATCGCCAGCCAGCCGCTTCTTGCCAGCTTCGAGGAATTCCTTCGACCAGCTGTAATACAGACCCTGGGCGATCCCTTCCTGGCGGCATAACTCGGCGATGCTGTCTTCGCCCCTGAGCCCAGCCAACACAATCCGGATCTTCTCCTCGGACGAATAGCGCTTCCGCGTACGCCGACGAATGTCCTTGATCGTGCGTTCCGCAGCACCCTGATGCCGCTCTGATTTTTGTCTCATCGTTCACTCCTGAAGGGTGACGATGAGCCAAAACCACTCCCTTATGCAAAGGCCTCAATTAGTCCCATGGGCCCTGACGCCGGACAACCAATGACAGTTGACTCCCCGAGCCTTTGGCTCCGGGAAGTTTTCTTTTGCGGGCATCTCCGGAGGCTAAGGATCCTCGTCAGGTGGCTCAAGCTAATTTACTCTGACAAGGCCGATGAGAGTGGTCTACTCGCCAATTGCCTCGTGAACCATTGAAGCAAGTCGATCTGTGTCCTTAATTAGTAGTGTGCCAGCGCGACGCTCGACGATACCAATCTTCGAAAGACGGTTAAGTTCGCGTGTGACAGCCTCCCGGTGAGTACTGATGCGGCTAGCGATCTCGAGATGGGTTGGCGCGGGGACGATGTGTGCACCTTCGCCGTCGCGGGGTGCTAAATTGGCTAGCCGCAATATCTCCGCTTGGATGCGGTTGTTGACGGCAAGGGTGCTAAATTCATAAACACGTGTAGTCAGTCTACGGATCGTCGTTACTAGTTGGCGTATTAGTGTATCCGCCACTGTAGGTTCGGATTGAAGAAGGGTCCGGAATGCGGAAGCCGACATCGACGCGACTAGACAGCTTGTCTTTGCCTCCACACTCGCTGATCGTGAACCCAGATCGATTGCGGGATATTCGCCGAACATCTCACCGGAACCCAACTCACGAAAACTCACAGTTTTGCCTGCGAGCGAGTAGATGGTGACTCGCGCCTCTCCTTCAACAATGAAGAACACGTCATCGCTGGCATCCAGATAGTCAATAATTGATGCCTCTGGCTCGTAACGGCGCCACGAACACTGACGCTCAATTCGTGCCAACGCATCTTCTGGGAGCACGGCGAAGAGTCTAATGCCTGCAAGGGAAGGTTCGGACTTTGTCATGTGGGGTGCGCCATGGTTGGCCTCATCCAGACACGGAGAATAGCGCATATTCAAAATCGAGGGCATTCCGAAAACCAGAACTCGATTGTTCGTCGCGACCTCGTAAGTGTGCAGGTGACGGGTTCCTTTCGATCTTTACGCGTTTACGGATCTTGAACCCATCCGAACAAGTCAAATCTCCTGCCACTGACCAGAGCGTGAGAAGGCAAAATCCAGAAGCGAGTATGGAATCATACTTGTGGCAAATGCCACAGCGATTATCGGAGCGATGATGCAGAATCTTCTTTAGCTCAAGATGGTCTCGAGCCGTCAAGCCTCAAAAAGGAGACTCCCAATGTTAGCGCTCCGTTTTACCCAGCTTTCAATGTTGGCAGTAGTCGGCAGCCTAGTCGCACTCAGCGCCTTTGGCCTCCCCGCACATACTGACGAGTTGGCCGAGAATCTAGGATCAGTGGGGCCTCACGAGCCGATCCTCACCACAGTTGGCAGCAAACGTGTCATCGCATTCTATTTGCCTGGCAGTGGCCGCTGCGCTGTCCAGATGGTCATTGGGGACGTCAGAGATCCCGAAGGTGCCTTAGGGTCACGCATTCGGGTTGACCTGGAACCCGGCCAGATGTTGCACCTCGACTCTGTAGAGCAGAAGTCGCTCAATCTGGCATGTGGTGACAATGCTGAGAAGCTTGCAATCGTCGAGAAGGCGTTGTCAGACTAACTATTCATGAGCTGGCTAGTCGGAGGCGGTCAAGACTCTCACGCCGCGAGTTGACGCCACTCGGCCAGGGCGGCAGAGCGGTTCTGTTTGCAGCCTGAACGCCTCAGACCAACACCCTTCGCAGCCCCGCCTAGGTTTGTCTGACAATGCCCCCGAAGCGGACATTGGGCGTTCTGGCCACAGCGCCTAATTCAGCTTGTTCTTGTAGATTTTGCCGTCCTCAATGAAGTCCCGCCGCGTCAGTCGTAGGGACGGTCGCTCATTCTGCGGCCCGCGTTCCACTGATCCCGACTTCTTTCATTGCGCCAAGCTCGTCGAGCAAGGCTCGGGCGTCTCTGAGATCTGCGGTGTCGAACCCTTCAGCAAACCAGGCGAAGACGTCGTTCAGCAGCTGGCGGGCGTCACCTTCCTTGCCCTGGCGCTGCCACAGTCGAGCAAGGCTTATTGCCGTGCGCAGTTCCAATGACTT
>JAGPVD010000079.1 GCA_018067145.1 Methyloceanibacter sp.
CTCTTATTCCTGCGGACGGGCTCGCGCTATGCGCGCAGCTTCCCCCATTGGTATCATCACCAAGTCTGCAGGATCATCGGCGTCCGCCTCACCATCGAGGGCGAAATCGCTGAGAACCAAGGCGTGCTCATTATTTCCAACCACGTCTCCTGGCTCGACATCTGTGTGCTGTCGGCGGTGGCGCCGGTCTCGTTCGTGGCAAAGCAAGAAGTCTCGACCTGGCCCTTCGTGAGCTGGCTGGCCAAACTGCAACGCTCGGTCTTCGTCGACCGCACGAGGCGGAACCAGGTCGGCAACAAGGCGAACGAGATCGTGCGCCGGCTCGAAACGGGCGACCACATCGTTCTGTTCGCCGAAGGCACGTCGAGTGACGGAAATGGCGTGGTGCCATTCAGAACCGCCTTGTTCGCCGCAGCAAAGCCCATCGGCGGTCACAAGTTGGGATCGGGCGTTTCGGCGCAGACGCTGGCGCTCACCTACACCAAGGTCTACGGGCTGCCCATGGGGCGGCGGGGCCGGCCGCAAATCGCGTGGTATGGCGACATGGACATGGCGAGCCACGCCTGGAAGCTGCTTGGCCTCGGACCCCTCGACGCGCATATCCGCATCGGACCGCCCGTGCCGCTCGACGATTTTCCCGACCGCAAGGCGCTTGCGCGCTATGCCGAGGAGAAGGTCCGCAAAGACGTCACCGAGTTGCTACGCGGACAGCCCCGTACAGACCAGGCTTAGATCGCGCGCCTCAACCGGATCGTGTCCATGACCGTCGCGCGTGCGAAATTTCCATCTGGCAATTGCCGGATGAAGCCTGCCTTCACGACATTCATGAGTTCGACGTGGACACCCCGGTCGACATTCTCGCCACCGGCGAAATAGCCCTCCTGGGTCGCCTGTTGGCAGAAATCATTGAACGACATGGTGCCGGTCTCACCCAGTTTGCGAACCAGGAAGTCAGCCAGCGGCGGCAACTGCGGTGCGCTGGCCTCGGGCTCCGCGGGACGGCGTTGGGCCTGAGCCTCAGGCACGGGACGCTGCGCAGGGTCGGCCTCGGCCAACGCAGGGTGCCGATAAGGTTCAGCCGCAGGCGTTGGACGGCGCTGCTGTACGGGCTCCGGCGCTGGACGCCGCTGGTATTCAGCCTCGGACACAGGCCGACGGTAATGCTCGGGCTCAGGCGCAGGACGGCGATGGGGCTCGGGCTCAGGGGCAGGGCGGCGATGGGGCTCGGCGCCAGACGTTGTCGGCCGATGGTAGCGGTCATCTTCAGCCGCCGGACGGCGATGCGGCGCAGGGTCAGGAGCCAGATGACGGGAATGCTCGGCCTCAGGCTCTGGGCGGCGCTCGTATTCAACCTCTGGCGCTGGGTAGCGATAGGGCTCGGCCTCGGACGATGCAGGCCGGTGGTAACGGTCATCCTCAGCCACCGGACGGGGCTGACGCTCGGTCTCGCGGACCGGATGACGTGAATCCTCGGCCTCGCGAGCGGGACTGCGCTCCTCGTGACGCTCAGCCTCTTGTGCCCGGACGGGCTCCTGGGCCGTAGCGGCGCTGGTCAGCCTCCGCAGTTCAACCTCGATGAGTGTGGTGACGGCTTCGAGCTCTTCCTTCAGGTGTTCGACGCTCGCCTCGTGTTCGCGCCGTAGTTCGCCGACATGTTTCTCGAATTGCGCCTCTGCCGTGCTTATCTGCTTCTCGAGGAAGCTGGCCCGGTCTTGTAGATCCCCGCGAATATCACGCATCAAAATGCCCCTTACGTTACTGACCTCAACACCACCACAGGCCGAACAGAGGCGTAACGTTAGGACAAAGGGCCCACCGACCGCCGTTCGGCACAAACGCAAAACTAGATACGCAAAAGAGCGCCAACCGCAGCCTCAACCTCGGCGCTCAACCGTCATACTACGCACATCCTGCTGCAGAGTCTCGCGTTTGGCGAACAATCTAGTGTCACCGAGCATTGGTGAGTCCGGGTTCGAGCAGTCGTCGCCGCTAACTCTGTCCATGGCAAAATTCCCCAAGCCAAGACCAAGACGCCTGCTGAACAGAATTCGTCAGCACACGCGAAACGGCGTTATCAACTTGTCAAATGACGGGGTTAGGACGCCTTGCGCGCCGAACTTTTCTGGCGCCGAGGCTGTTTTGGCTTGTCGGTCTCTGGCAGGAAGGCGGCGAGCAGACCGATAGCCGGCAAGAAGGCACACACATGATAGACGAACGTAATGCTGGTTTGGTCCGCGAGCCAGCCGAGGAAGGCCGCGCCGATGCCGGCGATGCCGAAGGCGAGGCCAAAAAACAATCCCGCCACCATGCCGACCCGCCCGGGCAGAAGGCCCTGGGCATAAACGATGATGGCCGGGTGGGCGGACGCGAGAATGACCCCGATTATCACGCTGAGCACGGCTGTGCCGAACAGCCCCACATAGGGTAGCGCCAAGGTGAAAGGCAGCACCCCAAGAATCGACCACCAAATCACCCGCCGCGTGCCGATGCGGTCGCCAATGGGCCCACCAATAACCGTGCCTGCAACGACCGCACCCAAGAACAAGAACAGATAGAGCTGCGCCGTCTGCACCGGCAGATCGAACGTGTGGATCAGATAGAAGATGTAGAAGCTGGTGATGGATACCAGATAGAAATGCTTGGAGAAGGTGAGCGTCACCAGCAGGGCGACCGAAATCGCGACCTTGCGGCGGCCGAGCGCGACGATCGCCTCATGCTCCGCCGCCGGCGCCGCCTTGTTCCGTTTTAGGGTCTTGCCGTACCAAGTCCCTACGCTCACAAGCAACATCATGCCGAGCAACGCCACGACCGAGAACCAGGCGATGCTGCCTTGCCCATAGGGCAGCACGATAAAGGCGGCAAGTAACGGTCCGAGCGCCGTACCAAAATTGCCGCCCACCTGGAATATCGACTGGGCCATGCTGTGACGACCGCCCGAGGCCAAGCGCGCTACGCGCGAGGATTCCGGGTGAAACACCGATGACCCCATGCCGATCAGCGCTACAGCGATGAGCACGCCCACATAGGTCGAGGCGTATGCGATTAGGACGAGGCCGATCAGCGATGAGCCCATGCCGACCACGAGCGAGTAGGGGGTCGGGTACCGGTCGGTGATGTAGCCGACCAAGGGCTGAAGTACTGAGGCCGTGGCCTGGAAGGTGAAGGTGATCAGCCCGATCTGGGCGAAATCGAGCGCCAACCCCTCCTTGAGCATGGGATAGATCGCCATGATCAACGACTGGATGACGTCGTTCAGCATGTGGCAGACGCTGATGGCAGCAAGCACCGCGACCGCTGTCCGCGGGGTGGCGTCCTTTGGAGCCCTGCTCTGTGCTTTCTTCGCCATCAAAGAACCTGCTCAAGATCCATGCTCACAGAATTGGGCCAAACCCACCTCGCATGGCAAAAAATCATTCTCCGCGAGGGGCGGACGGCCCTGACTAGAGCGGACCATCAGCAGCATCTTCACTGCTGATTTCGGCACGCCCTAGCACCTTTGTTTAGCCTGTCTGCTTTCGCGGGTGGAGCGGACATCTTTGATCCGCTCTCCGACTCAAGGTCGCAATGTCTGCTTAACTGCTCCGAAAGCGCAGTGCGGTAATCTCGGTAGAAGAACTGGGAGCATCCGGGAAATGGAACCGGGAGGCGTATGTCATGTGCACAAAAGTCGCCACCACTGTAGCTTTGGCACTTCTTATGGTTGGAGGAGGCTGCTCCCGGCCTTGGAAAGCATCTACGGCAGACTTGGCACCACTAAACTCTCAACTCCACGAGCAAACGCGATACTCAAATTCATCCGCACCGCTCTCAGAGCACTCGGATAGATATGACCGGGCTTCGCCATCAAACCCATTGGGCCCCGCGTCGAAACCAAGTTCGCCACCAATCTGGCAAAGCTCGGGCGCACGCAAGGTTAAGACCATTACCATTCCTGCCCCCGGTGCTTCCGAATAGTTTCAGCGTATCTCTGCGAAGCCGCCCGGTATCTGCTCAACCGTCCAGGGAGCCGGAAACCGGCGCAACGCTCTTTACCAGAAGGCATGCGGTACGAAATCTCGCCTCTGCCCTCCCTCCGTTGGGTTTGTTTGCCGGCGCTGCGGGGGCTCTGACGTTGGCTCGGGCCTTTTAGCAACTGGCCTGAGCATTGCGGGTGCTGCTTTCCCCACCTCGGTTGGCGCAGGGTCACTGATCCTGGAGGTGGTTTCGGGTGCCGGAAGGGGGGGCATTGGCAGCATCATGCTAGTGATGTCTTTTCCCGACACCGGCAAAGGCTCAGGAACAGTTTTTGACACCAATGAAACAAGTGCGAAGCCCGGGGCCACACTAGGTGATAGACTGCTGGTCTCAGTAGGCTCCCGCAACACCTCTCCTAGTGCGGCCGTAGTCAATGTTGCCGGACCTTGAGTGTCGGGCACGATCGGCAACACCACTTCGACTGGAGTGACCGGCTTTGCCGTAAAAACCATGCCGACAGTGACGAGCGTGATCGCAGCGATTGGAAGAGCCGGAACCAGTGCCTCAAGCTTTGCCCAACGCACCCTAGCCACGCCCACTTCAAGAACACGCGCACTCTCGGCAAGCCAGGACGATCGGATCAAGATTAGGCGGCTAGAGTAATGCAGAAACCAAACGGCTCCGCTAAGTAGTGCTCGACACGTAGCGAGCACAACGAGCATCAGTGACAAAGGGAGGAGTTTGCAAAGCCAGATCGGGCGCTGGCGCCTCATAAGGCGCTGGTGTTGCTTTAGGTCTTCTTGCCAAAGGACGTTTTGGCGGTGAAGCCCCCGTTCACGCGTGTGCAGCTCTCGCTTGGTAGCGGCAATGATCTTTCTCAAGTGGACGAAAGCCCTTCTTACACGGGTAACGTCCGCATCGAAGCGCCTCGCATGAGTTACAAGACTTGACACAACTCGCTCCAGCCAATCGCGGCGGTGCGAAGGTCAACCCCCCAAGGACTAAAGCTCCGAAAAGAAGGGTGTCCCGTCGCGATGTGGCCCTCTGCCGCCAAGCGATCGAAGCGCAGAACGGTTAAGAAAGACTGAAGTTCAGGCTTCTAAAGTTTTTTACACGCCGAACGACCTCTGGCGCTGCGCTTGGCCGGATGCGTCGAGCACCTTGTAGCCGCCATCGATCTGTTCGACGATCTAAGGCGGCGGGAACCGGCGTGATGACATTTGGAGCTTCCCTCAAAGCTCCCCCCGCCGCCGAGCATAGCAGCCTCGCATCATGCGCCAAGGTGGCATTGTCAGAGTAAATTGGCTTGAGCCTCTTGGCGAGGACTCCGCTCGGCATTGGTCACACAGAAAAGCGCTCTTTACTCAGAGAAACCGGCAAACCGATCTGTCGCATACTGAGCATGACACGCACCGCATGTTTCAATCATCCGGCCAAACTGTTCATGTTGCAGCGGCCTGTTACCGGCTCTTGCTGCTTTCGCAAGCTCTGCTGCAATTTCGTGAAAGTCTCGGTCCATCTGTACAAAGCCTTCCGGAGCAACGGTCATGAGATGGGCCTTATCCACAGGGGTCATGGATTGGCGCAGGATGAAGCTGTCATGAATCTGCTGAGCCAGCTTGGCCACGCGGGTATCATCGCCAGCGACCAGGGCCGCGAGTATTTTCTGGCTCGCATCGTTGATGGACTGCATCTCTTTTCGCAAAAGTTCCTGAAGTTTGGGTGTCAGCATAGGCGAGATCGATTTGTTGGCTTGTGCCAGTGCAAGACCGCTTAGCGCGACGGCCACCGATACAATGATCAGCGGCAAAAAGAGCTTTCTTGTGTGTGT
>JAGPVD010000085.1 GCA_018067145.1 Methyloceanibacter sp.
GTTGTCGGGCTTCATGGTGCGAGACGCTCCGTGGCTTGAGGCGAGGGGAGGGTGAGGCTACTCCGCCGCGACCAGAGGCTCGGCGATCCGCCGCGCTTCGAGCGCACGCACGCCAGAGGCCTGACACGACTCGGCGACGCACAGCTTCAATGTCCGGCGTCCCGGGGGCTCTCTATGGAAGTCGTGATAAAAGGTAACGCAGCCATGCACTTCGGCGCGGGTGACGTTGAGCGCCTCGGCAATCAGCGGCTCGGCGTCCAAAGGCACGCAACCGAACACTGCCTGCAAGGCGTGCAGGATAGGGAGCGTAGCGCCCTTATGGTGCTGATGACGCGCGATGATTTCGCTCGCCCGCTCAGGCGTCCATGGTTCATATCGAGGCATGCCCAGCCTTCTTTGAAGTTATGAAAATGGGCAAAAACCGGTGTGAAATCAATAAAGCAGCCCCATGGCCCGATCAGGAATCCTGATCGTATGACAATCGGCCGACGGTGAGGGGAGGCTGAACTACTTGCTCTTGGCGCTCGAGGAGGCCTTGCGGCGCTTCACCACGGGCCCTGGAGCCACGCTGGCATTCAGGATGGGCGCGAGCTGCTTGGCCTCATTCACCAGGGCATTGATCTGAGGCGTCAGAGGGTTGCGATGGGGCACCACCAGCCCGATGGAATGTGTCATCTCGGGCTCTTTAATGGGGATGGCCCGCACTTTTTCCGTTAGGCCAAGCACTTCAGCAAGTTTAGAGGGCATGACGCTCGCCCAACGCCCAGTCCGCACATGGGCGAACAGCACGATGATGGAGTCGGATTCGAGGGTCGGCGCCACGTCGGCCCCTTCGTGGCGGAGCAGGGTCTCGATGATCCGCCTGTTCTGCATGTCGGGCGTCAGCAGGCAGAGCGGCAGCTTGCCGACTTCCGCCCAGGTGACCTCGTCGCGGTCGCCGAGTGGGCTGTCGGACGACGCCAGCAGGCTATATTGCTCGCTATAGAGCGGCACGGTCTGCACCCGGCCCAAGGGCTCGTTGTCGAGATAGGTCAGACCGGCATCGATCTCCAGGTTTTCGAGCATGCTCAAAACCTCGATCGAGTTCCGCGACAGAATGGTGAAGCTCACATCGGGGTGCTGCGCCCGATATGGCGTTGTGATCATTGCCACCATTGGCAGCGCCGTGGGGATCGCGGCGATGCGGACATGGCCGGCCAGGCCATGCTTCAGCGCGTTGATCTCCTGACGCATGGAACGCGTGTCGCCGACGATGCGCCTTGCCCAGTCGAGCACGCGTTCGCCCTCCGGCGTGAAGCCGCGGAAGCGGGAGCCGCGCTCGACCAGGAGCACGCCGAGCGTGTCCTCAAGCTGCTTGATGCCGGCAGAGAAGGTCGGCTGACTTACGCGGCAGGCCTCGGCCGCGCGGCCGAAATGCCGCTCGCGGGAGAGCGCTATAATGAATTCGAGCTTATCGAGCATAAGGTACTGGGGGCCGATCCATGCGAGAACAGGATATAGGGATATTGAGACCGCCGCGGCGCTTCATCAACCAAAGAAGGGCTCCTGGCCCTAAATGACTCCCTACTTCTTTGCCCGGAAGCTCTTGTGACAGGTCTTGCAGGCGTCCGTGACTGCCTGGAAATCCGTCTTCCAGTCCGGCGCTCCATTATCGAGCGCGGCAGCCAGGGCCTTGGCGGAGGCTCCAAGCGCGTCCGCGTCGTCCGTAAAGGTGTCCCACTTGGTCCAGATCGCCGCCTTGGCCTCGCTTGGATGGCCGAGAGTGCCTTCCGGGAACAGTTCGTGGATATTCTTAGCGGTGATCTCGATATCGCGGGCGGCTTCAGCCGCTTTGCCTGCGTCGAACGGCGTCCGGCCCTTGGCCATGAGGCCAATGACTTTCATGTCGTCCTTCTGGCGCTTCATCAGGTCCATGCGTTCCTTGACCACGCCTGTGGCGCCCTTATGGGCGAGCGCTAGGGGCACGGAGGCGAGAAGGATCAGCGATGCCAGCAGTGTGAATCTAGAGACCATGTGACGTCCTTAACGGGCTGACGTTTGCGATGGCTCCCGAACCGATTCATTATCATAACGAGGGCCACCGCAAGGCTCGCAGGCGATCACAAAATGGTTTACGACCGGCACTTGGTCGGCTTTTCTAGCCGTCTTGCCGGGCCACATCAGGCACGAAACATATGAGCGAAACTGACACAAAGCCGTCCCGCGTTCTCGTCGCCGATATTGGCGGCACCAACGCACGTTTTGCCTTGGCGGATATCGCCACGCTGGAGGTCGTTTCGGTGCGTACCCTCGCGGGTGCCGACTACCCGAACCTTGCCGATGCGATGAAGGCCTATCTCAAAGACATCGCCGAGCCCGTCAGTCACGCGGGCATCGCCGTGGCCGCACCGCTCGACGCCGACGAAGTCCAATTCACTAACTCCTCCTGGTCTTTCGTGCAGAGCAAACTGGCGGCGGAAGTTGGCCTTGAGGCGGTCCATGTGTTCAACGATTTCGAGGCGCTGTCCTTGTCGTTGCCGCATCTGACGCCAGACGAGCTTCACCAGATCGGTGGCGGTGCGCCGGTAGCGAACGCACCGAAGGCCGTGCTCGGCCCCGGCACCGGATTAGGTGTGGCCGGGCTTGTGTGGTCTGGCGCTGAGTGGGTGGCGTTGCCTGGGGAAGGGGGGCACATGACCCTTGGCGCCGAGGATGAGCGCGAGCTGGCGCTGATCGAGCGCTTGCGCAAAGGCCGCTCACGCCTCTCCGCCGAACGTGCCTTGTCAGGCTCAGGCTTGAGCGATCTTCATCTGGCCGTGGCCGCGTCCCATGGCCACAACCTCGAGGCCCTGGCCCCAGCAGACGTGGAGAAGCAGGCATTGAGCGGGAAGGACGAAGTCGCGGCGGAAGCGCTCGACATCTTTGTCACTTGGCTCGGACGCTTTGCTGGCGATGTCGCCCTGGTGCTTGGCGCCCATGGCGGTGTCTATCTCGGTGGCGGTATTGCACCGAAGATGTTGGACCGGCTCACCCAAGGCGATCTGCGCGAAGCCTTCGAACGGAAAGGCCGCATGACGGCCTTCGTCGAGCCGATCCCGATCTATGTGATAATCGCCGAGTTTCCAGCGCTGACGGGCGCGGCCGCAGGTTTACGGTCGGCACTCACGGCGCAGGTGTCGGAAAAGAGTTAGTGGGCGAAGCCTATTTAAATTCGACCCTGACAATCTCGTAGGACTTGCCGCCACCAGGCGTCGACACCTCGACAACATCCTTCTTGCCCTTGCCGAGCAGCGCCCGGGCGATTGGCGAAGTGATGGAGATTTTGCCCTGCTTCACGTCGGCCTCGACCTCGCCGACGAGGCGGTACTTGACCTTCTCGTCGGTGTCCTCGTCCACGAGCGTGACTGTGGCGCCGAACATCACCTTGCCGCCTTTGAGTTTGGACACGTCGATGATATCGGCGCGCGACAGCTTATCCTCGAGATCGGCGAGCCGCGCCTCAGTAAGGCCCTGCAGGTCCTTGGCGGCGTGGTACTCGGCGTTCTCCGAGAGGTCCCCGTGTGCGCGCGCCTCGGCGATGAGCTTGATGATGCGCGGCCGCTCCACGGTCTTGAGATTTTTGATTTCAATCTCAAGCGCAGTAAAACCCTCCGCAGTCATCGGCACTTTTTCCATATCAGTCAAAGCTCCTTAGGAGGCTTCTCTTGAACACTGTCAAGGAATTGCCCCATCCAAGTCAAGAATCTGCTGATTTTGACCGATTTCCCGAAGCTGTCTCGGGCGGCTAACGCCGACCCTTGCCGACATAGCTTTGAAGGGGAGCAACGGTCAGGCTGCCTTCCCGAAGCGCCTTGATGGCTTCGGTGACGGCTAAGGCGCCCGACAGGGTTGTATAATATGGAATGTGGTTGATCAAGGCCGACCGGCGAATCGACATGGAATCGGCCAGCGCCTTGGCCCCTTCCGTGGTGTTGAACACGATATCAATCTCGCCATTGGTGATGGCGTCGACGATATGGGGGCGCCCCTCCAGGACCTTGTTGACCCGTTCGCATGGGATGTCGTGAGCGTCGAGATGGCGCTTGGTGCCCCGCGTGGCGATGATGCGGAAGCCCATCTCGGTGAGCTTCCGGATCGGCGTCACGACCCGATCCTTATCCGAGGTCTTCACTGACACGAACACGGTGCCGGACAAAGGAAGCTTGGAGCCGCCGCCGAGCTGGCTCTTGGCGAAGGCGACCGCATAGTCGCGGTCGATGCCCATGACCTCGCCCGTTGAGCGCATCTCCGGCCCGAGCACGGGATCGACCCCCTGGAAGCGAGCGAAGGGGAAGACAGCCTCCTTCACCGCGATGTAGTCGAGCTTTGGCCGCTCAAGGCCAAAGGCGGCGAGCGGTTTGCCGGCCATGACCTCCGACGCGATGCCCGCGATGGGGAGCCCAATCACCTTGGCCACGAACGGCACGGTGCGTGACGCTCGCGGGTTGACCTCGAGAATGTAGATATTGTCGTGCTGGATGGCGAACTGGACGTTCATCAGGCCGACAACGTTTAGCGCGCGCGCCAGTTCGATTGTCTGCCGCTCCATGTCGGCGACGATCTCTGGCTTTAGCGAATGGGGCGGCAGCGAACAGGCGCTATCGCCGGAATGCACGCCGGCTTCTTCGATATGCTCCATCACGCCGCAGATGAAGACGTCCGTGCCATCGGCGATGGCGTCGACATCCACTTCGATGGCGTCGCGCAGATAGCTGTCGAGCAGCACCGGGCTACTGCCGGACACCACGACGGCTTCGGCGATGTAACGGGCGAGCTGGGGCACGTCATGGACGATCTCCATGGCGCGGCCACCGAGCACGTAAGAGGGCCGGATCACCAGCGGGAAGCCGACCTCGGCTGCGATTTTGTGGGCTTCCTCGGCGGAGCGGGCGATGCCGCTATTCGGTTGCCTGATGCCGAGACGGTCGATCAGCGCCTTGAACCGGTCGCGGTCTTCCGCCAGATCGATGGCGTCAGGCGAGGTGCCGAGGATGGGGACGCCAGCGCGCTCCAAGGCTGCCGCGAGTTTGAGTGGCGTTTGACCGCCGAACTGCACGATGACGCCTTTGACCTTGCCGTTGGTTTCTTCCGTGCGGACAATCTCTAAAACGTCCTCTTCGGTGAGCGGCTCGAAATAGAGGCGGTCGGATGTATCGTAGTCGGTGGAGACGGTCTCGGGATTGCAGTTGACCATGATGGTCTCAAAGCCCGCCGCCGACAGTGCGAACGCCGCATGGCAACAGCAATAATCGAACTCAATGCCCTGGCCGATACGGTTCGGACCGCCACCTAGGATGATGACCTTGTCGGCGTCCGACGGCCGCGCTTCGCAGGCTGCTTCGCCAGCGAACCCGGTCTCGTAGGTCGAGTACATATAGGCGGTGGGTGAGGCGAACTCTGCCGCGCAAGTGTCGATGCGCTTGTAGACCGGGTGTACGTCGAGCGCGCGCCGCGCCCCGGCGACCTCGGCCACCTCAAGCCCGGACAATGTCGCGAGGCGCTCGTCGGAAAAGCCCATGGCCTTCAGCGCGCGGAACTGGCCCGCGCTCTTCGGCAGTTTGTGCTCACGCACGCGCTCCTCGGCGTCGACAATCTCCTGCATCTGTCGGATGAACCACGGGTCGATCTTGCAGCTGTCGTAGATCTGGTCGTGGTCGACGCCGAGCCTCAACGCCTGCGCCACTCTGAGCAGGCGGTCAGGGGCGGGCGTGCCGAGTGCTTCACGGACCACGTTCTTGTCGTCGCCATGGCCGAGACCCTCGAACGTGAAATCATCGAGGCCTGTGAGACCTGTCTCAAGTGAACGAAGCGCCTTCTGCAGCGATTCCGGGAAAGTCCGGCCAATGGCCATGGCCTCGCCCACGGATTTCATCGATGTGGTGAGCGTCGGCGTCGAGCCTGGGAATTTCTCAAAGGCGAAGCGCGGGATTTTGGTCACCACATAATCGATAGTCGGCTCGAAGCTCGCCGGTGTCGCCCCGCCGGTGATGTCGTTGGCAAGCTCATCCAGGGTGAAGCCGACAGCCAGCTTTGCTGCGATCTTGGCGATGGGAAAGCCAGTGGCTTTCGAGGCCAGTGCGGATGAGCGCGACACGCGCGGGTTCATCTCGATGATGACGAGGCGGCCGTCCTCGGGGTTCACCGCGAACTGTACGTTTGAGCCGCCAGTCTCCACCCCGATCTCGCGCAGCACCGCGATCGAGGCGTTGCGCATGATCTGATATTCTTTGTCGGTGAGCGTTAGTGCCGGCGCCACGGTGATGCTGTCGCCGGTATGAATGCCCATCGGGTCGATATTCTCGATGGAGCAGATGATGATGCAGTTGTCGTCCTTATCGCGGACGACCTCCATCTCATACTCCTTCCAGCCAAGCACCGATTCCTCGATCAGCACTTCGCAGGTGGGAGACGCGTCGAGCCCGCGCTCGACGATTTCCATGAACTCTTCGCGGTTATAGGCGATGCCGCCGCCGGTGCCGCCGAGCGTGAAGGAGGGGCGTATGATGGCCGGCAGTCCAATGTCTTGCAGGGCCTCGAGCGCTTCGATTAGGCCCTTCTCTACGTAGCGCCGCCGCCGCTCGCTCTCGTGCCGCGCCCAGTCGGCCTCAAACTCGAGCAGCACTTTCGCTCGAACTTCCGGGTCGGTCGCCTCCGCCTCGATGCGTGCGATTTCGGTCTTGTATGTCTCGCGGTCGGCTCGCTTGAGCGAGGCCGCGTCGGCGAGGCGCGAGGCGGGAGTCTCCAGCCCAATCTTATTCATGGCCTCGCGGAACAGCTCGCGGTCCTCGGCCTTGTCGATGGCTTCGGCATGGGCGCCGATCATCTCGACGCCGAATTTCTTCAAAATGCCGGCGCTGTGGAGGCTGAGCGCGGTGTTGAGCGCGGTCTGCCCACCCATGGTCGGCAACAGCGCGTCGGGGCGTTCTTTCTCTATGATCATGGCGACCACTTCTGGCGTGATCGGCTCGATATAGGTGGCGTCGGCCAAATCCGGGTCGGTCATGATCGTGGCCGGGTTCGAATTCACCAGCACGATGCGGTAGCCCTCTTCCTTCAGAGCCTTGCAGGCTTGCGTGCCCGAATAGTCGAACTCACAAGCCTGGCCGATGATGATGGGCCCGGCGCCTATGATCAGGATGGACTTTATGTCTGTGCGTTTAGACATTAGCTCGTGGACTTCGCAGTTTTCGCCTGTGCCATGAGTTCGATGAAGCGGCTGAAGAGATAATGACTGTCTTGCGGTCCCGGCGAGGCCTCCGGGTGATGTTGCACGGAGAACACCGGTTCGCCCTTCACCTTCAGCCCGCAATTCGACCCATCGAACAGCGACACATGGGTTTCTTCCACGGACCCCGGCAGACTTTCGCTATTCAGCGCGAAGCCGTGGTTCATGGACGTGATCTCAACTTTCTTCGTGTTGAAGTCTTTCACGGGGTGGTTCGCGCCATGATGGCCCTGATGCATCTTCTCAGTCTTGCCGCCGAGCGCGAGCCCTAGCATCTGATGACCGAGGCAGATGCCAAACACCGGCACGCCTGATTCCACGAGCTTGGCGAGCTCCGGCACTGCGTAGGCACCCGTCGCCGCAGGATCGCCCGGGCCGTTAGACACGAAAACGCCGTCGGGTTTGCGTTCGAGGATTGCTTCCGCTGTCGTGGTGGCCGGGACCACCGTCAACCGGCAGCCCACCGTGGCGAGCTCGCGTAGGATGTTGCGCTTCAGTCCAAAGTCGATGGCGACCACGTGAAAGCGGGGCTCGTTCTGTTGTCCGTAGCCTTCGCCCCATTGCCACTGGGTCTCGTCCCAGGAATAGCTCTGGCCGCATGTCACCTCTTTAGCGAGGTCGAGGCCGACCATGCCGGACCAGGCCGCGGCGTCACGCTTCAGCGCATCGACATCGAACTTACCATCCGCCGCATGGGCGATCACTGCGTTCGGCATGCCCTTGTCGCGGATCAGCGCGGTCAGCGCGCGCGTATCGACGCCGGTAATCGCGATAATGCCGCGCGCCTTCAGCCAGGCATCGAAGTCCTGCCCTGCGCGCCAGTTCGACGGCTGGGTGATAGCGGCGCGCAACACGCAGCCGCGCACGCCCGACGACGCGGCAAGGTTCGCCGTCTCCATGTCTTCGGTGTTGGCGCCGACATTGCCGATATGGGGAAAGGTGAAGGTGATGATTTGACCGGCATAAGACGGGTCGGTGAGGATTTCCTGATAGCCGGTGATCGCTGTGTTGAAGCAAACCTCACCAACCGCCACACCTGTCGCGCCCGCGCCCTGCCCCTGGATCACCGTGCCGTCGGCGAGAACGAGCAATGCGGTTGGTGCGGCATCGGCCCATGGGGCAACGCTGCGCACGTGCGAGGATGCGGCCTCCGCGGCCAGAGCTTCAGGTTTGTCGGTCATTGGCGCAAACTTTGGGCGGCCATGTTCTTCGGCCAAGCCCGCTTCGCTTCGGTTCGGATTAAGAGGACACACTGTCAGGGCAGGCATACTCAGCCCCGGTCTTTACGCTGGGCGCGGCGTCTGGTCAATCCACAGGAGGAAATATTTTCTTGTTAAAACAATAGCTTAGACCTGGAAATTAGCTTGCGTACGACAGCCCTGTCGATTACTTTGGGGGCTTCTTCTCAGAACAACCTCAAACAGACAGGGCCTCCATGCGCGAGACCATCACCGCCGCCTTGCACGTTGCAGTCAAGGCGCGCGACGCCCTTCGCGTCTCCACTTTGAGGCTGATAAGCGCTGCCATCAAGGATCGCGACATCGCCGCGCGGACTGCCGGCAAGGGAGAAACCTCCGACGCCGAGCTGCTTGAGCTGCTGGCCAAGATGATCAAGCAGCGCGAGGAATCGCAGAAGATCTATGCCGTGGCCGGCCGCACCGAGCTTGCTAAGCAGGAGGGCGACGAGGTCGCCATCATTCGCGAGTTCCTGCCGAAGCAGCTTTCCGATGACGATATGACGAAGGCCATCAATGCGGCCATCACGGAATCGGGTGCGACGAGCATCAGGGACATGGGCAAGGTCATGGCCGCGCTTAAATCCGCCTATGCCGGTCAGATGAATTTCGGCAAGGCCAGCGTGCTCGTGAAGACGAAGCTCAGCTAGGGCCCTCGACAGCTAAGTCTCCTCACGTGACGAACACATTGCAGCTGTCATTCGCCGCCTTCGCGACATGATCTGACTGCGCACATGCAGGCCTGGGCGCACGTTCCGCCTGTAAAAGCAACGTTCGCGAAATCAAATCGAGTCATCGGGAAAATCCTGCGGCAGACGGCCACGCGGCAGTATGTCTTGCGTTGCGACATAGAAATGTCGCGTTGCAGCATAATGTTCGTTGCAGTGCAGCACGGAGTGATTCCGTGCCGGCCAATTGATTTGGAGGCCTACCGATGATGCTGCGAACCTTGAATATTCTGTCCATTGCCACGGCGAGCGTTCTGACCGTTTTCGCCTTTACGCACATGGCATCGGCGGACCAGGCGCGGGCCAATCTCGGCCCCGTCGGTCCGAACGAGCCGATCCTGGCCACCATAGGCGACAACCGCATGATTGCTTACTATGAGCGCAACGACGGCAAGTGTTCGGTCAGCGCTGTCATGTTCGACGCATCGCCCAAGGGCGGTGGTCACGGCTCGATGCGGGTGCGCGTCGCCTTGCACCCTGGCGAGCTCTTCAATTTCGACGGTGTTGAGGGTCAGCGCGTTGTGCTCACCTGCGGTCCGAACGCGAGCCTATTGACTGTGCTCAATCGCGGCGAAGTCCTGACCAGGTCTGCTAAGGCCGGCTCCTAAAAACTTTCGCCGAACAAGAAGATGAAACCGGGTGGTGCGATAAGCCCCGCTCGGTTTTTTCTTGTCTTACTTGCGAAGTCTGGCGCGGTGATTGATCAGATAGATCAGGGCAAAGGCGCCGATCAGCAGCAATATGGCGCCCCCCGCCCATGCGAGCGGCGTTTGGTAGCTGTAGATGAGCGCGAGGCCCGCGATCGGTGCACAGATAATGGCCACGATGTCGGCAATGTCGATGCCGCGCATCCACCAGACAAGAAGAGCGAAGGCGGCAAACAAGGCCAGTCCTATGACGAGGATCGTCTCCATAAGAATTTGTAATCCCGAGACGTATAGAAGAGCAAGGGAAGCGAAGCCAGGATCGCGAACCCTATCGGCGAAGACGGTAGCTGTGGCTAGGCTTGGCTTGCAGCTTCTGTGAACCAAGAGGAGTAGCGCGATGGCCTTAGATGACCAGAAACATACGTCCCGGCGGTCCTTAGAGCTGTGGGCGAGCGGCAATGACGACGCGCCGGACGATGTGTTCGCGACGGACTATATCAATCATCAGGAGCCCGATGCCGAAGGCGGCGTGAAGGCGGTCGATCTGGCGGGATGGAAAGCCATCGTGGCGGAGTGCCATAGCGCCTTCTCCGATTTTCGCGTCGACATCCGGACGCAGCTCGGCGAGGGTGATCTTGTCGCCACCCGCTGGCAGTTTTCTGCGACGCAGACCGGCCCCTATTTGGGTCATCCGCCTAGCGGCAAGCGCGCGATCTGGACGGGTATCCAGATCGACCGGTTCGAGAACGGCAAAATCGCCGAGAGCTGGGTCGATTGGGACAAATACCGGCTCTTCAACACGCTCGGCATTCTGCCGTAGTCAAAAAGTTCCTCATTTGTTCCAAAATCAGTGGATAATGGTGATGACCGGCAATCGCGAGGCGCGCCGGCGCACCTTTAGGGCCCACTGTCTTTGAGATGAAGTTTTCCGATTCGTTTCTGGATGAAATCCGCACCCGGCTGCCCGTCAGCACGGTGGTGTCGCGCCGCGTGCCCCTGAAGCGGGCCGGGCGCGAATGGAAGGGGCTGTCGCCCTTCAACAAGGAGAAGACGCCGTCCTTCACCGTCAACGATCAGAAGGGCTTCTATCACTGCTTCTCCTCCAGCAAGCACGGGGACATTTTCACCTTCGTCATGGAGACGGAGGGACTTAATTTTCCGGAATCCGTGGAGCGGCTGGCGGGCGAGGCAGGTGTGCCCATGCCGGCGCCCGATCCCCAATATGAGCGCGCGGCTAAAGAGCGCCTAGGGCTCATCGATGCGCTGGAGGCGGCGGCTAAGCTGTTCGAGGAGGCGCTGCGCGGGCCATCGGGCCGCGAGGCATTGGCTTACGCGGAACGGCGCGGGCTAACGCGCGAAACTTTGAAAGAGTTTCGTATTGGCTATGCGCCAGGCTCGCGCGACGCTCTGAAGAACGCGCTCATTAAACAGGGTTTCACCGAGGCCCAGCTTCTGGACACTGGGCTCGTCATCAGGCCCGACGATGGGCGGCCGTCTTACGATCGCTTCCGCAACCGTCTGACCATTCCCATCCTCGACGTGAAATCCCGCGTCATCGCTTTCGGCGCGCGCGCCCTCGATCCCGACGCGCAGCCCAAATATCTCAACTCGCCGGAGACGCGGCTCTTCGACAAAGGCTCGATGGTCTACAACTTCGCCCGCGCACGGCAGCCGGCCTTCGAGAAGAGCGAGCTGATCGTGGTCGAAGGCTATATGGACGTGATCGCGCTGCATCAGGCGGGCTTCACCAATGTGGTGGCCACGCTCGGCACCGCCTTTACCGAGCGCCAGATGGAGCAGCTTTGGTTATTGGCGCCGGAGCCTGTCATCTGTTTCGACGGCGACCGGGCGGGCGAGGCGGCCGCGGCGCGCGCCGTCGATCGCATGTTGCCCCATCTGCGCGAAGGTCATTCCTTCCGCTTCTCCTTCCTGCCGCAAGGCCAGGACCCCGACGATCTGGTGCGGAGTGCCGGGCCGGACGCGTTGGCCGCCTGTGTTCGAGCCGCCGGCCCGCTCATCGACATGCTGTGGACGCGGGAGAAGTCGGCGTCGAGCATCGACACACCTGAGCGCCGTGCCGCCTTCGAGGCGCGGCTTGAGACCTTGCTTGAGGCGATCGCCAATACGCGGGTGAAGGATCACTACCGGCGCGAAGTGAAGAACCGGCTCTTTGCCTTGTGGCGGGAGCGGCCGCCGCCACACCAACGCGGGTCGCGCCAAGGTCGCGCGCGCCAAGGCGCGTCACGTCAAGGCGGACGGCCTTCGTCGCAGCGTAGCGTCAGCCCGGCACCATCGGCTTATGGTTTTGCCACCATCGTCACCCTGGCGCTCATCAATCACCCTTGGTTGCTCGATCAATTTGCCGAGGAGGTGGCGAGCTTCGAGATTGCCGACAAGTCGATTGCAACCCTGCTTGGCGCCATCACCCGCATTATCTTCGATGAGCCCAGCATCGACCACGAGAAGTTGATCGCGCGGCTGAACGAGGGCCCTCACGCCAAAATCTTGGAACAGAAATTGTGGGCGAGCCCGTTCAAGCGGGTCGGCTTCTTGCAGCCCGAAACGCCTGTGGGCGAGGTCGAGGCGCAGTTCACCGATGTTATCTATCGCTGGCGGGCACTGCCGACGCTCAACAAGGAATTGGACGAAAGCGCTAACCAGCTAGCAGAGACATCCGAGGCTGAATTCGAGCGCTTCGCCACGCTCCAGCAGCA
>JAGPVD010000086.1 GCA_018067145.1 Methyloceanibacter sp.
CTTGCGGCGGTGCTTGACGGCAAGACTGGCAACACGCCCGGCGACAAGCGCAAATAGTCCTTAGGACAGCGCCCTAGAATCGTCTGATACTCCCCGAAAAGCCGCCTCACGGGGAGGTGGAAGGCCATGGCGAGCGCGAAAGACCAGATCGAGCTAATTATGCAGCTGAGGCGTCGCGGCATCCGTGACGCCAAGGTTCTGCGCGCCATCGAACGTGTGCCTCGCGAATTATTCGTCGACGATGCCTTCACAGATCACGCCTATCAGGACATCGCGCTGCCTATCGAGTGCGGCCAGACCATTTCGCAGCCTTACGTGGTCGCCTTCATGACCGAGAAGCTTGAGCTGGACGATCGCCACAAGGTTTTGGAGATCGGCACGGGCTCAGGCTATCAGGCTGCGGTGCTGTCCTATTTGTGCCGCCGGGTCTATTCCGTGGAACGCTGGCGGGAGCTACAAAAGCTAGCGGATCACCGGCTGGCCGATCTCGGCATCACCAATGTCACCACCATTATCGGCGACGGCTGGCTTGGCTGGCCGCCGCAAGCGCCTTTTGACCGCATCATCGTCACGGCGGCGGCGCTCGACGCACCGGCCGCACTTCTCGATCAGCTGAAAGAGGGTGGCCGTATGATCATCCCTCTCGGCGAGACCCGGGATGAGCAGTCTTTGGTGCAGATCGACAAGACGGAAGAGGGGCTGGTGGAGACGCCGCTTCTACCCGTGCGGTTCGTGCCCTTGGTCCATGGCCGGGTCAAACGCGACTAAGCCTCGAATGCTGGCCTACGCCGCTATTTCTCACCATCTTCAAAGCCTGCCCTCGATGGGGGTTAATGCGTTGTTTACTGGCTGCGCGCTTTACTCAGTTCAAAGAGTTTTGCGTAGGGGTGTAAAGGGATGCGTGTAGCGTTCGGGTCGAAATACGGCCGCGGCGCGGGCAGTGTGATGCTCGCCGCCGGTATAGCGTTTGCTGTAGCGGGCTGCAGCTCCAATGTGTCGCGTTTCGACATGCCGTCTCTCAATCTCACCGAGAGCGACGACAAGACCAACAACAACGCGGACTTGACCACGACGGCATCCCTGCCGGTCCCCTCGGAGTCGATCTACAGCCCTGAGCGCTATCACAATTATGGCGCGTCCCAGCGTTCGAGCCGGCCGCCGGCGCATTCGAGGGTGCCACAGACAGCCTATGCGGCGCCGCGCACGCCACCTCCGATTGCTCCGACCAGGGCCTCGGGTCCGCGCATCAAGGTTCAGAGCGGCGACACGCTGGCGAGCCTGTCTCAGCGCTATGGCGTGTCCATCAACACCATTCAGAGCGCCAACAATTTGCCCGACGGGCGGCTCCATGTGGGCCAAACTCTTGTCATGCCTGGCGCACGTTCCCCGGCGCCTAGCCAGCCGCGCTTAGCTAACTCCGTGACCGCTGGACCGGGTGAAACCGTCTACACCGTGCGCCAGGGCGACACGCCCGCTACCATTGCCCACAAGCTTGGCGCCAATCAGCAGACGATCATGGTGCGAAATGATATTCGCGCCGATGCGCTGCAGGTGGGGCAGAAGCTCATCATTCCGGCGTCGTCGTCGCAAGCCATGTCCAAGACCACGGCGAGTGGCGCGCGCAAGGTGAAGACCACGACGATCATGGCGCCGGGCACCAAATCGCCGGCGAAGAAAGCGCCCGTCGCGGCCTCGCAAGAGGTGACCGGTGGCGGTGCGCCGAAGAAAATTGCCAGTGGTGGGCAGCTTCCGTCTCCGGATGCCATGAGCGGTGCGAGTTTCCGCTGGCCGGTCAAGGGACGCATCGTGTCCGGCTTCGGTACCAAGCCTGACGGCGGTCACAATGACGGCGTGAATATATCGGTGCCGCAAGGAACGTCGGTGAAGGCGGCTGAGAATGGCGTCGTCGCTTACGCCGGTAGCGAGCTGAAGGGCTACGGCAATCTCGTGCTCGTGCGCCACGCCAATAACTGGGTGTCGGCTTACGCGAATAACGAGGAGATCCTGGTTAAGCGCGGCGACAAGGTGAAGCGCGGCCAGATCATCGCCAAGGCCGGTATGACCGGCTCGGTGAGCAAGCCCCAGGTGCATTTCGAGCTGCGCAAAGGCTCACGTCCCGTCGACCCGACCAAATACATGAGCAGCATGGCCGCGAGCGCTAATTAAAGCTTCGCGCCTAGAGCGTGGGTCCTAGAGCGTCGCGCCGAGGCGTCCCGCTAGGTCCTGAATGAACTGCCAGGCAACGCGGCCCGACCGGCCTCCGCGTCCCCGCGCCCATTCGAGCGCTTCGCGCTGCAAATCCGCATCGAGATAATCGAGACGGTAATGCTCGGCGTAGCCGCGCACCATGGCGAGATAGTCGCCCTGGCTGCAATTGTGGAAACCGATCCACAGGCCGAAGCGATCTGACAAAGATAGCTTCTCTTCCACTGCCTCAGATGGGTTGATGGCGGTGGAGCGCTCGTTCTCCACCATCTCCCGTGGCATCAGGTGTCGCCGGTTCGACGTGGCATAGAGCAGCACATTGGCAGGGCGCCCCTCGATGCCGCCCTCGAGCAGGGCCTTCAACGACTTGTAGGACGTGTCTATCGCCTCAAACGAAAGGTCGTCACAGAACAGGATGAAGCGGTGCTCTGGCGCCTCGCGAAGATGCTTTAGGAGCTGGGGCAGGGCGGCGATGTCCTCCCGGTGGATCTCAATCAGCTTGAGTCCGGGGAAGGCGGCGTGGACGGCCTTGACCAGGGAGCTCTTGCCCGTGCCTCGCGCGCCCCAAAGAAGGGCATTATTGCCGGGCAGGCCCTTGGCAAATCGCTCCGTATTGGCCTGGAGGCTGTTGCGGTTCCGATCAATGCCTTTCAGCAGGCCCAGGGGCACCCGATTGACGTCTTTTATGGGCGTGAAAGCCTCATTTTCAGCCTGAAACACGAAGGCGTCGGCCCGCTCAAAGTCCGGTGATTGGGGCCGGATGGGGCTAAGCCGCTCTAGCGCTAAGGCCATCCGCTCGATCAGTCCGGAGATCGGTTCTTGAAACTTCATGCCGGGCCCGTTGCAAAGGCGTCCTAGCTCAGTATAGTCGCGCCCAATAGCGCGATAAGAGCCTGTTCGCCACCGCGAGAAGGGCCCAAACTCGCCAAAGGCGGCCATCCTTAAGCCAAGCAGGGGACACGGGCAATGAACGATTTCGTCTACGCGCAAGCCAGTTCAGGAGGCTTCGAGATGCTGAACAGCCTGCTTGTCCCGACCATCCTCATCATCGGAATCATGTATTTTCTGATGATTCGTCCGCAGCAGAAGCGGATGAAGGAACATCGCGAGTTGATCGCCGGTATTCGCCGGGGCGACACGGTGGTGACCTCCGGCGGCATTATCGGCAAAGTGGCCAAGGTTGACGAGAACGAGGTTCAGGTCGAGGTCGCCGAAGGCGTCAAGATCAAGATCGTGCGCACGACGGTTTCCGAGGTGCGCGGCAAAGGGGAGGGCGGAGCGCCCCAACCGAAGAAGAAGAGCTAAACGACTGACGTCTTTCGTGACAGGGGCGTACGCGCCCACCTATTGGCCTGATCTGGAGTTTCAAACCCGGCAATGCTGCATTTCCAAAGGTGGAAGGTGATCTTGGTGTTCGGCATCGTGTTTGCCGGAATCATCTTCTCGATCCCCAACCTGATACCGACCTCGAAGCTGAAAGACCTTCCCTCCTGGGTGCCCCATAAGCAGGTCAATCTCGGCCTCGACCTCCAGGGCGGCGCGCATCTTCTCTATCAGATTGACGAGAAGGAGCTGGTCTCAGATTGGCTTGGCAATATTCGGGGGGATGTGCGCGAGACGCTGCGCAGCAACCGCATCGGCTATACCGACCTTGCCCAGAACGTCGCTGGGCGCAGCGTATCGGTTCGCGTTCGCAAGCCCGCAGACTTGGACAAGGCGTTTACGGAACTGAAGAAGCTCTCCCTGCCCATCGGTAACGACGTGTTCGGTGGTTTCTCAGGCAACAATCTCGACGTCACGCGCAACGACAGCGGCGGCGTGACCCTGACGGCGACTGAGCCGGGTGTGAACGATCGCATCAGCTCCGCCATCCAGACTTCGATAGAGACCATCAGACGCCGCGTCGATGCCTTTGGCACCACGGAGCCCAGCATTCAGCGCGAGGGCCGCAACCGCATCCTCGTTCAGGTGCCTGGCGTCTCTGACGTGCAGCGGCTCAAAAATCTGATAGGCGAGACCGGCAAGCTTGAATTCAAGATGGTCGATCCTTCGGCCGATGCTGCCGAGGTGGCGTCCAGCAAGCAGGTGCCTCCGGGAACCGAGCTGGTTTACTCCTCCGACGAGCCACCCATTCCATACGTGCTCAAGGACCAAGTCCTGGTGAGCGGCGAAAGTCTTGTCGGTTCTCAGCCGGGCTTTGATTCCCAGACCGGCGAGCCGGTGGTGACGTTCCGCTTCGACTCTGCTGGCGCCAAGCGCTTTGGCCGGGCGACCCAAGACAATGTCGGCCTGCCGTTCGCTATCGTCCTCGACAATAAGGTGGTCTCCGCGCCTGTCATTCGTGAGCCAATCCTTGGTGGCACCGGGCAGATCAGCGGAAGCTTCTCCGTGCAAGAGGCGAACGATCTTTCGGTTCTGCTGCGCTCCGGCGCGCTGCCCGCCAAACTCACCGTCATCGAAGAGCGGACCGTGGGCGCGAGCCTCGGCGCAGACTCAATTGAAAGCGGTAAAAAGGCGGCGATTGCCGGTCTGCTGTTGGTGATCGTCTTCATGTTTGCCGCTTACGGGCTGTTCGGCCTGTTCGCCAACGTGGCGCTGTTCGTCAACATCGCCATCATCTTCGCCGTCCTGTCGCTCATGGGCGCGACGCTCACGCTTCCCGGCATCGCCGGCATCGTGCTCGTCATTGGTATCGCTGTCGACGCCAACGTGCTGATCAACGAGCGCATCCGCGAGGAAATACGGTCCGGCAAGTCGCCAATCGCGTCGGTCGAGTCCGGCTATTCGCGAGCGTTGACCACCATTATTGACTCCAACGTCACGACCTTGATCGCGGTGTTGGTGTTGTTCTTGCTCGGCTCGGGACCCGTACGCGGTTTTGCCGTGACCCTTACCATCGGCATTCTTGCTTCGATGTTCACCGCCGTCACCGTGACGCGCATGATGGTCGCCTATTGGCTGCGCCGGGCGCGGCCTAAAGTCATCCCAATCTAGGATCAGCCAGAATGTTTCGTGGCATCACCCTTGTCCCTGCCGACACCAAGATCGATTTTGTCGGCCAACGCGCCATCACCTGGCTCGTCTCCGCATTGCTGACAGTCGTGCCGCTCATTCTTGTGGCCACGATCGGTCTCAATATGGGCATCGACTTCTCGGGCGGCACGCTGATCGAGATTCAGACCAAGAAGAGCCCGGCCAATCTCGCCGAGATTCGTGGCAAGATTAGTGGGCTCGGTCTTGGCGAAGTCCAAATCCAGGAATTCGGCGCGCCGAACGCCGTCCTCATTCGAATTGCTTCGGCGCCGAAAGAAGAAGAGCAGCAGGCTTCCGTCGCCAAGGTGAAAGAGGCGCTTGGTGACACGGTGGAATATCGTCGCACCGAGATCGTCGGACCGACCATTTCATCCGAGCTGATCGCCGGAGGCACCATCGCCGTGGTCGTCGCCATGCTCGGCATCATGATCTATGTGTGGCTCCGCTTTGAATGGCAGTTCGCCGTGGCAGCTGTCGCCTCGCTGGTCCATGACATCACCGCCACTATTGGACTTTACGCGGTGCTCCAGCTTGAGTTTAACGTTTCGAGCATCGCGGCCATCCTCACCATCATCGGTTACTCGCTGAACGATAAGGTCGTGATCTTCGACCGCATCAGAGAGAATCTGCGCAAATACCGGCGCATGCCATTGGTGCAGCTGCTCGACCGCTCCATCAACGAGATGCTGTCGCGGGCCGTGCTCACTCACGTGACGACGTTCCTCGCCATGCTGCCGTTCCTGTTCTTCGGTGGCGAAGCGATCTACGGTTTTGCGGTTGCCATGTGCTTTGGCATTGTTATCGGCGCCTATTCGTCGATCTTCGTAGCTTCGCCCATGCAGCTCATTCTCGGAGTGCGGCGCGATGCTTTCAGCGTCAGTGGTGAGGCCTCAAAGGCCGCCAAGGAACGCGCCGGAGCGGCCGCGCGCGCTTGAACCTTATGAGGCGTCGCCGTGGATGATGCCGAGCGGCGCGTTGCAGTCAGACGCATCGCCCGCGCCGGCGATCCCGACCGCACGCTTGCTGCGCTCTTTGCGCCAAGCGGGGTGCGCGACGACCTCTTTGCTCTCTATGCCTTCAATGTGGAACTGGCTCGCATTGCCGAACAAGTGACCGAGCCAGGGCTCGGGGACATCCGCCTGCAATGGTGGCGTGATGCCATCGAGCGCGCTGCCGCAGGGGAGAGTGGGGGACACCCCGTCGCCGATGCATTCGGTGCAGTGCTGGCGCGCCGGTGGCTGTCTCGGGAACGGGTGGCCAAGCTGATCGATGCGCGGAGTTTTGATGTCGGACAAATCGTCATGCCCGACACACCCACATTATGTGCCTATCTGTCCGATACTGCAGGAAACGTATTCGTTTTGGCCGGAGAGATCCTCGGCGCCAAGGGCAAGCAGTGGGGTTCGGCAGTGAAGGCCGCCGGGACCGCTTATGGGCTGACGGGTCTCATGCGGTTTTTGCCCTTTCATGTCTTACAGGGTCGCGTGGATTTTCCTGCGGACGCACTGGCGCGTCACGGCGTGTTACCGCAAGCGATCCTTGCGGGCGAGACGAGTCCCGGGCTCGACGCGCTTCTTTCGGAGATGCGGAAGGAGGCGCGCCAAGCCTTGTACGACGCACAGGATCATCTCGGTGGCATCGACGAGGGAGGCCGCGCGGCACTCCTGCCGCTCAACGTCGTCGCGCCCTATCTTGCGGCGTTGGGAAAACTCCGCGATCCGTTCCGGGAAATCGCCACCATCAATCCTCTGTTTCGGCTGTGGCGTTTGGCGATGTCAAAATAGCCAGTACGTAACTACTCCGCGGCAGTCTTCTCGCCCCCAGATAGCCAGAGATCGAGATCAGCCAGCGCCCGAGCCGATTGCGCGCGCTTACGGTCCAATGACTTCGAAGCGCGCCGGCTCATGCGGCGAGGTTCCTCGTCGCGCGGTCGTGGTGGCACAGTGACTTGGGGGAACAGCCCGAAATTCACATTCATGGGCTGGAAGCTCCGCGTGGCGCCTTCGCCATCGGCGCTCAAATGTCCGCCAGTGATATGGGCCAGCAGCGCCCCGTGGGCCGTGGTTGGTGGTGGGGGTGCGATCGTGACACCCAGCTTTTCGGCGGCAGCGAAGCCCCCGGCCATCAGTCCAATCGCCGCGGATTCCACATAGCCCTCGACGCCGGTGATCTGTCCGGCGAAGCGCAGTCTCAGATCTGCTTTGAGACGTAGGCTCTCATCCAGGAGCTTCGGGCTATTGAGGAACGTGTTGCGGTGAAGCCCGCCAAGCCGGGCAAACTCTGCCGCCTCAAGACCGGGGATGCCCCGGAACATGCGCGCCTGCTCGCCATGCTTCAGTTTGGTCTGGAAGCCCACCATGTTCCATAACGTGCCAAGCGCATTATCTTGGCGGAGTTGTACGACGGCATGAGGCTTCTGGTCCGGCTGGCGCGGGTTTGTCAGCCCAACGGGCTTCATCGGGCCATAGCGCAGCGTGTCCCGGCCCCGTTCCGCCATCACCTCGATGGGAAGGCAGCCTTCAAAATAGGGCGTCTTCTCGAAATCCTTGAAGACGGTCTTCTCACCGGCCAACAGCCCGTCGATGAAGGCGTCATACTGGTCCTTGTCGAGAGGGCAGTTGATGTAGTCGGCGCCACTGCCGCTCGGGCCCACCTTGTCGTAGCGGGATTGGCGCCAGCAAATGCCCATATTGATCGACTCCATATGCACGATGGGCGCAATGGCATCGTAAAAGGCGAGTTCGGTTTCGCCGCTGAGCTTTCGGATGGCTTCTGCCAGCGCGGGCGAGGTGAGGGGCCCGGTCGCCACGATCACGTTTCGCCACTCTGCCGGCGGCAGGCCGGCAATCTCGCCCCGGTCGATTTCGATCAGCGGATGGGCCTTGAGCATGGCGGTGACTTCTGCGGCGAAACCTTCGCGGTCCACAGCAAGCGCACCACCGGCAGGAAGCTTGTGTTTATCGGCCGCCGTCATGATCACGGAGCCCGCACGGCGCATCTCTTCGTGCAACAGACCGACGGCATTGGTCTGCCATTCGTCGGAGCGGAATGAGTTGGAGCAGACAAGCTCCGCAAGGGACTCCGTCTGATGTGCCTCCGTCTGACGGGTCGGCCGCATCTCGTGCAGAACTACTGGAACGCCGGCTTCGGCGATCTGCCAAACTGATTCGCTTCCAGCGAGCCCCCCACCGATCACGTGAATCTTGTCAGTCACTGTCTTATTTTCCATGGCCGTTACCTAGGGCTGCGCGGCCTAATGTTTCAAGCGGAACAAGGCGATGCCAGTGAGAAGTGACTGACATAGTCAGGCTAAATCTTGGGCAAAAGACTAAACTTTGTTCAATCGGGCACCACTTTGGGCTATGCTTTGCAACTGGAAGTCGAGTCGACTAGGGCAACAATAGTGCAGGCTTCCATTTTGATGAGCCGGTGGATTGCCGGTAGTATGGTGGCATCCGCCCGCTCTTTCTTCTTCGAAAAGGGGGGTTAGATGTCCGCGAATTCTGCTCTTGCAATCAGCGTTGGTGTACTTGGTGGCATTGCCACGTGGCTTTTCCTTGGGCCGCTTGGCGGAATGCTAGCAATCTGGGCGGCCTTCATCGCCTGGGGTTGCTTCTTCCACTGCGGTGGCAGTGAATCTGGCCTGCAGTCAGCCATTCTAGGCAATATCGCCGGCGCCATCATCGCCGGCATTACTCTATGGGTGGCGACCCAGACCGGACTCGGCGACAAGATCGGCCTGCCTCTATGGGCTGGCATCTGCGTCGGCGTTGGCGTCGCAGCGATGGTGCTGCTCGCCAATGTCGAAATCTTCGCCGCGATCCCGGCGCAGGTTTATGGCTTTGCGTCTGTCGTCGCCCTGACGCTTCTTGGCAACGGCGCGGGTAATTTGAGCGCACCTGCCATGGCCAATCCGGTGGTCGTTATCATCCTGTCCATGATCGTCGGCGCCATCTTTGGCTGGGTGTCCGAGAAGGTCGCCGGGATGCTGGCGAAGTCCTAAAGCGCAACGATTATTGGTCCTGAGTCCCGAAGCTCAGGCCTGAGGTAAACGGTTAACGGCGCGGCCTTCTCGATAGGCTGCGCCGTTAATTTTTTTGGGTGGAGCTCTGGCAACCCTGTTTTAGGGAGCCGCTTGCTTGGCCACTAGGACAGCGGCATGGTGCCGGCTTGTTTTAGGCCCAAAGGCGCGCGTGCGCCTTTCCGGAAGACGTTGTAGAGCCCATGCCCTCCGTTGATGTTGTATGGAACGGCAATTGCCGCGATCCTGAGACCCGCTATCGGTTGCTTAGCCATCTGCAACTCCTCGCCACTTTGAGCGACAGCTATCTGCGCCAGGGGGGGAGCTCTCCTGTCCTAAAGCTTGCCGGTGGCGAGCAGATGCCCCCGCGCGCCAATATCGAGAGCATCGACCAAGACGTTTCCGGACGCATCACGATTTCCAGTGGGATCAGCGCTCACCCCCAGACGCTGATCACCAGGGCACGCGAAGCAGGGCTGAGCGTGATTGAGCCCGAAGACGAGGGGGCCCATCTAATCGTCCTCGACAAAGCCCGCCTGCGCGGTATCGACTTCAAGCTGTACGACCCGGAAGGCGACCATCCCGGCGCTGGTCGCATGAGCTTCGTGTTTGTGGAATGCCCGGAGTATCATTTCCTCGATGGCAGACTCGTCGAAATCGCGGATGGCGGGAGTGATGACGTTCTCCGCAGCGGCCATATCACGCTGCACCGTCCAAGCATCCATTTGTGCTCCTATCTAGAAGACTGGACTGACTGCCTGTTCTCTTGGATCAGGTTCTTCTTGATCGGCGATTTCTGGTGGCAGCGTCGCGAAGAGCTGAAAGGCTATGTGGACTATCGTGATGTTTTCGGAGAGTTGCAGACTGACCGCGGGAGTGCAGCAGCCGAAGAGGCGACCTTTGGCGCGGTGCTCGAGACCTTCTCGCAGCACGCCGAGCACAGGGCCAGCGAGGTCGAGGGACGGGCTCTGGCCGAAAAGGTCTAGCAGGTATAAGCGGCAGTCATCCTGCCGTTGCTTTTCCAAAGGCCTTGCGCAATTCGTCTTTCGCTTGCTCAAGCCGTGCCCGCTGTTCGTCCGGCAAATTCTTGCCTGCGCGGTTGATGTAGAACACCAGCATGGACATGGCCGAGCGGAACGGGTCGGCTTTGCGCCGTTTGCTCGCCTCGGCGGAGCGCTTCAACGATGCGGCGATTTCCTTCGGGTCCTCAAGCACGAACACGCCCTTCTTAAGGGTGAGCGCGCGGGAGTGCTCGTCACATCCTGAGGCCAGCCCCTTGACGTCCTGCCAGCCACTCGATGCCCTCTCGGGCACTCGGTTCGCTAATAGCGGCCTTCGTCTGGAATATTGAGGCGGTCACCACAGGCTTTGCAGAAAACGGCATCCGCCTCGTGGCGCTGAAGCCCGCAGCCGGAGCAGGAGAAGCGCACCTTTTGTGGCCGCAATAGCGTTTGGAGCAGGCGCAAGAACAGCGTCACGCCGAAAATCATAATGACAACGGCGACAAGCCGGCCAAGCGAGCCTTGCAAGGTGACGTCGCCGAAGCCTGTGGTGGTCAGCGCCGTGACGGTGAAATAGAGCGCATCGACATAGTTGGCGATGGCCGGATTCCGCCAGTGCTGCGTCTCGTAAACGATGCCGGTCATGATGAAGACGAACACGATGAGATTGATGACGGCGGTGATGGCTTCCTCGTTACGGCGGAAGAATGTGCTGTCGGCGCGGAGCCGCGCGACGAGCTGGTAGGTGTGCAAGAGGCGGAGCGTGCGCAGGATGCGCAAGAAGCCGAGCCCTTCGCCGGCGATTGGCGCGAGGAAGGAAAAGATCGCCACCATGTCGGCCCAGGTCGTTAGGTGGGTAAACTCGCGAGCCCGATGGGGGCTCGCATAGATGCGCGCGCAAAATTCGGTGAGGATGACGATGCCGAAGATGAGGTCGAGCCATTCGATCCAGGGCTCGCGTGGAATGAACGACGTGACGACGATGAACAGAATGGTGACAATGTCGAACGCGACAAGCGCAAAACGGAAGCGATGCGCGGCGAGGCTCCGACCGTGATAGAGCAGCCGCAGCCGCTCGCCAAAGGGCGGGGTTTCCTCCTCCGACTCTTCCTTCTCCTTGGCGGGAGGCGGCGACTTCTTAGGTGTGGCTGATTTTGTCTTGGCGGCGTTCATGGCTTCACTGGCGAATGTGGTCGAGATACCGTGTCGAGGGCAAGGAGATATCAGAGATGGCGAAGCTTACACTCTACCACGCCGCTCCGTCGCGCTCCTCTATGGTGCGCTGGATGCTGGAGGAACTCGGCGAACCCTATGATCTTCACGTTCTAGCCTTGTTCAAAGGTGAGCAGCGCAAGGCTGACTATCTAGAAATCAACCCCATGGGCAAGGTGCCGGCGCTCAAACATGGAGACGTGATCATCACCGAGGCGGCCGCCATCTGCACTTATCTCGCCGATGAATTTCCAAACACCAAACTCAATGTTTCCGTCGGCGACCCGCAACGCGGTCCCTATCTCAAATGGTTGTTCTTTGCGCCGGGCTGCATCGAACCGGCCATTACGGACCGAGGGTCGCCCCGCAAGGAGGAGCCTCATCGCGGCAAGTTGGGTTATGGCGATTTCGATCTTGTAATGAGCGTGACGGCCAAGGCCCTCGAGCCGGGTCCCTATCTCTTAGGTGAGCACTTCACTGCAGCGGATGTGGTGGTGGGCTCGACTCTTCGTTGGGGAATGTTGACCAAGATGGTGCCGGAGCGCCCCGAGTTTGTCGCCTATGTCGGACGCCTGGCGCAGCGGCCCGCGATGCAACGCGTGGTCGCACTCGATTCGGAGCTAACGGACGGCTGACTTCAGGTTCTTATTGCCCCAACCAGCCGCAAAAGCAGCGCGGTGCCGAAGCCCCAGGCTCCATTGAGCGCCAGCCCCACGAAGAAGCGGGGCCACAATGCCGGGATCGGCTGGCCTTTCAGCGGCGGCACGACGAAGAACGCAACAGCCGTCAGCGCCACGGCGCCGAGCACGATCCATGCTGCCCAGTAGCTCATGCCATCCAGATGCATCAGGATCGACGTCAGCACCAGGCCCCACAGCCCGCCCCAGAATGCCTTGGAGAGGACAGCGGGAATCTCGAAAGGCGGGGTGGAGTCCATGGCCCAGGCGGGACGGTCCAGAGGGATGACGCCCACTTGGTTGAAGATATACCAAAGCCCCTGATGGAAGATCAGCGTAGCGATGAAGCCGGCGGCGAAGCCGAGCATCAGTAGCTTTAGTGATGGCATGGCACTCTCCCTCTATCGGACGCATGATGCCGCTTCTGATGACGAGTGCAAGACGATGCCGCCGGGATCACGCGAAAGATACCACATGTTGAAGATCGTCTCAGGGGGGCAGAGCGGTGCCGACCGCGCGGCTCTCGATGCCGCCATTGAGGCGGCCATCCCATATGGGGGTTGGTGTCCGAACGGCGGCTGGGCCGAGGACATGCCCGAGCCGCCTGGTGTTCTAGCGCTCTACCCGGATCTCCGTCCGACGCCCGAGACATCGCCCGGCCAACGCACGGAGTGGAATGTGCGGGACAGCGACGCGCTGATGGTTCTCGTCGACAGCGCCAGTCTCGCGGCTTCGAAAGGCACAGGCTTTGCTTTGAATTGCGCCGCAGTACTCAAGAAGCCGCATATCATTGTCGACATCGACGCGCCGGATGCACTCCCAAAGGCCCAAGGATTTCTTGCCGACCGGGCAGGGGGCAGCCTTTGCATTGGTGGTCCGCGTGAGAGCGAAGCACCCGGCATCTACACGAAGGCGCTGGCGCTTGTTACAGCGCTTTTTGAACTGACTAATTCGCTGCCGCGTGCCAGGTCGCCCCGTTGATCGCTTCCAGGACGAGTTCGTGGGGCGTGGCGTTGTTCCCACTGGGCGAGGAGGGCGAAGGTAGGGTTATCGTCGCGTGGGCGCCGGTCTGCCCGCTGAACCCAATCTTCTCGGTTTTAAATTTCGATGCCCAAGCATAAGCGTAGAGATTTTGGATAGCTGTCGCCGGTAGGGAAGCGAGTGTGGCCCCGTCCCATTCGGAGACCGTCGCGCCGGAGGTGTCTACCAGCCGGGCGGCAATGACATAGGCTGCACCAGTATCGGGTCCGGCATCCACATAGACGTCGAAGGTCACGCCGCCGTCAGTCGTGACGGTCACCTTGGACAGCGCGATATCGTGGCGATGGAAATCGACGCGCGAGTGCAGCGGAGACACCACCGCGCCGAATAAAATATTGTAGCTGCCGACGGTAAACACGATTGCCACGGTCGCCAGCGCTAGGCCCCACGCCTTGAGGGTTGATGCCGCAAGAGGGCCGCTGAATATCCAAGCGCTCCAGCTATTGCGTTGCGCCCAACCCGTGCGGCCGATCAAATTGTCGAGCGAACAGGTGCCGCCGCCGGCGAGGAATATTGCGCTGCTCATGGCCACCCCGGACGCGGCCATGGTCCATTCGTCGAGACAGGTGGAACCCATCCACCCGAAGATCAGCATCAGCGCAATATTGAGGCCTATGCTGACAAAGGCGGCGAGGCGCGTCGCCAGACCGAAGATTAGGCCAAGCCCGACGGCGAGCTCGGCGATGGTCCAAGCCCAAACCGAGGCAAAAATCAGGTCGGGATGTTGCAGGGTCCATTCCAGCGGACCTTGAATCCACAACGCGCCGGGCAGGGCATGGGTGAGCTTGGCGGCCACGAAGTGGGCCGACTCGAAGTCGAGCTTTACGGCAAAATCGTTGCCGGCGACTTCGTGGAAATCGTAGAACAGCCGACGACTGGCCCCGCCCCAGAAGATGAAGCCCTGGACGAAGCGCGTCCCAAGTACGACGAGCGCTAGAAGTGAAAACCAGGAGGCTGGCGAAAGCTCCGTTCGGTCGATCGTGTGCGCCTCGGCCATAGCTTGCTCCAGATCGGTATTTCTGGGTCGCGGCAGTATTAGGCAGGAACATCCACCTCACGCGGCACCACCACGGCGAACATGTCGCCAAGGGCTGACAGGCTCGCGTCGTGTAATTGTTGGGCCGGGACGTCGGCGCCCGTGGCGGGATTTGGAATTGTCCGCGTCGCGGTGGCAGCGGCAACCACGGTGTTGGTGTAGCCGCGATTGAACGAGGCGCGGGCGGTCGAGTTCACGCACATATGGGTCATGAATCCTACATAGACGACGTTCTCGATGCCGCGCCTCTTAAGCTCCGCGTCGAGCTCCGTCTGCTCGAAGGCGGATGGGAACGCCTTGACGATGACGGTCTCGTCATCAACGGGCGCTACGAGGTCGGCGATCTGACCGATGGGCGCTGCGATGTCGTAAGGCGTGCCGGCACCTGCGTCGTGCATAATGTGGATGACCGGGCGCCCGGCCTCGCGGAAACGTTTGAGCAGTGCCGCCGCCTCTTGCAATGCGGGCTCGACGTTCTCTAGCTGCATGACGCCTTCACGATAGGTCTGCTGGCAGTCGATCAGCACCAGTGCGCTGTTGGAAATCGGCGCCGGGTTTGGGTCCATGCCCGTGAGCGCGCGAAGGGTAGGGCTGGCCATTGGGACCTCCACTGTTCTGAGTTCTGATTGGTTCTTGCTAGGGAGTTTAGCGCAATCCGTGAAGTCCAGGGGGGTGTCAACGGTTGCCACCTATTCTCTGCAGACATAGCCTCAAACCGCTGGTCTGGTCCGTCCGGTGACCTGACTGCTTCGCAGGAGGAGGCAATGACACATCGATCGCTTCGCAGCACTGCTGGGGGCGTTTTCGCGCTCGCAACCCTCGGGCTCATCATGCACGCACAGTCGGCGATCGCCATGGGAGCGTGGGTCGAAGGCGAAGAGACTGACAACTGTAACAAAGACGACGGTGCTCTCGACGAGGCGGCCTTCGTCATCACCACGGCGCCCAAGGCCGGCGATCGCGTCGAGAACGGGTTCGCCGTAGCGGGTTGTTCGCGCACGTTCGAAGGCAGTGTTGAGTGGAAGCTTGTAGGCCGCGATGGCTCGGCTATTGCCAGCGGCAACACAAGAGGCGGCGGCGTCGACGGGCCTGGCGCGTTCTCCTTCACTGTGCCCTACAGCTTGGAGGGGACGGAGGTCGGTCATCTCGAAGTGTTCGAGGAGGATGTCTCGGACGGTGAGGGCTTCCCGCCAGGGCGCACCGTGTTGCCGCTGGTGCTAAAGCCATAAGCCACACCGGGAAACAAAAAAGCCAGCCAACAACGTCTCGAGCTGCTGACTGGCTTTTGTTTTTTGATCGTGCTTGCGGACTAGGACGTCACGGTTTGGTCGTGCAGCGCCCCTGCAAGGCAAGGGAAGCGTCAGGCGTCGACACGCCCGCCGACAGCTTGCCGGTCTTGGTCGAGATGATGGCGCTATAAACCCGGTCGGTCGTTCCGGCTTTGCCAAGCCCATGGAGCAGGACGGCGGTGTCCGTCACAGTCACATTCTTGAGCTCGGTGACTGTTGCCTTTTGACCGATGGCAGTCGTCGTGAGCGTCTTCGCCTCCAAGTCGATCCACATAACCGCCGCCAGATTGGCCGCTGCCAGAGTGATGGGGGTGCAGCCTTTCACGGCCACACACTCGAACACTTCGTGGACCGCACAGACATAAGACTTCTCGGCGGCGAAGCTCGCCGTCGGAGCCAGGCAGAGAACAGCGAGCCCGAGGCAAGCTTTTGAAATCGTCATTCGCATCGGAAGGCTCCTATCTTGAAACTGTGTAGCCTCTGGCCTCTAGGCAGACTGCGCCGGCCGTGAGGTACGTTTCATAAAGCTGGTTGAGACGCGCGACATCCGACGTCCCTCTGGTTCCGCCGATGCCGCCGGCACCCCAGCGCGGATCCTGAAAGCCGGAAGCAGCGTCGAGCTTGCGTGTGACCTTGAGGATCGTTCTGGTGTTAATGCCAGCCCTCTGGGCGGCATAGATGGCTTTGGGGTCGAATCCGGATTCGGCGATGGCCCATTCGTTACAGGCAAAGCGATCTTCGGCTTCTTTTTCGGGCGTGACCCCTTCTTTGTAGGCCATAAGCGCCCGGCCGGTGGCCGATTGCGCCTGGGCGTAAGTCGCGGCTGTGCCAAACAGCATTACTATGGCTAAGCCAAAGATGAGTGGGCTTATGCGCCTCATGTCGTTCCTCCCTAGACTAGGTTCCAAGAGTGGTGGGCTGGTGACAATGCAGCAGGCTGGCGCCCGCCGCAAGACATCTCAATTGCCGACGCTTGGCAAGGTGAACAGCGACTCATGTTAGATTGCAGGCCAGGAACCATAGCAGAGGTGGGAATCATGCTGACAGCAGTCATCGTTACACTCGCGGTCGGGGCCATCGCCGGCTGGCTCGCCGGTCTTCTTGTGCAAGGTTCGGGCTTCGGCCTCATCGGCGATATCATTGTTGGTATCTTGGGGGCGCTGCTCGCCAGCTTCCTGTTCCCCTATTTCGGTATCGCTCTGACGCTTGGTGGCGGCATTCTCGGCGCCATTGTCACAGCCTTTATTGGCGCCGTAATCCTGTTGCTCATCGTTGGACTGATAAGGAAAATCGCCTCTTAAGGGAGAGGCGCGCGCCCTTGTAATTGCCGTTTTCGGTCATATCTCTAGGGTGAAGTTCAGGCGCGGCTATTCGTGCGGCTGATCGCGTATAGGGAGCGCAACAATGAAGTGGTTTTTGATCGCATTGATGCCTCTTGCACTTGCCGGTTGCGTGACCGAGCAGGCACCCATGCTGCCCATGACGCTTGGGCCGAGCGAGGCGGCGGAGGCCTATTGCCTGCAAATCGAGGATGCGCCGACCTTTGAGTGCACGGCGCAGGCCGAGACCGTCACCGTCCAATAGGAGACCTGCCGCGCCCTAGCGCTTGGCGGCGTCCTCATCGGGCTCTGGCGAAGCCGATGTTACGCTGGAAATCCCCCACACGGCGATGAACATGGCGGCGATCAGCGGGCCGAGCACGAAGCCGCTAATCCCAAACGCCACAATTCCACCAAGCGTCGAAATCAGCACAACGTAATCCGGCATCCTGGTGTCCTTACCGACCAGATAAGGACGCATCACATTGTCCACGAGGCCGATGACGCCGGCGCCGAACGCCAGCAGAACGAGGCCCTGCCACACCGAACCCGTGGCCAAGAGGTAGATCCCCACGGGGAACCAGATCACGGCGGCGCCAATCGCCGGCAGCATGGAGAGCAATGCCATCACCACGCCCCACAGCACCGGGGCGTGGATGCCAAGGGCCCAGAAGATGAAGCCCCCGAGTGCGCCCTGAACGACGGCCACGAAGATGGTGCCTTTGATCATGGCGCGCACCACGACGACGAACTTCTCGAACAGACCGCGTTTTTGTTCCGGCTGGAGCGGAATGGCGCCGGCAACGCGCCGATAGAGCCCGCCACCGTCGCGCAGCAGGAAGAACAGAAGATAGAGCATGATGAAAAGGCTGATGAAGAAGTTGGCCGTTCCCATGCCGACAGCGACGGCCTGGGTGGCAATGAACTGGCTGCCTTCTTTTAAGATGGCGGTCAGTGCTTTTTGGATGTCGGCCACACGAGTGACCCCAAGCCGGTCCAAAATGTTGCTGGCCCATGAGGGCAGGGCATCCAGGAAGCGCTGAAGAATCCGGCCGACATTGAGCTCGCCCGACTGCACGCGCTCATAAAGCGCGCTCACCTCGTTGACCAAGGACGCAGTGGTCAGCGCCAACGGCAGCAACACGATCCCCACGATGATCGCCATAACGACCAGTGCCACGAAATTGCGCCATTCCGGCATGGCGGCGATCAGTCGCCGATGCACCGGTGCGAACACGATGGCGAGAATTGTGGCCCACAGGATTGCGCCGAAGAACGGCCACAGGACCCAGGCGAAGGCAAGCGTCACCGCGATGGTCAGCACGACAAGGGCTTTGTCCTGAGGGGTACGCGCGGTTTCGCTCATGCCGGTCTTCGGTCCTTGTGGCTCACGTCCAGCGATCATAGGGGCGGCTTAACGAAAAGATGCGAGAAAGTTTTATTCTATTGGCCGGGCGAGGTTAGATTTCGGGAAATTGCGCCCTAGTCTGACCGCCGAGCATGCGTGGCCGGGCTTTCGGGGTGACGTTTTAGGGGAAGGTCGAACGTGGCACGACGGGCCATTTTTAGCTCCAAGATTGAGCAACGCCGTAGATATCACGTGCTTGCCGTGTCGGTGGCCGCGACCCTGTTCGTGGCCGGCCTCGGCTTGATCGCGTTTGGCGCGCTCCGAGGCTTCGACATGCTGGCGGCGACGGAGGCGGACAATACGCCGGTCATGTTCGGTGTGCTCGTCGCCTTTGCCGGTCTCGTCGTCTTATGCCTGATCGCCTATGCCGCCATCCGCGCCTATGGCCGCGTCGCTGAGGGGTAGGCGCTCAAGCGCTCAAGTAGCGAAGCGGGAGCGCAAAACAAAATGTGCTCAAGTAGGCCAGAGGCCAGTAGCGCACAAGAGAAGTGGGGGGGGTGAGTTTTGTCGGCGCGCTTTGTCCGCTATGTTGCCATTTCGCACAATTTGGACTCGCCACCAGGACAACGTAACCGAAGAGGACCCCCATGACCGGCAATCGGATCTGCGCCTTCGCCCTGGCGACCCCCTTTGCCATCCTCTGTTTCGTGGGCCCCGCAAATGCGTTCCCCTTCGACGGAAACTGGAAGTGGTCCCTTGTGACCACCGATGGTCATTGCGGGATCATCAAGGTGGGCCTCGCCGCCCGCGGCTAGCGTAGAGTTTGTCACGCTCGGTTTGAGCAGCTGGAGTCGCCATGTGGTCTCGCCGCCTTGTTCTCGTCTGCGCTCTGCTCTTGCTGACGGCCCAAGGGTTATCCACGCAAGCGCTGGCCGACGCTGCGAAGACGGTCGCGCGCATGGCGCCGTCGGGCCTGGTGCTGGTGATGGACGCAGACGGCAAAGAGCTTGTGGCCCAGAATGCCGACAAGCCCTTCGTCCCGGCCTCGGTCAACAAGGTCGTGACGGCTTGGCTCGCCATGGAAGTGCTCGGCGGCGATTACCGCTTTAAGACCCGCTTCTATCTGGACGACAAGCGGGCGCTCTATGTGCGCGGGGGCGGCGATCCCTTCCTGATCTCCGAAGAGTTGGCACTGCTCGCGCCCGAGCTGGTCAAAGCCGTCGGCAAGGAACCGCTCACCGGTATCGTGCTCGACGGCAGCTACTACCCATCCGACCTGACCATCCCCGGACTCGAAAACACCAACGAAGCCTATGACGCGCTGAACTCAGCGTTTGCGGTAAACTTCAACACGATCCACGCCGTGCGTAAGGGCAACAAAGTCTCCTCCGCCGAGAAACAGACCCCGATCACGCCGCTGGCGATCAGCCAGTTCCAGACGCGGGGCCGCCAGGGCCGCAGCCGCATCAGCCTGACCAAGGACCCTGCGGTGAGTCTGAAATATGCCGGCGAACTGCTCGCCGCGTTCATCAAGCAGGCAGGGGGCAGCGTGAAGGGTGAGATCACCACCGGGGCGGTCCCTGAGGGCCTGCCCCCGCTCTACGTGCACAGCCAGTCGCGCGCGCTGTCGAAAGTTCTGACCCAGATGCTCCTCGGCTCGAACAACTACATCGCCAATCAAGTCTTTCTAGAGATCGGCGCGCAGACCCTCGGCGGGCCCGTTAGCTTAGAGAAGTCTCTGAAGGTGGCGAACGAGATCCTTGCCAAGCACGACCTCGTCGAGGCCATCCAACTCCAGGAAGGCTCGGGCATTAGCCGCGACACGCGCTTCACGGCCCGCGGCCTCGCGACGGTGCTCCACCTCTTTGAGCCCCATTCCGGTCTGCTTAAAGGCGGACGCGGCTCCAAATACAAGACCGGCACCATGAGCGGTATCCGCACGCTTGCCGGATACGCCGACACCGCCAAACACGGGCGGGTTCGCTTCGTGATCGCGCTGAAGGGCAACACCGGCAGGATGCGCTACCACCTGCTCGGCGCCATCAAGAAGGGGTTGTAGGCCCGCGCTCTATACGGGCGATTCTCATGGTCCCCGCGCTCAAATAAGGCAAATCCCAATCGCGCCGCCAAAGACTCCCCGTTCTAGGTTAAGGTCGGGGGATGAGCATGCTGCCACGCTCCATATGTTCCGCCGCGATTGCGCTTATTGCGCTCCTCGCCGGACCGGCTTCTGCTGAGGAGCCGGGTGAAGAACGGCCGCTCTGCACCGAAGATGCAATGATTGTCTTCGATGCGTCGGGCTCCATGGCCGGCAATATGGTCCAAGGGCTCTTCAGCGCGGTGACGCGCATCGACGAGGTCCGTAAAGCCTTAGGCCAGGTTTTGCCGGGGGCCGCGAAGTTTCGCAAAATTGGATTGATCACCTACGGTCCCGGGCCCTACCAGCAATGCAATGTCCAGTTGGACTACCGGCCGATGTGGCAAGCAACAAAACCCATTATGAACGTGGTGAAAACGCTACACCCGGCCGGCAAAACACCGATTGTCGCGGCGGTGAAGACGGCCGCGGCGATCCTGGAATACAAGGAGAAGCCGGGGGTCATCGTCTTGCTCACCGACGGCGAGGAAACATGCGGCGGCGCGCCCTGCGAACTCGGCAAATTGATCAAAGAGAACAGCGAACTCACCGTTCATGTGGTCGGCTATCAGCTCAGGAATTTCCGCTGGACGGGGGATCAGAGCTACCTCGATGTGAAGTGTCTCGCCGAGGAAACCGGCGGCCTCTATATCACGGCGGAGAACCGGCAGGATCTGGTGGAGGCCTTCGAGAAGACGCTTGGCTGCCCCATGATGTCGGCGGTCGGCGCCGCTTTGCGGTAAACCCGAAATTCGGGCCGCACCATGCCTTGAGTGGTACCCGCACGCTGGCGGGTGACGCTGACACCGCGTTGGAGCGATCCCCTACGCTCTGACAAATGTCTGCCATTGTTCAAATTGGATTTATTGATGGACATCAG
>JAGPVD010000092.1 GCA_018067145.1 Methyloceanibacter sp.
CTGACGCGACGGTCCTTGAATGCTGCCACCCGATCCTGGTTCAGCTCGAAGGTGAGGATCCGCGTTGAAGGGAGCGCCACCACCGTGCAGCAATCGGCAGCCTTGATGCGATTCAGGTCCGCGGGCGGTACCGGCCCAATAAGGTCGACATCGCCAGCGAGCAGCGCCGCCACGCGCGTTGCCGGTTCCTTGATGGGGGTGAAGACAATCTCATCGACACTGCCGGGCGAATCTTTGTCCCAGTAGTCGGCAAAGCGTTTGAGCTTGAGCCTGATCCCCTGCTCGCGGCTGGTCACGATAAACGGACCCGTCCCGCCGATGTTGTCCGAGGCGAAGGAGGAGCCGTGCTTGACCACGGCATCCTTCTGCCGCCCGCGCTCATCCACGCCTGAGTAGAATTCGCGGTCCATGGGAAAGATGTAGGTGGCGAGATTGAGCACCAGGGGATACGGGCCTTTGGTGATGAGTTCGACGGTCTCCTCATCGATGGCTTTCGCCCCCTCGAAGGGCTCGAACAACGCCTTGAAGTCGGGGCTGCGCTTCAGGCGCTCGAAGGTCCACACCACGTCATCAGCAGTCATCATGCGGCCCGAGTGGAATTTCACATCGTCACGCAAATGAAAGCGCGTGGTGCGATCGTCGATCTGCTCCCAGCTCTTGGCCAGACGCGGTTCCAAAGTCAGGTCCTGCCGGAACCGAACGAGCGGGTCGAAGACAAGGTGGGAGAGCTGCAGGGTCGCGCCGGAAAGCTGCTCGTGAGGATCGAGCGAGGCGGGATCGGCGTCATAAGCCATGCGCAACGTCTTGCCGTCCCCCGCGACGACGGGACCGCAGAAGAGAAGCGCAAAAACCGATAGGATCAGAGCAAGACGCATGGGCGCCGTTTGTCGCCTGAAAGCGACGGTCTCGTCCAGCCTCTTGCTTCCGAACCTCTTGCCTCAGGGCCTCTGGCCGATAAAGTCGCCCTCCCCACCTAGAGGCCCTGCTGGAGGCCATTTCTATCGTGCATGGTTTTTTCGTCACTGGAACCGACACCGACGTCGGCAAGACCCTCGTTTCCGCGTGGCTGCTCACGCATATCGACGCGTCCTATTGGAAGCCGGTCCAGGCCGGCACTGAGCCGGAATCCGACGCGGCCACAGTGCGGCGCCTCGCCGAAGTGCCGGCGGATCGCATCCTGCCCGAGGCATATATCCTACCCGATCCGCTCGCTCCCCATGAGGCGGCACGCCGGGCCGGAATCACCATCGATCAGAATAAACTTGAACCGCCCGACTGCGACGGACTGATGGTTATCGAAGGCGCGGGCGGGCTCATGGTCCCGCTGACCGACGATGCCTACATGATCGACCTGGCGGCTGAGCTCGATCTGCCCATCATCCTCGTCGCCCGCTCGACGCTCGGCACCATCAACCACACACTGTTGTCGATCGAGGCAATCCGGCGGCGCGGCCTCCCGCTAGCCGGCGTGGTTATCACCGGCCCCGAGACACCGCATAATCGGGCCGCAATCGAACGCTACGGCCAGATTGATGTTATCGCCGAGATCCCCTGGCTCGAGGCTCCTTCCCGCTCCGAGCTCAGGGACATTCAGCCAGAACTCGATCTCCTCAAGCTTGCGACGGTGAAATTTTGAACGACGAACCGACCCGCGAACCGCTTTCGCGCCACGCGCAAGACGTGATCGCGCGCGACAAACGCCATGTCTGGCACCCGTTCACCCAGCATGCCACTGAGAGCGCCCCAACGGTCATCACGCGAGCCAAGGGCGCGTCCTTATTCGACGCGGAGGGACGCGAAATCCTCGATCTCATCTCGTCTTGGTGGACCTGTACCCACGGCCATTCGCATCCCAAGATCAACGCGGCCCTGGCGCGCCAGGCCAATGACTTCGAGCATGTGTTGTTCGCAGGGTTCACCCATGAGCCTGCGGTGAACGTGGCCGAGAAGCTTGCCGGACTTTTGCCTGGCGACCTCAACCGCGTGTTCTTCTCCGACAACGGCTCCACTGCCGTCGAGGTGGCGATCAAGATCGCCTATCAATCCTGGGTCAATCGCGGCGAGCCGCGTCCTGTCCTGCTGGCCTTCGATGGCGGCTATCACGGTGACACGCTGGGCGCCATGTCGGTTGGCCGTGGCTCGCAGATGTTCGGCGCCTTCCGCGACCTGATGTGCCAGGTCTACGTGTTGCCCTACCCTGCGACATTCGAGGGTGACGATCTGGTCAACGAACGCGAAGCCGGCGCACTGTCAGCCCTAGAAGCAATTCTTACGGATCGTGGCCAGTCGATCGCCGCACTCATCATCGAGCCTTTGATGCAAGGCGCTGGTGGCATGCGCTTCTGCCGGCCAAGATTTCTCAAGCGTCTCGTCGAAATGGCTCAACGCGCCGGAGTCCTTGTTATTTTCGATGAAGTGGCGACCGGCTTCGGGCGCACAGGCACGCTATTCGCCCATGAGCAGGCAGGCGTCGTGCCCGACCTTATTTGCCTCTCCAAGGGGCTGACGGCGGGATATATGCCGCTTTCCGTCACGGTAGCCCGCGATGGCCTGTTCGACATGTTTCTCGGAGACAATTTCGACCGCGCCCTGCCTCACGGTCATTCCTTCACGGCCAATCCGTTGGCCTGCGCCGTCGCCCTCGCAGCCCTCGACCTCTACGAAGAGGAACAGACCATGGCGCGCATCGCCCAAATCAATGAGCGTCACCGCACGATGATGGACGTTTTGGCAGCGCGGCCCGACGTGGTGAAGTCTCGCGTACTTGGCTCGGTGTTTGCCTTCGAGATCAAAGAAGGCGGCGCGTATCAATCGGAGCAAAGCAAGGCGCTGAGGGCTTGGTATCTCGCCCACGGCCTCAACATCCGGCCGTTGGGATCGACGATCTATCTCATGCCACCCTATTGCATCACCGACGATGAGCTGACCCGCGCCTATGAGGGCATGGTCGAAGGGCTCGACCGGCTCGCCTCGGGTGCACTCTCGTCTTCCGACTGAGCGAGCTTGCCATAGACGATGTGCCAGGTGACGCGGCCGCCGAAGCGCAAATTGATGGCGCGAACGGCGCGGCGCAGCGCACCCGGCGGCAACGGCGCATAGCCTTCTTTCGGCGTGAGCCCACCGACCGCCTTCATACGACGGAGGAAAGAAAGCGAATCGTTGTCGGGCGTTAGATGTTCTTCTTCGACGACGCCGGGAAGCGTAGGAATGTCGGCGATGCCGCTCGGCAGAGACTCGGCGTTGAGAATGGCGCGCCACTCCGCGAAGCAGTCGGGTCCGAGCGTGGCGTAGAGCAGCACACCGCCCGGAGCGAGGAGCGAGCGCAAACGCGCAAGCGTTGCCGCCGGGTTAGGCAGCCAATGCAGCACCATGGACGTGACGATGAGGTCAAGCCCGTCACGACCGTTGACCTCACCCGCATCCATCACCTCAAAACTGAGGCGCGGACCTCTGACATGCGCCAGATTGCGGCGGCATTCGGCGATCATATCCGGGGCTGCATCAGTCAGCACGATGTTGCCCGTCGGATAGCGCGCGACCAGATGACGGCTGAGGAGCCCGGTGCCGCAACCAAGCTCAAGCACATGGGGGCTATCGAAATCGGGTAACAGCGCCGCAAGACGTGCGGCCACGGCGGTTTGCAAATCCGCGTGCTGCTCGTAGCTCCCGGCACGCGCGCCAAAACGCGACGCGATCTCGGCGCTACGTCTGGAGAGTATCGGCGAATTCACGGACATGACGGGCGCACCAGCGCGGGTGTCTCATGGGTAAAACATGGCCACCATCCGGCGACCAGACAATGCCAGCCTCCTGCCATATGGCCTCGGTCATGGCGGGCGGAACAATAGGGTCGTCCCGGGAGCCAAGGGCAAGCACGGGACAACCGAGCTTTTCCTTAGCGGCTTGCGCATCCCAATGCATTAGCCAATCGAGCCCCTCATCGAGCCGCTCGACGTTCAGAGCCTCAGGCGGAGCAAAGCCTGGCGCCCCGCAAGACCCCCAAAAACTCTCCATTGTGCCGGGCGCATCACGCTTAAGCTCGCGCTTGAGCGCCGCAACGCGGGATGGCGGCACGTAAGGACAAAAGCGGTCAAAACCCTGAATGCTGACCATCCCCCTGAACCACCCTCGTCCACGCTTCAGCAGCCACATCGCCCCGAGCGAGTGCCCCACGGCGATGGCGTCCTTCGGCCATTCGGTGCTGGCTTCGGGACCTCCCGCCACGAAACCGAGATCGAAAAGAGTGACGTCGGCGCCACCAAGATGCTTCACGACATCAGCCCAGATGCCAGCATGGAAGCCCCAACCATGGAGAAACACAAAATGCATCGCTAGCTCAAGACGGCCTTCGCCGTATTCGAGACAGCACATTCGCTCAACACTTCGAGCAAGCGGTCGATATCCGCATCGTTGTGAGCAGCGGTGAAAGCCAGCCGCACTCTCGCGGTCATTTGCGGCACGGTAGGCGGACGAATGGCCGTGGCCCAGAAGCCAGCCTCGCGGAGCTTGGCGCTTAAGCCAAGCGCGGCATCCGCTGTGCCGGCGATCAAAGGCACAATCTGCGTAGCCGATGCGCCGGTTTCGAAGCCAATTCCTTTCGCGCCGAAGCGAAAACGCGCAGCCATGTTCGCCACGTGCGTGCGGGCCTCATCCATGCCTTGTACAAGATCGAGCGCTGCATCGATAGCGCCGAGTACGGGCGGCGGCAGCGCCGTCGAGTAGATGAAGCCGCTGCACCGGTTGATGAGATAGTCCCGCACCGTGGGCGCGCACGCCACATAGGCGCCGAAGCTGCCGAGCGCCTTGGAAAAAGTGCCGATGACAATGTCGGCGCCGTCAGAAAGCCCGCGTCCGCCCTCTCCTAGAATGCCGGTCGCGTGGGCATCGTCGACGATCAGCGTGGCGTTCTGTGTGCGTGCCAGCGCCGCTATCTCATCCATCGGCGCGACGTCGCCATCCATGGAAAACACGCTCTCGGTGAGGATGAACTTCGGACGGCTATCTTCTTGAAACTGAGTCACAAGATCGGTGAGATGAGCAGCGTCGCCATGGCGGTATCTGATCTGATGCACGCTCGCCGCCTTGCAGCCAAAATGCATGCTGGCGTGATTGAGCCGGTCGGCGAAGACCAGCGGCTCGGCCCCCAGAACACTTCTGTCGAACAGCGCTTGAAGCACAGCGGCATTGGCCTGAAACCCGCTCGCCATGAGCAGCGCGGCGGGCTTCTGCTTGAGCTGCGCGACTTTGACCTCGATGGGCTCGAAGAAGTCGAGATTGCCCGTGACCAGGCGCGAGGCACCCGAGCCCGTGCCATAGCGCCCGGCCCATTCAGCCGAGCGCGCGATCAGGGCCTCATGGAAGCGCAAGGCCAGATAGTCGTTGCTCGCCAGATTGACATAAGCCTTGCCGCCCACCTGGAGGCTGCGCGCGCCGCTAGGATCCACCGGGGTCAGCTCCCGCCGCAGGTGATCCTTGCCGAGGGCCTTGAGAAAGGCCTGGTACCGGGTTTCGCTTCCAACCATGATCCTGTATTAGCCAAGGGCCTTAACCTCATCAATCAATTCGCTTGGAAGCCGTGTCAGAAACCCTGGAAAGCTTGAATCCTATCGACGCCCTGTTGGCGAAGAGCCCCCGTGAGCCCGGTGCCGCCAGCGGCACCCGCCATGACTGGAGCGCTTTTGAGATCGTAGCTCTGCTCAATTCGCCCCTGCTCGACCTAGTGGACGAGGCCCGGGATATCCATCGGCAATTCCACGCCGACGGCCAGGTGCAGCTTGCGAGCCTGCTTTCAATCAAAACCGGGGCCTGCCCGGAGGACTGCAAATATTGTCCGCAATCGGCCCACTACACCAAGAAGACCGGGCTTGAGCGCGAGACCCTGCTCGACGTGGACGACGTTCTGAGCAAGGCGCGCATCGCCAAGGATGCAGGCGCCACCCGCTTCTGCATGGGCGCCGCCTGGCGCGAGGTGAAGGACGGGGAAGCCTTTGATGCCGTGTTGGCCATGGTCCGTGGCGTGCGAGACCTCGACATGGAAGCCTGCGTCACCCTCGGCATGCTGTCGGAGGAGCAAGCGGCCCGCCTCGCCGACGCCGGGCTCACCGCTTACAACCACAATCTCGATACTTCGCCTGAGTTCTATAGCGAGATCATCACCACCAGGACCTATCAGGACCGCCTAGACACACTCGACAACGTGCGCAGTGCTGGCATGCAGATCTGCTGTGGCGGCATTATCGGCATGGGCGAGACCGTCGAGGATCGGGCGCGGCTGTTGCAGACGCTCGCCACCCTCGATCCCCATCCTGAGAGCGTGCCGATCAACGCGCTTGTGCCCGTGCCCGGTACGCCGCTTGAGGATCAGACACCGGTCGATCCGCTCGAGCTCGTGCGTATGGTGGCCACCGCGCGCATTCTCATGCCCACGTCGTTTGTGCGGCTTTCGGCGGGACGGTCTTCGCTAACACGGGAGGCGCAGATCCTCTGCTTCCTCGCCGGCGCTAACTCGATCTTCTATGGCGACAAGCTGCTGACCACCGAAAATAACGACGTGGACGACGACCTTGCCCTGATCGCCGATGCAGGTCTGCGCGTGAAGGCTTGCAGCGCCTGAACCAGCGAATCTTGAGTTTGGCCTAAGGCAACGCCACCCAGACTTCGAACCGCAACAACGTCCCTCATTCCATGTCCCGCATTGTCTATGTCAACGGCGCCTACGTGCCGGAAGAAGAGGCGAAGGTCTCCATCTTCGATCGCGCCTTTCTGTTCGGCGACGCGATCTATGAAGTCACGGCGGTAGTTGATGGACGGCTCGTGGATTTCGACGCGCATCTGACGCGTCTCGATAGGTCTCTCAATGAGGTTGGGCTGACTCACGGCATGAACCACGAGGGCTTGCGCGAGGTGCATCAAGAGCTAATCGCGCTGAACAAGGTTGCTGAAGGCATCGTCTATCTTGAGATTAGCCGGGGCGCGGCAGACCGTGACTTCGCCTACCCCAAAGATGCGGTGCCGACCATCGTCGCCTTTACGCAAAGCCGACCCGTAATCGACAGCCCTTACGCCAAAACCGGGGTCAAAGTCGTCACCATCCCCGACCTGCGCTGGAAACGGCGCGACATCAAATCCACGGCGATGCTGGCCCAGGCCATGGGCAAGCAGGCGGCAAAGACCCAAGGCGCCTATGAGGCCTGGATGGTCGAAGATGGCTTCGTGACCGAGGGTACGTCGTCGTCAGCCTTTATCGTCGACGCTGACGGCGTACTCCGGACCCAACCGCTCGGGCCTCATATCCTTCCCGGCGTGACGCGTCGCGCCGTGCTTCGGCTGGCGAGCGAAAAGAACATGCGCGTGGAAGAGCGCCCGTTCGCTGTCGAGGAGGCCTATCAGGCGCGCGAAGCCTTCCTCACGGCGGCATCCGCCTTCGTGCTGCCAATCATTGAAATCGATGGGCGGAAAATCGGTGACGGCCAGTCCGGCGCCATTACGCAAGCTTTCCGGCAGTTCTATATCGAGGAAGCGCGGAAGGGCTGAAGCGTAAGGCCTATTTCTTGAGACGCGCCGTGGCATTCACGCAGCTGCCGATGATGGTGTAGTCCATACGGTCGTCGCTGCCGAAATTACCGACGGTGACGTAGCCGGTGTTGATGCCCATACGCAGATGGAATGGCTGCTCGGCTCCAAGCTCGACCCACTCCTCCCGCAGCCCAGCCAGACGCTTCAGCATGGCGATAGCCATGCGCACGCAAGCGCGGGCATCGTCCTTGACGCCCCTCGTTTGTGCTCCCGGTGGACGCGCGGACCTCGATCAGCGCGCAAGCGTCATCACCCAGCCGGAATCATCGCCAGACGACAAATTAAAGGCGCAAGCAGGTCACACCAGCGCGCATACCCGCGCCGTGGCGGGCAGCGCTGTCTGATGGAGCGTCGCGTTCGACTACGGCGTTTCAGACGGCGTCTCTGACCCAGACATCTCAGGCTTTGATGCCGGTGCCGGCATCTCACTGACTGTCTTGCCAATCACGCAGTCAAACCATCCGTCCCCGCCCCATTCACAATTGTGCCTTTGGCTCTGGACCACGGCAAAAATGGCGGCAATGACGATAAGAATAAGAATAATACGCATGCAGGTTCCCTCCCATTCGTGCGAGCGAAACTATACGAATAGAGCCGAAACAGAAAGGGACACCTTGCCGCCAGTTCTTGCTTTTGTCGGCTTGTCACACGATTATGACCCTATTGGTTGGGGGCATGAGGCTACCCGGCGTCCATCTCTGACCTGAAGGCCAATACTGCCTCAAAGCTCATGTGCACGCCCTACCCTATCTCGCGAAAGACCTTCCTGACAGCCGGTCTGGCGCTAGCGGCGACGCCGCTGCTCCGCTACGTCCCTGCCCATGCGGCCGCGATGGACGTGACCGAGGTGGCCCCTGGTGTCTTCGTGCATCAAGGGCGCTACGAGGTTCAGTCCCCCGACAATCGCGGCGACATCTCCAATGCAAGCTTCGTGGTGGGCAGCGAGGCTGTGGCGGTCATCGACACTTCGGGCAGCGCCGCGTTGGGTCAAGAACTGCGCGACGCCATTCGTGCCGTGACCAATAAGCCAATCAAGTATGTGATCAACACACACATGCACCCGGACCATGTGCTGGGCAATGTCGCCTTCAAACAGGATGCGCCCACATTTGTCGGCCATTACAAGCTCTCACGGGCGCTCGGGACCCGGGCCAACACCTACATCACCGCCAACAAGCAAATGCTCGGCGACGCTGCCTTCGAAGGCACCGAAATCGTGCTGCCGACACTCGCCATCAAAGAGCCGACGACGCTCGATCTTGGTGACCGCACACTCCTGCTAGAGCCCCAAGGGACGGCCCATACCGACAACGACCTGATCGTCACCGACACCAAGACCAACACGCTGTTTCTCGGCGACCTCCTGTTCTCCGTGCATGTGCCGACCATCGATGGCTCCATCAGGGGATGGCTGGCGCTGCTCGATGAGATGGGCAAGCGTAAGGCGGCGCGCGTCATCCCGGGCCATGGCCCAAAGACCATGGAGCTACCGGAGGCGCTTGAGCCCGAGCAGCGTTATTTGTCAGCCATCGCGGGCGACGTTCGCCAGCAGATCATGGAAGGCAGGACCTTGGCGGAAGCCACCAGAACGGCGGGATTCTCAGAAAAAGATGCCTGGAAGCTGTTCGATCAGTATCATGTCCGCAATGTCACCGCGGCGTTCGCGGAACTGGAGTGGGAGTGATATACTGTGCACGAACCAATTGAGGAGCACGGCGCCATGCCAACTGCTTTCAAGAGCCTAGCCCGAAGCTGCGGCCTCGCCGCACTGGCTGCCTCTATGTTCGTTTTTGCAAGCCCCTCGGCCTATGCCGAAGAGGATATGTGGCCGATCCTTAAAGAGCAGACCTTCGGCGATCGCGCCATCTCAGAAGAAGATGGCTTGGTAGTGCTTGAGACCCCGTCCAAGATTGAAGACGCCGCCCTGGTTCCCCTCACCGTGCGCGTGCCGCCTTCCGTGAAGGGCAAGATCAAATCGCTGACTTTGATCATCGACAACAACCCGGACCCGAAAGTGGCGACGCTGAATTTCGGCCCCGCGGCTGGCACCGGTGGCGAGCGTAGTTTCTCGACCCGAGTCCGCGTCGATAATTTCTCACATGTTCGCGCGATCCTCGAGACAGAGGACGGCAGCCTGCACATGACGAAAAAATTTCTAGCCGCGGCCGGTGGCTGCGCTGCCATGCAGGCGAAAGATCCCGACGCCGACACCGCCGATATGGGCAAGATGATCGTCAGGAAGTTCACGCCGGCACTCGAGTCGAGCCCGGTCTGGGCGGCCCAGGTGATGGTCAAGCATCCGAACCACAATGGCATGCAGCTCGACATTAACACCGCCGAGTTCATCCCCGCGCAGTTCGTCAAGGAGATGAAGGTGACGCGTGACGGCGAGCTGGTGTTTAAGCTCGACGGCACGTTCTCGATTTCCACCAACCCGAATTTCCGTTTCACCTTCGGGCGGGGTGATGAGAACAGTCTGGATGTGGTGATTACCGATACGGACGGGACGGTCTTTGAGGGCCAGTCCCAGCCGAAAGGCTCTTAAAGCCTCTGGGCTCTTAAGCCACTTAAGCTCCGTCCAATGTCACGGGCGCTATTCTGCTTGCCGGCTGGAATGGTAGACATGCGCCTGGAGCAAAAAGTCCTCGGGCTTCTTGAGGAAAAGCATCCTCGCCGTCTCATTGCCGAAGCAATAGGTCTTACCTTTGTAGACCGTCTTGACTGAGCAATCGGTCTGGATGTCCTGCCCGAGCGCAAGGCCCATCACGCATTCGCCGCCGAACTCGCCCATTGAGGCGTCGGTGGCAAACCCTGGACTGAAAGCAACCACAAGCAGTGCCGCACCAGCTAAGACGCTTGCGAAAAAAGTTCTTGCCATCGTCGCTTCCTCCAAACGTGACGGCTGCGCGCTCCTTTACATGTGGGGAGCGCCCTTCCCTCACGCCAGCCAGCTATGCCTCGTGGCCACTCTTGGCCAACTTCCGAACAGCAGCAACTTCGCGTGCCCATTCTTTGAATGGGCGGGCGGGTGTACCACCCATGCGTGCGCCGTCCGGAACGTCATCCTTAACATGCGCCATGCCGGCAATCAGCACGCCGTTGCCAACTTTGACATGCTCAACGACGCCGGAATGGGCGCCCATGATAACAAAATCCCCAAGATGCGCCGAACCTGCGATGCCCGATTGCGAAACGATGATGCAATGGCGACCCATCACAACGTTGTGAGCAATCTGGACGAGGTTATCGATCTTCGTCCCCTCGCCGATGCTGGTGTCTGACAGGAAGCCACGGTCCACGGTCGAGTTGGCGCCGATCTCCACATCGTCGCCGATAACGACGCACCCGATCTGCGGAATCTTGAAATGCCCTTCGGCGCTCATGTCGTACCCGAAGCCGTCTTGCCCAACGCGCGAACCGCCATGGAGCGTCACGCGGTCGCCGAGAATGGCGTGGGTCACCGAAGCGCCGGGTCCGATATAGCAACCGCTGCCCATGTGAACGCGATAGCCGACGATGGCACCGGCAGCGATAGTCGTGCCCGGGCCGATCTTCGCCTCCCGCCCGATGATCGCGCCAGGTTCGATGATGACGCCCTCTGAAATCTCCGCCGTGGAATGGATGAGACCCCCAGATTTCGTCGCTTCTGAGTCTGATGCCTTCGGCTTCAGCACCGAGGGATAGAGCACGCCAACGGCCTTGGCGAAGGCGCGATGGGGCGTGTCGGTGGTCACCGCAGCGACACCAGCGGGCACAAGACCCGCGTCGCGGGGCTTAACGAGACACGCAGCCGCGCTCGTTGCCGCCAGTTGCTCCGCGTATTTTGGCCCCGCGCAGAATGTCAGATGGTTTTGCGCCGCATCGGAGAGCCCGCGCAAATCCTCGATCTCAGTGGTCCCGTCACTTGCCGCAACGAGCTCGGCTCCGATCGCGTCCGCAATCACCTGCAGGGACAAGGGCCCCTCGCGTTCGAAGAATCCGGGGTGGTTCATCTTTTCTCCAGTAACGAGAATGAGCCGCGTGCTGGCGGTCCTAGAGGGGGGTTTGCGGAGGGATCATAGACCCTCATACCGGCTCCCTATAACAGGATTTTTCGCCGCTCCCGCGATGGGAGCTTCTGGGTGACCGGTGGCAGGATCGAGCTGGAAGCACGGGCCACCCCGAGCGAGAGGCTAGTGAGAGGAGCGAACAGCGAGACGAGCCAAAGCCGATGACGAAAAATGTAAGTTTCTCGGCGGCATTGTCAGAGCAAAATTCTAAATACTT
>JAGPVD010000070.1 GCA_018067145.1 Methyloceanibacter sp.
AACCGACGCCACTGATCAGAACCGCCCAAATCCAATAGTCAACACCAACACCGGGGGTGAACTCAGCCTCTGAATAAGGCGGATAGCCCGTCCAGCCGGCGGTGGAGAACTTGCCTATCACCAGAGACACCAGCACGAGACCAGCGCCCGCGATAGTCAACCACAAGCTGATGGAGTTCATAAACGGGAAGGCAACGTCGCGCGAACCGATCTGCTGCGGCATGATCAGATTGACCAGCCCCGCCATGAACGGCATCGCCATGAAGAAGATCATGATCGTGCCGTGGGAAGTGAAGATCTGGTCGAAATGCGAAGGCGGCAGATAGCCGTCGCTATTGAATGCGATCGCCTGCTGGCTGCGCATCATGGCGGCATCGACGAAGCCACGCAGCAGCATGACCAGCGCCACCATGATGTACATGATGCCAATCTTCTTGTGGTCGAGGCTCGTCAGCCAGTCGGTCCACACATAACGCCACGCACCGAACCAGGTGATCACCCCAATCACCAAGAGTGCGCCAAGCACCGTCACCCCGGCACCAGACGCAGCGATGAAACTGTAGAACGGCAAGGAGTCGATGGTGAGTCTACCGAGTATGTCCACGATGCCTCACTGCGCTGGTTCCGCCGTCTCGCTGCTCGGCGTGAGATCGGCATCGTTGTGGGCGTATTTGGCGATGATCGTATCGAACAGATTGGGCTCGTAGCCAGAGTAGTAGGTCACGGGGACCTTCTGACTGGGCTTCAGCAACTTCTCATAAGTCACCGTATCGAGCTTCTCCTCTGCGCCCTTCACCTTCTCCACCCATGCGTCGAAGTCTTCCTTGGTAGTGGCGATGGCGCGGAATTGCTGATTGGCGAATCCGCGGCCGCTATATTGGACGTTGCGGCCCCAGAACTTCCCCGGCTCGTCAGCCAAAAGATGGAGCCGCGTCTGCATCCCAGCCATAGCGTAGATCTGCCCGCCAAGCGCCGGAATCATGAACGAGTTCATCACCGTGTCCGAGGTGATCTTCAGACTAAGAGGCCTGCCTGCCGGGAACACCAGCTCGTTGACCACGGCGATGTCCTGCTCGGGGTAGATGAACAGCCACTTCCAGTCTTGGGCGATGACCTCGACGTTCAGCGGCTTCAGGTTTGGATCGATCGCGCTGTAGGGGTCGAGCTTGTATGTATTGTACCAAAGGTGGATGCTGAGCCAGACAATGATGGCGGCAGGCACGCCCCAGACAACAACCTCGACAGGCCAGAAGTAAGCGAGGTTAGGCGTGTAGCGGGCTTTGCGGTTGGTGCCGCGATAGCGCCAGATGAACAGCGCGGTCATCAGGAAGGCCGGTATGATCACGATCATCATGATCGCAATCGCGTCGAACATGAGATTGCGTTCGGCAAGGATGATGGGCCCCTTGGGTTCGATCACCGGGGCCCCCAACATGCCGCAGCCGCCGCATAGCAGGACCACACCCAAGGCCGATGCTATTTTCCCTGATCGAATAAGCAAGAGCCTGTCCCACGATCCTGCCTTTGCGGTCCGGCCGAGCAGCCAGACATCTCATTTTGAGCTGAGACTAGTCGCGTCTGGCCGATTCGGCGAATCCAAAGGAGCACGAGGCGCTTCGTTGCGTTTTATCAGCGCCAGTCGCCGAGCGCGGCGTTGACGAGCGCAAGACAGGCAACGGCCGCCGTGTCAGCGCGCATCACCCGGGGGCCAAGCGATACGGGAAGCACGAAGGGCTGCTGCATGAGAAGTGTACGCTCCTCCTCCTCAAAACCGCCCTCGGGTCCGATAAGCACGGCGAGCGGGCGCGCGCTTTGCGCCGACAGCGCCTCGATGGGCGAGATGATGGAAGCGGCTTCATCGGCGAAAATCAGCAACCGTTCCGGATCCCATTGCTCAAGAAGCTTCGATAGATTCTGTGGCTCGCGCACTTCGGGCACCCGCAAAATACGGCATTGCTCCGCCGCCTCGATCGCATTGGCCGCCAGCCTGTCTGTCTTGACCCGCTCGGCTATTGTGCGCCGGGTGATGACCGGCTGAAGCAGGCTCGCGCCCATCTCCGTCGCCTTCTGGGCCATGTAGTCCTGACGTGCGCGCTTCAGTGGCGCGAAGAGATAATGGAGGTCAGGCCCCGGCTCTTGCGGGCGAGTCTGCTGCTCAAGCGCCGCGAGCGCTTTCTTTTTGCCGATGGCGTCGAGGCGCGCGCGCCATTCGCCATCCACCCCGTTGAACAGGAGAACGTGATCGCCGGGCTTCAATCGCAACACGGTTCCGAGGTAATGCGCTTGGTCTGCCTCAAGCACGATCCCGGCCCCGGCACGCATCGGGGACTTGACGAATAGCCGCTGGAGTTTAGAGGGCATGGACGAGGCCCGGCGAAGGATGAGAAGGGAAGCGAAGCGAGACATGCCACGTCCCGTATCCCAAGACAAAACGCGCGGCGTTGCCGATGCAAGCGCAAAGAATTGGGTGGACCGCTACGCGCCGGCTGGCCTGCTTCCCTATTTGCGCCTGGCCCGCGCCGACCGGCCCATCGGGTTCTTCCTGTTGGCGCTGCCCTGCTTCTGGGCGGTGGCGCTTGCCGGTCGCAGCATTGACGAGCCCTACCCGGACCCATGTTTGCTTCTTCTGTTCGCCATAGGCGCGATCGTCATGCGCGCCGCGGGGTGCACCTATAACGACATCGTCGACCGGGACATCGACGCCGCCGTGGAGCGCACGCGGTCCAGGCCTTTGCCGAGCGGACAGGTGAGCGTGACAGCCGCCGTCATCTTCATGCTGGCATTGTGCCTCGTAGGCCTCGCCGTGTTGCTCAGCCTCAACAACTTCTCGTTCTGGCTCGGCCTCGGCGCAATCCCCATCGTGGCGCTCTACCCCTTCGTCAAACGGATCAGCAATTGGCCCCAAGCGGTGCTTGGTCTTGCCTTCAATTGGGGCGCGTTCGTGGGCTGGACCGCCGTGCTCGGGCGTCTAGATCTGGCGCCGCTATTGCTCTACGCCGGCGCTGTGGCTTGGACCGTCGGCTACGACACCATCTACGCCCATCAGGACCGCGAGGACGACGACCTCATCGGCATGAAGTCGACGGCCCTAAAATTCGGCCGCGCGACCAAGCCGTGGCTCTGCCTATTTTATGGCCTGGCATGGCTTGGGGTGCTTGGCGCCGGGCTGCTCGCAAGCAGTGGAACCGTGTTTCTGATTGGAATGGCGCTGGCTGGCGCACAGCTTGCCTGGCAGGTGATTACGCTCGATATCGACGACGCCGACAACTGCCTGGCGCGCTTCCGGTCCAACCGCGAATTCGGGGTGATCATATTTGTCGCTGCAACGCTCGATATGGCGCTTGCATCCCTCGCCTAGAAAGCCGATGGAGGGGCTCAGAAACGCAAGAAGGCCCCGGAGCTATTGCTCTTGAGGCCGTTTGTGACACCTTGCTGTTAGCTTCCTTGTCGGCTGCCTTGAGACAGCCTTTGTTAGCGCGATATTGCCCGGGAAGCATTCCCGGACGCTTAATGGACGTTGTTAACGACCGGTAGCTTCCTACATGGTTTAGAGAGTCTTCCTTTCGACATTTTAGAGAGTCTTCCCTTCGACAAATGACCGCAATTACCCCTACGAAAACACCGTCAGACGTTCCATCCCTCAACGAAGATTACGCCGTTCTTAAAGAGGCCGTGCTTGATGCAGGCACGCTTGCTAACGGCTATTTCGGTACAGACCTCAAAGTCCAGAAGAAGCCCGACGGCTCCGAGGTGAGCGAGGCTGACCTCGCCGTCGACGCCGCGCTCAGGCTCAACCTCACGACCCGCCGCAAGGACTATGGCTGGCTGTCGGAGGAAAGCCCCGACGACCGCTCCCGGTTCAAACACGCGCGCACGTGGATGATCGATCCCATCGATGGCACCGGGGCCTTTCTGCGGCACATCCCAGAGTGGACCATATCGGCGGCACTGATCGAGGATGGCGTGCCGGCTATCGGCGTTGTGTACAACCCCGCCAGCGATGAGTTTTTCCACGCCATTCAGGGCCAAGGCGCGTTTCTCAACGACAAGCGCATAAGAGTGACCGACAAGGACACGTTGAAGGGCGCCGAGATGATCGCTAGCGGCGGCCTCTTCAAGAAGAAGATTTGGCAGAAGCCCTGGCCCGACGTGAAGGCGCGCTGGGTCAACTCGGTCGCCTACCGGCTTGCTCTAGTGGCTGCCGGCGTGGGTGACGCCACCATCTCGCTCACGCCCAAAGCCGAATGGGACCTCGCCGCAGCGGCAGTCATCATGGCCGAGGCCGGAGGCATCACCACGGATCATCTGGGGAACCCGCATCTCTATAATCGCGAAGATCCGCGGTTTACGAGTCTTGTGGCCAGCGGCAAGCCGCTGCACCCGCTTCTGATCGAACGCACAAGCCCCATAGAGCTCTAAGGCCTATTTCGGCAGGGTGCCGGCGACTGGAAGAGGGAGGAGCGGAAGCATGGCCGGAAAAAACAAGACAAAGACGGACGGACGGCAACTCCTCCATCTCGTGTTTGGGGGCGAACTGATCGAACTCGACAAGGTCACGTTTGACGACCTCGACAAGCTGGATATCGTGGGCATCTATCCCAATTACGCGTCGGCCTATGATGCCTGGAGGGATGCCGCCCATCGCACGGTGGACGACGCACATATGCGCTATTTCATCGTGCATCTGCACCGGCTGCTCGACCCGGAGCGTGACGCCGAGGCGGCCAACCGCTAGACGCCTTTGATTGCTTGAGTTTTTCGCCTTATAGGGGGCCATCGCCCCGTGCTAGAAGGGGCGAGCCGGGATAGCCGCTGCTGCCCTGGACACCTATGAATCGGGGAAACGCTTGAAAGATCAGCTGTTCACTGACGCGAACGCGGTCTCCAGGAGCGCCGACGAGCTTGCGGTCGACTATTCGACCGCCGCTATCGTCAAGCGCATCTGGCGAGAGCATTTGCGCCCCCGGATCGGCCTCCTCACCATCGCCAGCATCGCCATGCTGCTCACCGCCGTGACCACCGGCGCCATCCCCTTCCTCATCCAACGGACGGCCGACGACGTGTTCGTCGCCAGGCAGGAGGAGATGGTCTACTGGATTACCGCGGCCATCGTCATTGTGACGATCCTCAAGGCGATTTCGGAATATGTGGCGGGGGTCTCCGTGGCCTATCTCGGCCATCGGTTCGTCGCTGATTTGCGCATTCAAATGTTCGCCAGGCTCGCCCAAGCGGACCTTGGCTGGATTCAGACCGTGCATTCGGGCCGGTTGCTTTCGGGCTTCCTCAATGACGCCACTCTCATCCGCGGCACGGCGAGCCGCTCGATCGTTACGCTCGGAGAGAATTCCCTGAAAGTCGTGATCCTCGTCGGCGCCATGTTCTATATGGACCCGCGCTTCTCGGTGCTGATCCTGATCTTCATGCCTTTCGCCGTCATCATGCTCTCGCGCCAGCGCCGCAAGATGCGGAAATCAACATCGAAGTCGCTGCAAGAGACCGGCGATCTATCGGCGCTCGTAACCCAGACCCTGCGGGGCATGCGCGTGGTGCGCGCCTACCAGCAAGAGGGCCGCGAAGAGCAGCGGGCCGCCTCGGCCATCAACCGGGCACTCGAATACACCATGCGCGGCATGCGCGCCCGCGCGGCGTCGAGCCCGGCGATGGAAATCCTCGTGGGGCTGGGCTTCGCACTCGCCATCTATTTCGCTGGCACCCAAGGCGTGCGCGGCGACCTCACGCTCGGCCATTTCATGGGATTCATGACGGCGGCGTTGCTCATCTACAGCCCGTTGAAGAGCGTCGCCACATTGCAGACGCAACTTCAAGAAGGCGTCGCCGCGGCAAGCCGCGTGTTGGGCATCATCGACCGCGAAGTCGGTCTGGTTGAAATTCCCGACGCCAAGCCGCTCGTGCTGGACAAGGGCGAAATCGAATTCCGGGATGTGACCTTCGCCTACGATCCCAAAAACGTTGTGCTCAAGGGTGTCAGCTTGACGGTGCCGCCTGGCAAGACCGTGGCGCTGGTTGGCCCGTCGGGTTCGGGCAAGAGCACGCTGGTCAATCTCGCGCTCCGCTTCTTCGATCCCGACAAGGGCGACGTTCGGATAGACGGCCAAAACATCAAGGATATCACGGTCGATTCTTTGCGAGAGGCCCTCGCCCTCGTCACCCAAGACCCGGTGCTGTTCGACGAATCCATCCGCGCCAATATCGCCTATGGCTCAAAGCCAATGGTGGAGGAAGAGGTGATCGCCGCAGCCAAGGCAGCGGCGGCGCATGATTTTATCACCGGCCTGCCAGACGGCTACGATACCCGCGTCGGAGAAGCTGGCGGACTGCTCTCCGGCGGCGAGCGCCAGCGCATCGCCATTGCGCGCGCCATTTACAAGGACGCGCCGATCTTGTTGCTCGACGAGCCCACCAGCTCCCTCGATTCAGAGGCTGAGGCAAAGGTGCAGCGCGCGCTCGAAGACCTGATGAAAGGCCGTTCGGTTCTGATGATCGCCCACCGCCTGTCGACGGTTAAAAAAGCCGATCTCATCTGCGTCCTCGACCAGGGCCGCATCGTCGAGATTGGCCGCCACGACGAGCTTGTCGCCAAGGGTGGGCTCTACACGAGACTGCATCGCACACAATTCGGCATCGCCGGGGGCTACGGGGCAACCGCTGCGGACGAAAGCGCCGCAGCTGCCGTGGCCGGCGAATAGCGGCGCCTGACGAGTATGTTGAAACGCCTGTTAGCATCAAAGCCCGCCATCGCCCTGGTGAGCTCAATCGCGTCCGGCTATGTCCGCCTCGTCTACGCCACGGGCCGCATCAAGCGGGAGCCGGCTGACACCGAAGCCACTCTCTACGGCCAGCATCCACAGATCGTCGCCATTTGGCACGGCCAGTTCCTGTTGCATCCACCGATAAGGCCGAGGGGGCCCGAGGACGTCAAAGCCATGGTCTCGCGCCACGGCGATGCCGCGATCCTCGGCGCGGTGTTGAGGCGCCGTGGCATTGAACTGATCAGGGGCGCGGGCGCCGGCAAGCGACGGAGAAACCGTGGCGGGGCGACAGCCATGCGCGAAACGTTGCGCGCGCTGAGCGCTGGGGCAACCGTGGTCATGACCGGGGATGTGCCGCCGGGCCCGGCCCGCAACGCCGGGCGAGGCATCGCCACCCTGGCCGCCAAGTCTGGCCGCCCGGTGGTGCCGATGGCCGTCGCCACCAGCCGCTTCCTCAAGCTGCCGACCTGGAGCGCCTTCACGATCAATCTGCCATTCTCGAAGGTCGCCGTCGTGACCGGCGATCCAGTGCACGTGCCGGCCACCGAGGATGCGGAAACAATCGAGGCGGGACGCCGCGCCATCGAACTTGGACTTGCCGAAGTGACGGCGCGCGCCTATGCGCTGGCGGGCGCCACCGACCCGCTCAGCATAGAAGCCATGGCAAAGCCGGGCCTGTCGCTTAAGGGCTACCGCGTGGTGACGCGGCTCGCCACGCCAGTGGCGCCGCTCATGCTTTCTTGGCGGACCCGGCGCGGCAAAGAAGAATTGGACCGGAGGCCCGAGCGTTATGGCGTTGCCAGCATCGCGCGGCCAGACGGCGTCCTCGCATGGTTCCATGCGGCGAGCGTCGGCGAAGTCAACGCGGCACTCCCGGTGATCGATGCGATCGCCAAAGAACGTCCCGAACTTCGCATCCTGCTTACGACGGCCACGGTCACTTCGGCACGGTTGGCACAGACGCGACTGCCCAAAGGCGCCATGCATCAATATGTGCCGCTCGACGGGCAAAACTATATCAGGAAGTTCTTGGACCATTGGCGGCCGGACCTTGCCGTGCTGGTCGAGTCCGAGATCTGGCCGAACCTTGTTATGGAGACGAAGGCGAAGAAGATTCCGCTTCTCCTGATCAATGGCCGTATGTCGACCCGATCGTTCAAGGCTTGGCGGCGGCGGCCCGGCATCAGCCGGCCGATTTTCTCGGCGTTCGATCTTGTGCTGGCCCAGAATGACAGCCTCGCCGAACGCTTCGCCCAGCTTGGCGCGGCGCAGGCGCGCGGTACCGGCAATCTCAAAGCGGATGCGCCACCGCCGCCCGTGGACATGGCAAACAAAAAACGTCTGACCTCGGCGATATCAGGCCGGCCCGTATGGCTGGCGTCGAGTACGCACCTTGGCGAAGACGAAATCATCGCCACCGCCCATGTGCTGATGAAGCGGAAGCTGCCCAATCTCCTCACCATCATCGTGCCCCGGCATCCAGAACGCGGGCCCGGCATCGCTGCTGAGTTGAGATTCTCCGCCCTCAAAGCCGCGCTTCGCTCCGAAGGTACCCTGCCGGAGAAGGACACCGACATCTATGTGGCCGACACGATTGGCGAGCTTGGCTTGTTCTATGCGTCGGTACCGGTCGCACTCATTGGTGGATCGCTCGTGGCGCGCGGCGGGCAGAACCCAGTGGAGGCGATCAAGCTTGGCGCTGCGGTGCTGACCGGTCCCAACTGGCAGAACTTCCGCGACTCCTATTCAGAGCTCCTGAAAGCCGAGGGCGCCAAAGAAGTGAGCGACGCGACGAGCCTCGCCGAAGCGGCGCTTCACCTGCTGCAAGACGAAGACGCGCGCGAAACCATGAAGGCACGCGCCGAGGCCGCCAACGACGCCATGGGCGGCGCCCTAACCCTCACGCTCGAAGCGCTCGATTCCTATTTGCCGCCGAAAGTGACCCTTAAGCATGCATCATAAGACTCCCTCCTGGTGGCACCGCAGGAAGGGCGTGGTCGCCTCTGCGCTGAGTCCCATCGCCGCGCTTTATGGCAACATCGCCGCCGCGCGCATGACCAAGGGCGAGCCGTATCGCGCGCAGCGTCCGGTCATCTGCATCGGTAATTTTACGGCCGGCGGCGGCGGCAAAACGCCAACCGCCATCGCCATCGCCAAGGTTCTGCAGGCAACAGGCAAGAGCCCGGCTTTCCTCACGCGGGGCTATGGCGGCTCGGCTAAGGGGCCCATCCAGGTCGAAGACCAAGACGCCGGCGAAGTCGGCGATGAACCTCTGCTTTTAGCGGCAATCGCACCGACCTTCGTTTCGGCGGACCGGGTGGCGGGCGCCAAGGCCATCGCGGAAACCGATGCGGACATCATCGTCATGGACGACGGTTTCCAGAACCCGCGCCTCACCAAAGATTTCTCACTGATCGTGGTTGACGCCGCTTCTGGGCTCGGCAATGGGCTGGTGATGCCGGCTGGGCCTCTACGGGCGCCGCTCGATGCGCAGATTGCCCGGGCCGACGGGTTGTTGGTCATTGGCGAGGGTAAGAAAGCCGCGTCGTTGATCGAGACGTTTGAGGGCGCGGGCAAGCCCGTGCTGAAAGCCAAGATCGAGCCCAATTGCGACCCGCGCTGGCTTGGCGTCATGCCGGTGATCGGCTTTGCCGGGATCGCGCGGCCATCCAAGTTCTTCGCCACGCTCAAATCAAACGGGGCGGGGCTTACCGCCTCCCATGCCTTCCCCGATCATCATCGCTTCACCGAACGCCAGGCACGAGCCCTGCTGAAAGAGGCGGATACACGAAAGGCGATGCTGGTGACCACGGAGAAAGATTGGGCGCGTCTGTCCAACGATGACGACGAGAGCGCGGTGGCCGAGCTTAAGCAGCGCTCGGCTCCGTTCCCGATCATGGTGAAGTTCGAGGACGAGCCGGGCTTGAAGGAATTGCTGAGCACGGCGACGAAACGCTAGCTGGCGTCAGGACGCGGGATTGGTCTCGCGGTACCGTTTCAGCGACGCAGCGGCGTCCACATAGGCTTCCTGCAGCTCGACGCTCCAATAGCGGAGATCATCAAGCGGGATCGCGTCGCCGGTGACGGCACAGCGCACGAAGTCGCCAGGCGTCATCACCTGGACCTCTCCGTCGAGATATTTGAGCTTGGCCTCGCCTTTAAATCCAAGATTGCGTTCGAAGCGGTTCATCAAAGCCGTGAAACTTTCTTGTTGTCGCTCACCATAGCGTCACGCCTGACCCGTTGCCAATGCACTAAAGAAGACTGCCCTGCTTGTCGTCAGGGCCGCGGCGCGGCTTCTTGGCCGGGTTTTCCGCCTTGCCGCCGCGCGGGTCGGCATGGGCGCCCACATGACCATCGACAAACTCGATATCGAGCGCCGCCCCCGGCTTCACCTCGCTCGCATGGCGGAGCATGGTGCCGTCGGCAGCGCGCACGAGCGTAAAGCCGCGCGCCAATACATTGTGATAACCGAGCGTCGAGAGAAGCTTCGCCTGACCTTCGAGACGGCGGCGCGACTGATCTAAGAGTGCTGAGACGCTGCGCGCGCGGGCCCGGTCGAGACGCATAAGCTGCTCACGGCCCCGGCTCACAGCCTGCACCACAAGATGGCGCCTGAGCCTTGGCCCCGTGCGGTCGAGCCCTGAACGGTGAGCCACGGCATTGGCCAGCAACGCGCGTGGCAGCCGCCGGCTCGCATCATCGAGACGCTGACGCGGTAGCGCCAAGATTTCGGTGCGGCGGGGAAGTCCCCGCGCCGAGGCCACAAAGCGGCTGCGCCAAGTTTGCAGCGTCCGCTTGAGCGTACTCGCGGTCCGCACGCCGAAGGTCCGAACCGTGACCAGCAGGTCCGACCGCACCGGCACGGCGCGCTCGGCCGCCGCCGTCGGTGTCGGTGCGCGGTGATCGGCGACGAAATCGAGAATGGTCCAGTCGGTCTCATGGCCCACAGCCGAGATCAGGGGAATGGCGCTCGCCGCCGCGGCGCGGGCGACAATTTCTTCGTTGAAGCCCCACAAATCCTCGAGGCTGCCGCCACCACGCGCGACGATGATGAGGTCGGGCCTTGGCATGAGCACCGACTCGGCGGCGTTGAAGCCATGGATAGCGCCGGCCACTTCCTCGGCGCAAGTCTCGCCCTGCACCCGGACCGGCCACATCAGCACATGGGACGGAAAGCGATCCTCCAGGCGATGGAGGATGTCGCGGATCACGGCACCCGTGGGCGAGGTGATGACGCCGATAACGCGTGGCAGATAGGGCAGCGCCTTCTTGCGGGCATCCTCGAACAGGCCTTCGGCGGCGAGCTGTTTCTTGCGCTGCTCCAGCAACGCCATGAGCGCGCCAGCGCCCGCAGGCTCGATATCCTCAATCACGATCTGGTATTTCGAACGGCCCGGATATGTAGTGATCTTGCCCTTGGCTACGACCTCCAGCCCTTCCTCGGGCTTGAACCTGAGCCGACCGTACGTGCCTCGCCAGACCACTGCCTCGATGGCGGCCTTCTCGTCCTTGACGGTGAAATAGCAATGGCCGGAGGCGTGCGGGCCTCGATAGCCGGAGATTTCACCCCGCAGCCGCACGAGGCCATATGCGTCCTCCACCGTCCGCTTTAGCGAGAAGGCGAGTTCGGAGACCGTATATTCGATGAGATTCGTCGAAGGACTCTCAGGCTTCGTGTGGGTTGCCATATCTCAGATCATCTCTTTTCGCGGGTAGCGCTTTTCTCATGCTAAGAGCGCCCTTTGAGGCTTCGAGCAATACTAGCCTCGAGGATGGCGAACAAGCGGAGCGTTTCGAGCGATGAATGTGCTTCTGATCGGCGGTGGCGGGCGTGAGCATGCGCTTGCCTGGAAGCTCGCCAAAAGCCCCCTCCTCGATACGCTCTACTGCGCGCCAGGCAATGCGGGCATCGCAGCCGTCGCCGAATGTCTGGCGCTTGACGTGGTGGACCACGACGCGGTCGCACGCTTCTGCAAGGATAAGGACATCGGTCTCGTAATCGTGGGACCCGAGGCGCCGCTGGTCGCCGGTCTCGCCGACGATCTCGAGGCGCAAGACATTGCCGTGTTCGGACCCTCCAAGGCGGCTTCGCAGCTCGAAGGCTCCAAAGGCTTCACCAAGGATCTCTGCGCCGAGTTCAACATCCCGACGGCGGCCTATGGGCGCTTCACCGACGCACAGGCCGCGAGGGCCTATGTCGCGTCCCACCGGCACCCCATCGTCGTCAAAGCCGACGGGCTCGCAGCGGGCAAGGGCGTGGTCATCGCCAACACCCATTTCGAGGCTTACAACGCGATCGATGCTTGCTTTAGCGGCACATTCGGTGCGGCTGGCGCCGAGGTCGTAGTTGAGGAATTTCTCGCCGGCGAAGAGGCGAGCTTCTTCGCGCTGGTGGATGGCGACACGGCGCTGCCGCTCGCCACGGCGCAAGACCACAAGCGCGTGCATGACGGCGACACCGGCCCCAATACCGGCGGCATGGGCGCTTATTCGCCAGCGCCGATCATGACGGATGCGCTCACAAAGCGCGTTATGGACGAAATTATCCTACCGACGGTCGCCGCCATGAAAGCGCGCGGCATGGTCTTCAAAGGCGTGCTCTATGCCGGGCTAATGATCGAGCACGGGGCACCCAAGCTCATCGAATATAATGTGCGCTTCGGCGATCCCGAGGCGCAGGTGCTGGCCACGCGCCTCAAGTCGGACCTGTTGCCCGCGCTGCTGGCCACCGCCCAAGGGACACTCGGCGGGCTTACGCTCGACTGGCACGACGATGCGGCGCTATGCGTGGTCATGGCGGCCAAGGGCTATCCGGGCGACTACGCCAAGGGCACCGAGATCAAGGGACTTGAGGAGGCCGCCGCCGAGCCGGACGTCGAAATCTTCCATGCCGGCACCAAACAAGATGGGCCACGTGTTCTCGCCAATGGCGGACGCGTGCTCGGAGTGACCGCGCGGGACAAGGACATTGGGGCAGCGCAGACACGGGCCTACGCGGCGGTCGACAAGATCGACTGGCCGAAGGGCTTTTGCCGCCGCGATATCGGCTGGCGCGCCGTGGAGCAGAAGAAATAACGCCGCTCGACGTCTCGCAGACTGCAAAAGTTAACGAGAGATTTACCGGCGCGGAGCAGAATAGCCGCGGCTCTCGTTTTCGCCGCTTTTTCTGGCGATTAAGCGTTGCAGTTCCATGGTGTCGTCACTATCTGCAACTAGTTTGGCGTATGGTCGGAGAATCACATGACGTATGACGTGCCCGTTTCGAAGAAAACCGCATGTGGAGTGGTGGGCGTCATTGCGATTCTCTTCTACTTTTGGCTGCTGACTTGGTCAGCGCCGCTCTATGCCGCGCCGAGCTTCGTCGCCAAGGCACCAAGTCATGCCTCGCTGGTCGAGCAGGCCAGAATCTACAAGCGCGGTCGCACGCCGATTTATCCCTACAAGACCACGGAGCCAGGGCCGCGCGGCTGGACCGGGTATTTTGGGTTCGTGCCCTACACCAAGGGCGATATCGAGACCCAAGCGCTGCAGCGGCACTTCAATCCGCAGGATACTTGGCCGCTAGATCCGAACGCCGAACCCCCGCGGCCTTGGGGCAACTAAAACTTTTCAGACTTCGTGTTCGACCCAACTCTCGTGGTTGGCGCTCCTGGCGGCTAACGCCTTGCGGCGAAGAACGCCTTGAGCAGGGCTGAGGCACGGGTCTCCCCCAAGCCGCCATAGATTTCTGGCGCGTGGTGACAGGTCGCCTGGCCGAAAAAGCGCGGCCCGTGTTCGACGCCGCCGCCTTTCTCATCAGCCGCGCCGAAATAGAGCCGCCGAATGCGGGCAAAGGAGATGGCCGTGGCGCACATGGCGCAGGGCTCGAGGGTCACATAGAGATCGCAGCCAATCAGCCTCTCGCTGCCGAGCTTGGCACAGGCCTGGCGGATGACTAGAAGCTCCGCATGAGCCGTGGGATCACGCAGCTCAAGGGTGCAATTGCCAGCCTTGGCCAGCACGTCGCCATCAGGGCCCGTGACCACAGCACCGATAGGCACCTCGCCCCGATCCCGCGCGGTTTCCGCCTCTATGAGCGCCAAATCCATGGGGCGCTTGCCTGGACTCTCCGCATCTGCAAGTTTCGCCGTCATGAGCGGCAAAGTGGGGGAGAAGCAAAGCCGGGGTCAAGCACCTCGGAAAAAGGGGGACGCCCCAGCCCCCGTCCAAGAACCCATGCGTATCGCTAAAGCCATGGCCCATGCCGGGCTTTGCTCACGCCGCGACGCCGAGAGATGGATCGAGGCGGGACGCGTCACCGTCAACGGCAAGGTTCTGGAGACCCCGGCCCATGTGGTCTCGGCCACCGATACGATCGTTGTCGACGGCAAGCCCCTGCCCCAGTCGGGGCCAGCGAGGCTGTGGCGCTACAACAAGCCAAAAGGGCTGATTACGAGCCACAAGGACCCGCTGAACCGTAAGACCGTGTTCGAGGCGCTGCCTGACAAATTGCCGCGCGTGGTCTCCGTTGGGCGGCTCGACATCAATACCGAAGGGCTCCTGCTGCTCACCACGGATGGTGCGCTGGCTCGGCATTTGGAGTTGCCGAGCACCGGTTGGCTGCGCCGCTATCGCGTGCGCGCGCATGGCAACGTGACCCAGGATGCGCTCGATAAATTGCAGGGCGGCGTCACCATTGACGGGATTTCCTATGGGCCAATCGAAGCGAGGGTGGAACGGGAGCAGGGCCACAATGTGTGGCTGGTGCTCGCCTTGCGCGAAGGCAAGAACCGCGAGGTGAAGCGGATCGCCGAGCATCTGGGTCTCGTCGTCAATCGTCTGATCCGGATCACGTTCGGACCGTTCGCGCTTGGCGATCTTGCCTCCGGCACGGTCGACGAAGTGAAACCGAAAGTGCTGGTGGACCAGCTCGGGACGAAACTCGCCGGGGAATTCGGCCTGCGCCGGGGCCAGCTTGACCGGCAACCGACCCGCCGGCGATGAGACTGATCACCGGAAAATTCAAAGGCGCAAAGATCGAGGCGCCACAGGGCGTGGCCACGCGGCCCACATCCGACCGGATACGCCAAGCGCTGTTCAACGTGCTGGAACATGGCGCACCCGCGGTCGACTTCGAGGGTTTGCGCGTGCTCGACCTGTTCGCCGGTTCCGGCGCGCTCGGGCTTGAGGCGCTGTCACGCGGGGCGCGCTTCTGCCTCTTCATCGAAGAAGATGCGAGCGCCCGGGCCGCGATCCGCCGCAACGTGGAGGCCTTGGGCCTGACTGGCGCCACCAAAATCTGGCGGCGCGACGCCACAAAGCTTGGTCCAGCCGGCACGATGTCGCCCTTCGATCTCATCTTCTGTGACCCGCCTTATGGCAAGGATCTCGGGGAAGCGGCGCTCGCCGCTGCCGTCGATGGCGGCTGGACTACAGACCATGCCATCGCCGCGCTCGAAGAGCGGGCTGGCACGGCGCCCGCGTGGCCCGCGCCGCTCTCCGAGATCGATAGGCGGCGTTATGGTGAAACGGAGATCGCGATCGCTCAGGCTTCCAACTAGTGTAGCAAGAAACATGGCACATTGTGGGGAGTGCCCATGACGTTGAGAGCGTTGTTATTTGCGCCTTTATTGCTGGCGGCCGTCGCGGGAAGCGACCCTGCGAAGGACAGCTTTACCTCGGGCGTATGGCAGGGGAACGCCAATTACGACACCGACGGAGATTTCTCCGACTGCACCATGACGGCGGAATCCGACAACGGCATCCTGCTCGGCTTCGTTATCAGCAAGGACTTCGACTGGGGCATCGTCATCGCCGACGAGGCACGCACGCTCGAGGTCGGGACGAGAAAGGCCGTGCTCCTGATCATAGACGGCGGAGACCCCATCGCCGCCGTGGCCAAGGTGGTCGACGTGCACGGCATCCTCATTCCGCTCGACAACTCCGACCCCGTGGTCGAGTCCATGCGCGGTGGCAAAGTCTTGCGTATCGTCACCGACGGCGCCGAATTCAGCTTCAAATTGAGCGGCACACGCGATGCCATCGCCGAGCTCGCGGCCTGCGTCACCGAGCACGAAGGCACTGAGCGGGTCGAGCTCTGACGGACCCGTCTCTAGCGCCGCGAAAACAGCTTCTCGATATCGGTGAGCTTCAGCTCAATATAGGTGGGACGGCCGTGATTACACTGGCCGGAGAAGGGCGTCTTCTCCATGTCCCGCAGCAGCGCGTTCATCTCATCAGGCGACAGCCTGCGCCCACCCCGCACGCTGCCATGGCAAGCCATGGTGGACAGAACATGGTCGAGACGCGCGGCAAGCACGCGGCCGCCCTCCCCATCTTCCTCCGCTTCGGCCAAAGCGCTGGCGAGGTCAGACAGAAGCCCTTTGACGTCGCAGGTGCCGAGCAGCGCAGGCACCTCGCGCACGACGATGGCCGATTGCCCGAAGGCCTCGACGACGAGACCAAGACTCTCCAATTCGTTTGACGCGGCGAGCAGCGCGGCTACAGCTTCGCCATCGAGCTCGACCACATCGGGAATGAGCAGGAGTTGCCGTGTGATGCCGCCATTTGAATATGCGTGCTTCAGGCGCTCATAGACCAGGCGCTCATGGGCCGCGTGCTGGTCGACGATGACGAGCGCGTCAGCCGTCTGCGCGATGATGAAGGTGTCCTGCACCTGGGCGCGGGCCGCACCCAAGGGATAGTCCGCCTCGTCTTCGACAATGGCGGTGCCTCTTGTATCGCCACTTGGCGCCGAGACCGCCTCGAGCGGGGCTTGCGCCTTATCGGAGAAGCCAAAGCCACGCGGGCGGCTATGGCTCATATAAGCCCGTGGACTGGTGTCTGGCGCGGCGCCGGGCGTTGGCGCGGGGCGGTGCTGCGGCCGCACCATACGATCGAGCGCCGATTGCGACAGGCTTCCCGTAGCCCGGTGGCCGGCTGTGCCGAGCGCATCCCGTAAAGCGCCGATCAGCAGCGAGCGCACGGCGTTCGGATCGCGAAACCTAAGCTCGGTCTTGGCCGGGTGGACATTCACGTCCACCTCCTCTGGCGGCACCGTTAAAAACAGCACCAGCATGGGGTAACGGCCCCGGGGCAAGAGATCGCCATAGGCCGCGCGCACCGTACCGACGATCAATTTGTCCCGCACCGGCCGGCCATTGACCACGAGATAACATTGCAAGCCGTTGGCACGATGGAGCGTCGGCAGCCCAGCGAAACCTTCCGCGGCCATGGTGTCGCGCGCGGCTGACACGGGAAGCGCGTCGGCGAGGAAATCGCTCCCAAGAACACGCCCCATGCGCTCTAAGCCGTGATCCATCAGCCCAGGCGGACAGGCTTCGAGGCGCAAAGAAGTGCGCTCACCATTCGACAGCGAGAAAGCGACCTCTGGATGGGCCAGCGCCAGTCGCTTCACGTGATCGGCAATGGCCGCCGTCTCCGCCCGTTCGGACTTCATGAATTTCAGCCGAGCGGGCGTCGCATAAAACAGGTCTCGGACCTCGACCTCCGTACCGGCGGACAGCGCCGCGGGCTTCAGCGCGGCTTTGTGGCCGCCATCCACAGAGATTGTGGAGGCCTCGGACGCTCCTTCCAACCGGCTCGTGATGGAGAGCCTAGCCACGGCACCAATCGAGGGCAGCGCCTCGCCGCGAAAGCCAAGAGTCAGAATATGAGAGAGATCGTCGCCGCCAAGCTTGGAGGTAGCGTGGCGCTCGACCGCCAGCGCCAGATCGTCACGCGCCATGCCGGTGCCATCGTCGGTGACCCGGATGAGCTGCAAGCCGCCGCCCGTGGCCGTCACGTCAATACGGCGCGCGCCAGCATCGATCGCGTTTTCCACCAGCTCCTTAACGACACTTGCGGGCCGCTCCACAACCTCACCGGCGGCGATGCGATTGACGAGGTTCGGCGGCAACTGACGAATGGCCATTTGCGTGCCTCTGACCGTTCGCCGGCATGATACCGGCGGGTCCGTACCTTACCCGATTCTATCGCTTGGAAGGTGGAATGGCGGCTATCCAGGTGCTCCTTCGGGCGTCACACCCGTTGGCTTGACCGGTTTGCCGACGATGGTGGTGATGAGCTGGTCCGCCGCCAGCAAGCGCTTGGCGACCCGCTTAACATCGTCGAGCGTCACCGCCTCGATCAGCGCGTTGCGCCGGTCCACATAGTCGTGGCCAAGCTCCTCGATCTGAATCCACAGAAGCTGGTTGGCGATGCTGGTAGAGGACTCAAAGCGGAGCGCGTAAGCGCCAGTCAAATAGCTCTTGGCGTTTTTCAGCTCCTCGGCGCTCGGGCCCTCTTCCGCCAGCCGCCGCAGCTCGTCTTGGATCACCGTGAGCGACTGAGCGACCGCCTCGTTCTTGGTGGCCACATTGCCAACGAATACGGCGCCGTTCCGATAGGGGTAGAGATTGGAATAGACCGAGTAAGCGAGGCCACGTTTCTCACGCACCTCTTCCATCAGGCGCGAGGAAAACCCGCCGCCGCCGATGATGTAGTTCAGCACATAGGCCGCGATGAAGTCGTCATCTTGGCGGGCGATGCCGCGATGGCCAAACTGCGCCACCGACTGGGGCACTTCCATGGCGATGATTTCGAGCTTTGGTCCGAGCGGCGGCTCCGCTTGAGCCACGGTCACGAGCTCCGAGCGTTCCGGCAGATCTCCGAAAACCTCATCGAGTGCCTTGCCGAGTTCTTCCGCGTTGATATCGCCAACCACCGTAATCACGAGCTGGTCGCGCGCGAATACGCGGCGGACATAGTCCCTGAGATCGTCGGGGGAGATGGCGGCGATGGAGTCTTTCGTGCCTTTGATCGGACGCCCATAAGGGTGGTCCTTAAACGCCGTTCTGTCCCACGCGTGCGACGCCACGGTCGCCGGATCGTTCTCGTCGAATTTGTGCCCGGCCAAAATCTGTTCACGCACGCGCTCGAAGGCAACGTCGTCGAAGCGGGGCTCAGCCATGGCGAGCCGCGCCAGATCGAAGACCTCGTCCTTGTTGGCGGTCAGCGTCTGGAGATTGCCGAGCATCACGTCGCGCCCGGCGTCGAAATCGAGACGCATGGCCAGCTCCTGCTGGCGTTCCTGGAAGGCCGTAGCGTCGAGATCGCCGGCGCCCTCGTCCATCATCGCTGTGACGAAATAGGCAACGCCTTCCTTGTCCTTCGGGTCCTGTGAGGCGCCGCCACGAAAGGCGAAGCGCATGGCGACAAGCGGATTAGCGTGGCTCTCGACAAGCCAGGCCTTGATCCCGCCAGGGCTTGTAACTTCCTGAATTGCCATTGTTTTCCCTTGAGCCGCCGCAGGTGAAGCGAGCAGCGCGAGCGCCCACAGCGAAGCGCCAAGCCGCAACATTAGGGAGGAAAGCGGAGAGCGATACATCATTCGCGTCTACGACTTGCCCTTCCCTGCCGCCCGGGCAGGTTTGTCAGCAATGCTGCTCTTGAATTTGGGGGCCGGCTTGAGGATCCCCGTGACCGAGTCATCGTCATTCAGATATTTGAGGGCGACGGCCTGGATATCCTCGACCGTGACCTTGTTGAGCCGCTCGGGCCATGCCTCGACATCCGCAACGCTCATGCCGGCAGCAATCCTCCCGCCATATTGGCGCGCCATGCGGGAAATCGAGTCGGAGTTGTAAACGAACTCGGCGATATGAGAGAAGCGGGCCCGGTCGAGTTCTGCCTGAGTGACGCCCTTCTCGCGCAGCTCGTCGACGACGCCAGTGATAGCCGCATCGATCTCGTCCGCCGTGTTCGCCTCGCCAGCGATGGCGTAGAAACCGAGCCGGCCGGAATCGAGACCGGAGTCGGTGTACCAACCGCCGGCGCTTGCCGCGGCCTTCTGCTCCACAACAAGTCGCTTATAGATACGACCAACCGCGCCGTGCGCAGCGATCCGCATCAAAAGGTCGAGGGCTTCCGCTTCGCCGGGCTCGGCGGAGGCATAGCTCGGCGCGATGTAGTGACGCTGCACCGTGGTGCGGCCGGCGCGCGGATCTTCCAGCGTCACCACGACCTCGGCGTCGTGCTTGGGCTCCTTAGGCCGGACCCGTTTGTTCACCTCGCCGGTCGGCTTGATCTCGCCGAACGTCTTCTCGGCAAGTTCCTTCACCTCTTCGGGCTCGACATCGCCAGCCACCACGAGGACCGCATTCTGGGGGCCGTAGAACCGGCGGTAGAAGGCGAGCGCATCCTCGCGGTCAAGGGCCTCGATTTCATGTTCCCAGCCAATGATCGGCGTGCCGTAAGGGTGGTTACGGTAGAGCGCCGCCATCATCTGCTCTTGCAGGATGCTGCCCGGATCGTTGTCGACGCGAGACCGGCGCTCCTCGAGGATGACATCACGCTCCGTGGTCACGTCCTCCTCGGTGAGACGGAGATTGGCCATGCGATCGGCTTCCATCTCCATTGCCATGCCCAAGCGATCCTTGGCCACGCGCTGGAAATAGGCGGTCACGTCGTGATTGGTGAAGGCGTTGTCCTCGCCGCCATTCTTGGCGATGATTTTCGAGAACTGGCCGGAAGGAATGCGCTCGGTGCCCTTGAACATGAGATGTTCGAGGAAGTGGGCGATGCCGGAGTCGCCCTGGGGCTCGTCCGCGGCGCCCGTCTTGTACCAGACCATCTGGGTGACGACCGGCGCGCGATGATCGGGGATGACGACGATATGCAGGCCATTGGGAAGCGTGAATTCACGCACGCGCTCAGGCGGCGCGGTCTCGGCGGCGACGGCGGCGACGGCCATCGAGGCGAGGGTCAAACCGGCGACGATCAGGCCTGCTCGCGGATCGAGCGCGGCCGTGAACTGATCTAGCATCCATTCCACCATTAAGCAGGGCCTGAGGTTAGCGGGCAGCAAGACTCCGGTTCGCGGAAGACCAAGAAGAGGCAATCAGCCGGCCGGTGTTTCACATGTCAGCGTTCGAGCGTGAGTTTTCAAGCTAAATTAGATGCAATTGCGGCGGTCAGCCACGGAATTGCATCGCTTTTACCAGTTGGCGTTATTGCCCTGGGGATTGGACATGCCGCCATAGCTTTCAGGCGTGGCCTGTTGAACCGGCTTCGTGGGCAGCGGCGCCTGGGGCGCGTGTGGTGTCAGCGCCTTCGGCTTTGACGCCGACTGGGCCACGGCTGTGGCCGGCTGTCTGTCGGACGCGTCCGGCTCCGGCACATTGGCGATCGGCGCCACATCGTCCTCGGAACCACCCAACCACTTGTCGAGCAGATTCGGCTTGCCGGCATAGGGATTTTGAGGATCGGCCGCCGTCTGGATTTCAGCCTCTTTGGCCTTCTCCTGCTTAGCGACGCGCTTCCTCACGAGTTCCGGATCGTCCGGCCAATCTTGTCGGGCCGTGACGACGGCGGCATTCGTGCCGGGTTGGGGCAATGCCCTCACATTCGGGGGAACGAGCAGCGGCGGGCGTTCGCTCATTTGAACATCTGGCTGCTGGCTGCGGTCGCCAGAGACGCCCATATAGTCGAAGACCTTGCCTTCAAGCTCAACACCACTGCCACAGCCCCCAAGCGCCACCACAAAGGCAAGCGCACCCGCGAGCTTCAAAGCCTGGCTAGCAACGGTTTTGGTGGTGAAATGTCCCAATATTCCCCCTGGAGTCCGGCACGTACCGGATTAGACTACATTTTGGAGGGATTTTCGGCCTTTTTGTGACCCCCGAAGAATGAATCATACAGAAGTCCAATAACCCCGGCAACTATGGCTACGTCGGCGATGTTGAAGACGTACCATTGGAAGCCAAAGGCGTGAAAAGCGAACAAATCCACCACCGCGCCATGGGCGATGCGATCGATGGCGTTGCCAATGGCCCCGCCAAGGATGAGGCCGATGGCGCAGGCGGTGAGCCCCGAGGTCACCCGGGACAGCCAGACGATCAGCGCCACGCTGGCAACGAAGGCAAATGCGATGAGGCCTAAACGCCCGGCCGCGCTGTCCTGGGGCAGCAGGCCATAGCTGATGCCCCTGTTCCATAAGAGCACGAGGTCAAAGAACGGCGTGACCGTGACGGTGCCTTTGGCGCCGAGGTCATAGAAATAGAGCGCCCATATCTTGTTGGCCTGGTCGGCCGCGACCGTGAAGACGGCAATGATAAGCCCAAGCGGCGAGTAAGGTCCCCAAAGCCAGTGACGGAGCATGGCGCTACCCGGCCTTGCCAGCGCGGCGTGCATCGAACTGGCGCACAGCCGCCGCATCGCGCGGGGTCAATTCGGGGAATTCAGGGTCCGAACCCACTTCAGGCAGGATCTTCCATGACCGCGCGCATTTCTCGCCTTTGGCGAGGGAGAAGACCACGGCGATGTCCGGCGCATCCTCCAGGCGGAAGGCGTTGCGCGGCCCCTCCTCCGGGATCAGCACCGCGCCGCTGGTGATGGAGATCTCAGCGAGATCGACACCACGAAGCGCTTCGCGCAAATCCGCGTCGGCGACATAGACTTGCGGCGCGGCTTCCAGGCTCGAACCAATGCGGCGTTCCCGGCGCTCGATCTCGAGCGCGCCCGTCACCACGCGGCGCACCTGGCGAATCTTCCGCCACTTCTCGGCAAGCCCATCGTCGCGCCATTCGTCCGGCACATCGGGGAAGGATCGCAGATGCACCGAACCCTTGTCTTCGGGGAAGCGGGTCAGCCACGCCTCCTCCATGGTGAAGCAGAGCATGGGCGCCATCCACGCGGTGAGCGCGGCGAACACACGATCGATCACGGTGAGCGCGGCGCGGCGTGTGACGCTGTCATCTGCGTCGCAGTAAAGCGCGTCCTTGCGGATGTCCAAATAGAAGGCGGACAAATCGTTGACGCAGAAATTGAGCAGCGTGTGGAAGATGCGCTTGAAGTCGTAAGCGACGTAGCCATCGCGGACGACCGTCTCCAACTCGGCAAGGCGCACCAGCATGTAGCGCTCAAGCTCCGGCATCTTGGCATAAGGCACGGTGATGCCGTCCCGGTGGTGGGCGAGATTGCCAAGCATAAAGCGAAGCGTGTTCCGCAAACGGCGATAGGAATCGACATTGGCTTTGACGATGTCAGGGCCAATGCGCAGATCGTCGGCATAGTCCGAGCTCACGGCCCAGAGGCGCAGGATTTCCGCGCCGGACTGCCTGATGACGTCCTGTGGCGAGACCACATTGCCCATGGACTTCGACATCTTGCGGCCGTCCTCGCTATTGACGAAGCCGTGGGTCAGCACCGCATCGAACGGCGCCCGGCCGCGCGTGCCGCAACCCTCAAGCAGCGAAGACTGGAACCAGCCGCGATGCTGGTCGGAACCTTCGAGATAGAGGTCGGCCGGCCATTTGAGATCGGAACGCTGCTCCAGCACGAAAGCCTGGGTGCAGCCTGAGTCGAACCACACATCGAGAATGTCGCCGACCTTCTCCCAATCGTCCGGGTTGTCCACCAAGCCGGTCAGGAAGCGTTCCTTAGCGCCATCTACGAACCAGGCGTCGGCGCCTTCTTTGTCGAAGACATCTGCGATCCTGTCGATCAGCTCAGGCGACGCCTCAAAATCCTGGCGCGGAATGACCTCGCCGGTTTTCTTGTGCACAAACACGGTGATGGGCACGCCCCAAGCGCGCTGGCGCGACACCACCCAATCGGGGCGCGTATCCACCATGCCCTTGATGCGTTTCTCGCCCTGCGGCGGCACAAAGCGCGTCTCGTCGATGGCCTTCAGGCCGCGAACGCGAAGCGTGTCGCCACCATCGAACGTGCGATCCATGGCGATGAACCATTGCGGTGTGGCCCGGAAGATGACCGGTTTTTTGGACCGCCAGGAATGGGGATAATCATGCTTGTAGCGGGAGCGCGCGATGAGCGCGTTGGCCTCCGTCAGCGCCGCGATGACAGCGTTGTTAGCGTCGCCGAACTTGCCCTTGTCGTCGACCACGCGCTTACCCTCGAAGCGCGGCGCGTCCTTGGTGAAGAACCCGGCCTCGTCGACGGTGAAGGGGATCTCTGGGTCGATATCGCGCTCGCGCAATAGCCGTTCGTTTGCGGTCCAGACCTCGAAGTCATCCGCACCATGGCCGGGCGCCGTGTGCACGAAGCCGGTGCCGGTCTCCTCCGTGACGTGATCGCCGGGAAGAAGCGGGACCTTGAACCGATAGTCGGCCTCGCTGCGAAGCGGATGCGTGGTCATCGAGTGCCTGAGCATCTCGTCGGTGACATCGCCGAGCCGCGACCAGCCATCGATACGCGCCGCCGCCTTGACGGTCTCGGCCAGCGCATCGGCAATCACCAGCCGCTCGCCGACCTTGGCCCAGTTATCGTCCGGCGCCTCAGTAATCTCGTAAAGTCCGTAGGAGATCGACGGGGAATAGCTGATGGCCCGGTTGCCAGGGATGGTCCAAGGCGTCGTCGTCCAGATAACCACGGACGCATGTTGCAGCGTTTGCGGCGTCTGGGTCTCCGAGTTGGAGAACAGGACCGGGAATTTCACGTAGATCGTCGGGCTCTCGATCTCCTGATACTCGACCTCGGCCTCGGCCAGCGCTGTGCGCTCCACCACCGACCACATCACGGGCTTCGAGCCGCGATAGAGCAGGCCGTTCATGGCGAACTTCATAAGCTCGCGGGCGATGGTTGCCTCCGCGTCGAAGCTCATGGTGGCGTAAGGATGATCCCAGTCGCCCTCGATGCCGAGGCGCTTGAACTCTTCGCGCTGTACGTCGAGCCATTTCGTTGCTTCGTCGCGGCATTCGCGACGGAAGGCGATCAGCGCCTCCGGGTCCTTGAGGTCGGGCTTGGTTTTACCCTTGGCGCGGTACTGCTCTTCCTCGACCTTCCACTCGATGGGAAGGCCGTGACAATCCCAGCCAGGCACATAGTTGGCGTCCTTGCCCATCATCGCTTGCGAGCGGGTGATAACGTCTTTCAGGATCTTGTTGAGGGCGTGGCCGATATGAAGATGGCCGTTGGCGTAAGGCGGCCCGTCGTGAAGCACGAATTTCGAGCGCCCCTTGGCCTCCTGGCGAAGCCGATCGTAAAGGCGCATTTCAGTCCAGCGTTCGAGCAGCTCCGGCTCACGCTTGGGCAGACCCGCCTTCATGGGAAAATCTGTCTTCGGCAGGAAGAGGGTCTCGCTCCAGTCGCGATCCGTCCGCGGCACGGGCTTAACGGCAGCCGGCTTCGGGGCGGCCTTAACGGCGGGCTTGGGCTTGGGCCTCGCTGAAGCCCTCGGCTTCGTAGCTTTCTTAGACGCAGCAGCCTTCTTGGGCGCAGCGGCCTTTGGCTTAGCGACGACCTTGGGCTTCACGGCCAGCTTACGCTTCGCCACCGTCTTCGCAGGAGCCGGGCGCTTCGCTGTCGTCTTCTGCTTCGTAGCGGTTGTGGGCTTCGCTGCCGGCTTGCGCGTCATCGCTGGCTTTGGCTTGGCGGCAGTTTTGGGCTTTGCTGTTGGCTTGCGTTTCGTTGCTGGCTTCGCCTTTGCCGCAACTCTGAGCTTGGCAGCCGGCTTACGCTTAGCCGCAGGTTTGCGCCGAGTGGCGGTTTTGACCTTGTCGACGGTCTTGCGCTTCATCGCGCGCTTGGCGGCAGGTTTGCGCTTCGTCACCGTCTTAGACTTGGCGGCAGTCGTTTTGCGTTTCGTGGCGATCTTAGCAGCGGCTCTAGGCTTGGCGGCAGGTTTGCGCCGCGCCGCCGGCTTTGCCTTGGCCACAGGCTTGCGCTTGACCGCAGTCTTGGCCGCAGGCTTACGCTTAGCCGGCGCCTTGGGCTTTGCCTGAGGCTTGCGTTTCGCTGAAGTTTTGGCGACCGCTTTGCCGCTCCTCGTTTTTCTCACCATGGTCTTTTTATCTCGTCCCGGAGCTTCGATTCGCCGTGAGGCGTTCTAGCAACCGGCCTAGCCACAATCCAGTGCCCGGTCGGCCAGGGCCTCCCCGAGCGTGAAGCGCCGCATGGGATCGTTCGCGTCGACCGCACGCAGCACGGTTCGTGCCTGCTCACAGTCTTGCGCCATCTGCGCAGCGAGAGCCTCCGCGCTGTCAAAAGCATGGTCGGCCCTTAGAAAGTCGATGAACTCGACCTCGACTTCTTGGTCGTAGAGATCACCGGAGAAATCGAGGAGAAAGGCCTCTAGCACCGGATCATCGGCGCCGAAGGTAGGGCGCGGCCCCACATAGCCCGCAGCGTGATGACGTTTGCCCCGATGATGCACCCGCATTGCGTAGATACCGTGTCGAACATCCTGGCCCGGCGCGAGTTTGAAATTGAGCGTCGGAAAGCCGAGGCCCTTGCCCCGGCCGGCGCCCTTTCTCACCCGGCCACGCGCGCGCCACCAATAGCCAAGCTGCTCGGCGGCCTCGCGCACCTCACCGAGACGGAGATGATCGCGGATCGTGCTCGACGAGAACGTGACGCCACCCTCGAGCGTGACCGGGGCCACCACATCGACCCCAAAGCCGAGCGTCTTGCCGAGCGTCGCCAATTGCTCGACGGAACCCGTGCGCCCTTTTCCGTAGGTGAAGTCGTAGCCCACCACCACGTGGCTCGCGCCAAAGCTCCCCCCCACCACGTCAGTGGCGAAGGCATCCGCGCTTAACAACGACAGCGACTTGTCGAACGTGATGACGAAGGTCTGATGGAGACCGAGCGCCTCGATCAGCTCGAGCTTCACCGGAAGCGGTGTCAGCCGGAAGAAGGGTTGGTCGGGAGTGAAGAACTCACGGGGGTGCGGCTCAAACACGACAGCGCCAGCGCGCCGGCCCTCGGCCGTCGCGATACGTTTCGCCTCGTTGAGAACCGCCTGATGGCCACGATGAACGCCGTCGAAATTGCCAATGGCCAGGACCGCCCCTCTAAGGGCCGGCGGCGTGTCCTGCCAACTGCGGACGATGTCCATCGCTGATCCCTGCCCGTCCGCCTCTTGGCTACGCCTTGCGGTCGACCATCATCACCGCCTCGCCCTCGAGCACGGTCTTGCCGTTGACGGAACAATCGCAAGCGAGCGTGACCCGGCTCTTCGCGGTGTCAACGGCAGTGATACGGCAAGTCGCCACCACTTCGTCGCCGATATAGACGGGGGCACGGAATTTCAGGCCTTGCGCCAGATAGATGCAGCCGGGCCCAGGCAGCTTGGTGCCAAGCACGGTGGAGAACAGAGCGCCGGTCAGAAAGCCGTGAGCAATCCGCTTCTTGAAAACGGTAGTGGCGGCGAACTCATCGTTGAGATGGACCGGATTGATATCGCCCGAGAGTTCGGCAAACGCCGACACATCCGCATCGGTGATGACCTTGGAGACGCTGGCCTCCATGCCAGGCGAAAGATCCTCCAAATAGTAGCCGTGGCCCAAACTCGTTTGGCCATTCGCATTGCTCATTATGTGACCTTCTCTGCTTCCGGTTTAAGTGAAGGCGCAAACTAGCGAAGGCATTGCTGCGCCGCAATAAGCGCTGACGCCTTTCCGGCTGGCTCTCGGGGGCGCTCCAGAGGCGCTAAAATCTACCAGTCGAGCGCATAAGTGGCCGCAATCGGCAGCCGGGGCGTCTCAGCGAACAGCTCAGCAATATGAGACGCATCGAGCGCCTCTCCACCGTCGCCGGGCGCATGTAGCGCACTGGCCACGAACAGGGCATTGAGGCCGAAATTGACCGCGCCGGCGATGTCGGTATGGACCCCATCGCCAACGGCCAGAACCTCGTCTTTGCCGACATTGCTGCCGGCGAGCCGCGCGATGGTTTCGAACGCAAGATCGTAGACCGGCGCATGGGGCTTGCCGGCATAGACAACAGCCCCACCGGCTTTCTCATAGGCCGACGCAAGGGCGCCGGCGCAATAGATGAGCCGCTGGCCGCGCTCGACCAATTGATCGGGATTAGCACAAATCATCGGCAGCTTGCGCGCCGCCATCTCCCGAAAGAGATCCACATAATCGTCGGGCGTCTCCGTCTCGTCGTCGAACGGCCCTGAGCACACCATGACGTCGGCGTCTTGCCAGTCACTCAGCGTGACATCGAGGCCGGCGAAAATCGGCAGGTCGCGCTCCGGTCCAAGATGGAAGACGCGTGCGCCTTTGTATTTGCCAAGCTCGTGGCGCGTGAGGTCGCCCGACGTCACGGTAGCGTCGTAGGCCTCGTCGGGCACGCCGAATTGCCGGAGCTGTGCCTGGACTTCCGGGCTCGGTCGCGGCGAGTTCGACAGCAGCACCACGATGCCGCCGGACTCGCGAAAGGCGCGCGTGGCGGCAGCGGCGCGGGGAAACGCGCTGTGTCCGTTATGCATGACACCCCAGATATCGACGACCCAAGCGCGATAGCGGGAGCCGATCTCTTTGACGGACGAGACGACGGGGATGGTGAGCGGTGTTTCGGTCATGACGCCCGGTTAGAGGGTCGGCGGAAACCGGTCAAGCTTGGCGGTGTGCGGTCCTTCGTCCTCACCCCCTGAAAAACCGAGCCCAAATGTGATCGAAGCCAGGGTTGCGCTGAGGGAACCCGGCCCCCACTTAATGCGGGCCGGAGACGGCGAGCCCAAAAGGAGCAAAGCATGTCGGACCCCCTCATGACTGCATCCCTCACCAAGCGTGATCTTAAAGCCACCCGCGCCCTGCTCGCGGCCGGTGCCGTTGCCCTAGGTTTTGGCCTTTCTGCCGCCTCGGCCCAGGCCGCGCCGGCTTCCAGCACGGTGCTGAACGGCCTGACGAGCCCCGGCATCGGTGCAGAAAACGTCGGTCAGCGCCGCTACAAGCGGACCCGCGTCCGCAGCAATGAGAGCCAGGCCGCCGCGACCAAGAAGGCCAATCGGATTCCGCCCTATAACGAGCAGAGCGACGAGATCCGCGAGTTGAGGCGGGCCTTCCCGTCCACCAATTGGCCGCCCAGCGACCGCTACTAAGCGGGCGCCGAACCCCTCACATTTTGCCGGTAATTCGTGGTGATTTGCTGAAAGTGTTCTGACGGTTCCTTGAGAGTTGCCGCGCCAAAAGTCCCTCATCCCCCAAGGGGGCTAAGCGCGGCATCTGAAACCAAAGAGCCGTCCGTGGCGTTCCCCAAGTGGCCGTCTTACACGCACCAATAAGTGCATCTTTCGAATCGGAGGTTTGAGATATGTCCTTACCCCTCATCAAAATAGCCGCGGTCTCCTGCGTTGTCGGTGGCGTGGCGTTGGCCGGTCCAGCCCTTGCCGTTCCCGCTTTACCGCTTGAGGCCGTGCCGTTCGCGATCCCGGTCGTCGACGAGCAAGACGCGGTCGAAGAAGCCTTGGAGCCCGATGTGATGCTGCCTGGTTCCCAGGAGGGGAACAGTGCGCCAGGCCGGCCGGCGAGAGCCGGCGGTGGTGGCGGTAGCGGGAGCGACGAGATCGACGCGCTCCAGGAGGCTTTCCCCTCCACTAATTGGCCGCAGAGCGACCGCAAACGATAAAAGACGAAGCGCTTCGGAGCGCATGCCGGCGTGGTCAGGCTGCGCCGGCGCCCTCGCTAGCGAGGGCATCGTCGGCTGGCTTCGGCGTGTCGAAGAGGGTGCCTTGCGCCAAGGCGATGCCGTGATGGAGAAGCTCGGCCACGTCGCCTTCGTTTTCGACCTCCTCGATGATGAGCTGCATGCCGAGACCATCGAGTTGCCGCTTGAGGTCAGCCGCGATCCTGCCGGGGACGTCGAGGAACGTCGCAGCGCTAATCTTCACGTAGCGGAAATAGCGATCGCTCAAGCTCGCAAAGTCGGCATCAAGATCGGCGACATTGTCGAGGCAGAAGCCGTAGCCAAGCGCCCCCAAGGTATCGAGGCAACTGAACTCGGCCTCCGTGAGGCCCGCCATCTCCGGCTGGCTCACCTCGAAAATGAGGCTATCGCTAAGGCTGCTATTTTCTTCCATGAACTCGACAAGCTCGGGGAAATAGTCGGGGTCGAGCAACGAGTGCAAGGAGATATTGCAGAATAGGCCCTGGATCTCGGACTCCTCAGGTACCTGCTGCAAAGTGTGTACGCTTTTCACTAGCAACGCATTGTCGATGAGCGGCATCATCCCGGCCCGCTTGGCCACGGGCACATACTCGCCAGGCAGAACCAGATCTTCATCCGCGGTCCGGACGCGCGTCAGAGCCTCGAAATAGCGGAGCTTGCGTTCGGGCAAGGTGACTGTCGATTGCAGAAAAAGCTCGACGCGTTCTGCCTCGACAGCTTCGCGGATCATGCGCCGCATCGCGTCTTCTTCATCGTCGTCGTCCACATACGTAGCGGTGACAGGCTCGTCGGAAGGATCGGCAACCTCTTCCACTTCTGCCTCTTCCACTTCTGCCTCTTCCACGGCCTCGACCGCTTCTACCACTTCCGCCGCGTCTTCCTCCTCCATGGAGAGCGGCGACGGAGCCTCGCCCTCGTCTTCCGGCTCTTCTAGAATCTCTTCGACAGTCTCTTCCACTGTCTCGATCTCGGTTTCGGGCTCCATTTCCGCTACCGTCTCGGGAACGGGCTCAGGTTCCGGCTCTTCCTCGATTTCGACTTCGATCTCCTCGACCTCTTCCACGATGGGCCGGTCGGACAGAGCGTTCCATGCGTCGCCCTCCTCCACGGGCGCCTCACTCGGCGTTTCCGGGGTCGATTTGTCAGAACGACGAGCGAGCAAACCTCTGAGAAGCCCGACTTTGCCACCAGTCTCTTCGCTGGTCTCGGTCTCTATTTCGGCACGCAAGCTTTCGGTTCGCTCATAGACCCCGCCGAACTCCGTGGCGGGTTCTTCGGCGCGGGCCAGTCCGCTTGGGCTTTCGGACGAGCCATTTCCACCGAGCGCCCGGTCGAGCCGTTCGACGCGGTCGGAAAGGAGATCAATACGGGCAACATCGTCCTCAACCCGGTCGATTCGCTTGAGATCGTTGTCGATGATCTCAAGCGCTTCCTCGATTTCCTCTATCCTTGTGCCCCCGGGGCCGCGCGCCGAACGCCCAAGCATGACGTAGGACGTGGCCATCACTAAGAAGAGCGCCGCGGTGGCGATAAGGACGGGCAATAGAGGAAGACCAGCCTCGGCCGTCAGACCCGCGGCGAATGCGCCAGCGGTGATAGCCATGGCGATGAGTATGATCACGTCAAGCATGCCGAGCCCCTCCTTGAGGATCCCGTTGATAGCAGCCAAGCAAGACGAGGCCAAGCGGCGGGCCCGCTTCGACGATCCGTTGGTCTAGTTTGGAAACGCGGGCATAAATCACCGGCCAACATGCTTGGCCTTCGCTCGCCACCGCGCGCCGTAAATCCTTTTCTAACCGTGTTCTGGTATCAAGCGGCCCTTCCCCGCCTGGCTGGCATTTTGTGCAGCGCAGCACCTTGACAGGGCCCGCTGCCCATCCCTACATGCCCGTTTGATTGGCACTCGCCTGAAGCGAGTGCTACCAGCGGTAGTTTCCAGCAAATAGGAGCTAAAATCCATGAAATTCCGTCCCCTGCATGACCGCGTGGTGGTCAAGCGGCTCGAGGAGGAGCAGAAGACCAAAGGCGGTATCATCATTCCTGATACGGCAGCCGAAAAACCCCAGACGGGCAAAGTTGTTTCCGCCGGGCCAGGTGTCCGCGGCGAGGACGGCAAGCTTCAGCCCTTGGGCGTGAAAACTGGCGACAAGGTGCTCTTCGGCAAATGGTCCGGCACCGAGGTCAAGCTCGATGGCGACGATCTCCTCATCATGAAGGAGTCGGACATCATGGGCATCCTGGGCTAACTCCCCTCTCACAACCCGAAATTGCCCATCCTTCGAGACGCGCAGAACGCGTACCTCGAGATGACGACTGAAGCTCAAGAAGGAGCAAACTCATATGGCTGTTAAAGATGTGAAATTCGGCTACGAGGCCCGCGAGCGCATGTTGCGCGGCGTGGATGTCCTCGCCAACGCCGTCAGGGTGACGCTCGGTCCCAAAGGCCGCAACGTCATTCTCGAGAAGTCGTTCGGCGCACCGCGCACCACCAAGGACGGCGTCACCGTGGCCAAGGAGATCGAGCTTGAAGATAGGTTCGAGAACATGGGCGCGCAGATGCTGAAGGAAGTCGCCCAGAAGACCAACGAGACCGCGGGTGACGGCACGACGACCGCGACCATCCTGGCCCAGGCCATCGTCCGCGAGGGCCTGAAGTATGTCGCCGCCGGCATGAACCCCATGGATCTGAAGCGCGGCATCGAAAAGGCCGTCGCCGAGGTCGTTGAGAGCATCGAGAAGCAGGCGAAAGTCGTCAGCGGCTCGTCGGAGATTGCCCAGGTCGGCACCATTTCATCCAATGGCGACAAGGGCGTCGGCGATATGATCGCCAAGGCCATGCAGAAGGTCGGCAACGAGGGCGTCATCACCGTCGAAGAGGCCAAGAGCCTCGACAGCGAGCTCGAAGTCGTCGAGGGCATGCAGTTCGACCGAGGCTATGTCTCGCCGTACTTCATCACCAACGCCGAGAAGATGATCGTCGATCTCGATAACCCCTATATCCTCATCTATGAAAAGAAGCTGTCCAGTCTGCAGGCCATGCTGCCGCTTCTTGAGGCCGTGGTTCAGTCGAGCCGTCCGCTTCTCATCATCGCCGAGGACGTTGAGGGCGAGGCTCTTGCCACGCTCGTGGTCAACAAGCTCCGTGGCGGTCTGAAGGTTGCCGCCGTGAAGGCGCCTGGCTTCGGCGATCGCCGCAAGGCCATGCTTCAGGACATCGCAGTCCTCACCGGTGGCGAGCTGATCTCCGAGGATCTCGGCATCAAGCTTGAGAATGTCACCACGCAGATGCTCGGCAAGGCCAAGCGCATCACCATCACCAAGGACGACACTACGATTGTTCGTGGCGGCGGCAAGAAGGATGACATCGAGGCTCGCGTCGGCCAGATCAAGCAGCAGATCGAGGACACCAGCTCCGAGTACGATCGCGAGAAGCTGCAAGAGCGCCTGGCGAAGCTCGCCGGCGGTGTTGCCGTGATCAAGGTTGGCGGTGCCACCGAGATGGAGGTTAAGGAGAAGAAGGATCGCGTCGACGATGCGTTGAACGCGACCCGCGCAGCCGTCGAAGAAGGCATTGTGCCCGGCGGCGGTGTGGCTCTCCTCCACGCTTCGAAGAAGATCAAGGCCACCGGCGACAATGACGATCAGGAAGCGGGCATCAATATCGTCCGTCGAGCCCTCCAGGCACCGATCCGTCAGATCGCCGAGAATGCCGGTGTCGAAGGCTCCATCGTGGTCGGCAAGGTGCTCGAGCAGAAGTCGCCGTCCTTCGGCTACGACGCTCAGAACGACGCCTATGTGGACCTGATCGCCAAGGGCATTATCGACCCGGCCAAGGTCCTCCGCACGGCGCTCCAGAATGCGGCCTCAGTCGCTGGTCTCCTGGTGACCACAGAAGCTGGCGTTGCCGAGTCCCCGAAGAAGAAGGACGATGGCATGCCCGCAATGCCTCCTGGAGGCATGGGCGGAATGGGCGGAATGGACATGATGTAAACGCCTCATACAGGCATCTAACATCTAAGTTTAAGGGGCGGCCTGCGGGGCCGCCCCTTTTGCGTTTCAGACCCTTGAAGACGCTTCCCTAGTCCTTCACTTCGCAGCCGCTGCTGGCGTCGAGCCCATCCGGCTCGCCCCAATCATTGGCCGGGACTTTGGGAAAAGACATTCCGAACTCCTGCTTCACCATCGAAAATTTCGACGGCACGTTGGAATTCTTGGGGAAGTCCACGATCCAAAAATAATCGTAAGTGTCGTCTGGCCAGGCAGCCGGCACGCCCGGCAGGATGTCGAGGCTGAAAAGCTGGCGGAGCGTCACCGCCGCTTCACGCTCATATTTGGCATCCAGCTTGGGATCGGCGATGTGCTTGTGCTCCCACACCATCACGATGGTTTTGCCCTTCAGCGTCGGGTTGGCGAGGATGTTGTTCGCCGCCTCCCGCGTGCGGGTGTTCAGGGTCTCGGCCATGTCTTTCTTGCTGCCGTTTGGCATCGCCGAATAAAGAATGATCGGCTTGTTCCAGCTTTTCACCGCAGGCGATGCGAGTTCCGCCGTGTGGGGCGTGATAGCGAAGAAAAAGGCCGGCGGCTCGTCCGCTTCAAACAGAGACTTCGCGGCGTCTTGACCGAGATAGTTGAGCTTGAGCGCCTGAGCGCGCTGGAGGCCGATGCCGCAAAGCTTCCACGGGTCGGCCTTTTCGCCATGCCGCAGAATGATGATGCGTGATGGCGCCGCGAAAGCCGTAGCCGCCAATCCCACCAGAATAATCGCCGCCAATACAATACGAAGCATCCCGGTCCCTCTCCTAAAGACATTGGCGGGGAGCCTAGCTTCTGCTGCCAGACCCCGCCACATGCGCCACGAAGAATTGATTAGGCCGAAAGCGCTTTGACGATCGTGTCGCGCAAACTCTGGGCGCGCGCATCCCATGCGCCGTCGCGCGCGGCGAGCAGGTGCACTTGCGACTGCAAGATCAGGCCGTCCTCAAGGATTTTGAGGTGGTTCGCCTTCAGCGTCGCGCCCGTCGAAGTGATGTCGACGATCAGCTCCGCGGTGCCGGACGCAGGCGTCGCCTCGGTGGCGCCAGCGCTCTCGACAATGCGATAGCCTGCGACACCGTTCGCGGCGAAGAAGCGGCGCGTCAGGTTCAGATATTTGGTGGCCACGCGCAGACGGCGCCCATGGGCGCGGGAAAACTGCGCGGCAACATCCTCGAGGTCAGCCATGCGCGACACGTCGAGCCAGCAATCGGGCACCGCGACCACAACGTCAGCGTGGCCGAAGCCAAGCGGCGTCAAGAACTCCACCTTGGCATCCACATCGACAAGCGTCTCGCGCACCAGATCCTCGCCGGTAATGCCGAGATGCACACGGCCCGCTTTCAGCTGGTGCACGATCTCCGACGCCGACGTGTACTCCACCTCGACGTCATCGAGCCCTTCGAGCTGCCCGCGATAACCGCGCTCGTGACCTTTGGCCCGCAAAGCCATGCCTGCCCGCTCGAACAGATCGGCTGCCTTTTCTCTCAGGCGCCCCTTCGATGGGACGGCGATGATGAAACTCGAGGACTCCATCACGAATCCCTTTCCACAGCGCCGAGCAGACGCTCGGTGTGAACGGAGAGGCCCACGGCAGGCACTTCGCGCGGCGCACCCAGCGCGACCAAAAGCCCGTCATAGCGACCGCCACCGGCGACCGGCTCCGTCTGGTCCGTGCCGGGGCCCTCAATCTGGAACACCAAGCCTGTATAATATTCGAGCGTGCGTCCAAGCTCAGTGGCGAAAGTCGCACGCCCAAGATCGACGCCGTCCCGCGCCAAGCGGTCAAACCGGCGCAACACCACATCGAGCGCCGCATCCATGTCGAGGCCTGCGCCCTTGCCGATCATCGCCACCTGGTCCACGGCCTCACGCGGCGGCCCGGCAACGGCGAGGAAATAGTCGATGACGGTGGCCACCTCTTTCGGCAGCGGGTCCGCGCGAAGGTCGGCCGCGTGATCGAGAAGCCGCTCGGTGACCTCGCTCAAGGAACGGCTACCAGCCAACGGAATGGCCTGCTGCTCGAGATAGGCCGCGACCAGTTCCTCCGCCCGCTCGGTCGTCGCGCCGGCGAGCGTGCCGGCCAATGCCGCGGCAGGCCCCTCGCTGTCAGGGCGCTCGCCGCGCGCCAGACGACCCAGCAACGCGTGAAACGCGGCTGGTCGCCAAAAATAGTGGCGCAGCTTTAAGCGCCAGCGCTCCGGCACGTCCAGCGCATCGATCAGCGCGTGGAACAGCGCGATATCGCCAAAGCGAAGCCCAAGTTCTCGAAGGCCGACACTGCGCACAGCCTCCACTGCTAGCAGAACCATCTCGACATCGGCGCTCTCGCGATCAACCGCGCCAAAGCATTCGATGCCCGCCTGGCGGAACTCGCGCGGGTGGGTGCGGCTCGCACCGAGCGGCTGAAAACGGAAGGTCGGGCCGTTGTAACAATAGCGCGCGACCTTGTCGGCCTCCGGGTGCCGCTCCAGATAAAGCCGCGACACCGGCACGGTCAGGTCGGGCCGCAAGCACAGCTCGTCGCCGGCGAGGTCCGTAAACACATAGGTGCGGCCGCGGACAGCCTCACCGATCTGGTCGAGAAACACATCGGCCGGCTGGAGAATGGAGGGCGCAACCGGCTCGTAGCCCCTCCGTGCGAACAGGTCGAGCAAGGTGTGCGCTTGGGCCTGGAGAGCCTCGAATTTTTGCGCGGATTCGGCAGCCATTGGGTCTACGCTTTCTGCCGGGCGAGCACACTCTTAACGGCCGTGACGAGATCGGCCTCGGGCACGGCGAACTGGGCCACAGCCTGCTGCTTCAGATATTCGGCACGGTCCTCGATCGAGGTGAGCGTAGCCCCAAGAATCAAATCCTTGATCTGCACCTCACCCTTGGCCTTCTCGTCGCCGCCTTGGATGATGGCGCAAGGGCTGCCGCGGCGGTCGGCATATTTCATCTGCGCCTTCATGCCGGACGAGCCGAGATAGAGTTCGGCGCGGATACCGGCTGTGCGAAGCTCTTGCACAATGCGCTGATAGTCGGCCAAGCGGTCCTTGTCGAAGACTAGCACGACCACAGGGCCCTCAATGGCGTCCCCCTGGACCTTGCCAAGAAGCTGCAGGCCGAACAAAAGTCGCGACACACCAACCGAGACGCCAGTGGCCGGGACCGTTTCGCCGGTGAAGCGCTCCACCAGTCCGTCATAGCGGCCACCACTGACCACCGAGCCGAGCCGAACGATCTGCCCGCGCTTGTCTTTGATGCGAGCCGTCAGCTCTGCCTCGAAAACAGGGCCGGTGTAATATTCAAGCCCGCGCACCACGGAAGGATCGACCACGACCCGGTCGGAGCCAAACCCGGCGGCACTCAGCAAATCGTGCATGGCAGAAATCTCGGCGACGCCTTCCTCGCCGACGGACGAGCCCTCAACCAGCGCCTTCAACTCAGCGAGCGTTTGATCGCGATCTCCGCCGACTGCCTCGACGAAACTGACAATGGCTTGGATCTGATTGGGCTCCAGCCCAGCGCCTTTAGTGAAATCGCCGGACTCATCCTTGCGTCCGGATCCGAGCAACAGGCGCACGCCCTCAATACCAAGCCGATCCAGCTTATCGATGGCGCGCAAGACCGTGAGGTGTTTCGATTTGTCGTCCGCGTTCAGTCCGGCGCGCTCAAGCACGCCATCCAAAATCTTGCGGCTGCCGATCTTCACCACATATTGCCCGCGCTCGATGCCGAGTGCCTCCAGGATGTCGGCGGCAAGCATGCAAAACTCGGCATCCGCCGCGATGGACGAAGCGCCCACGGTGTCGGCATCGAACTGCGTGAACTGGCGGAAGCGGCCGGGACCTGGCTTCTCGTTGCGCCAAACGTGACCCACCTGATAGCGGCGAATGGGCTTCGGCAGGCTCTGGAAATTCTCCGCCACATAGCGGGCGAGCGGCGCGGTCAGGTCGTAGCGCAGCGACAGCCACTGCTCGTCGTCGTCCTGGAAGGAGAACACGCCCTCATTGGGACGATCCAAGTCGGGCAGGAACTTGCCGAGCGTGTTGGTATATTCGATGGCTGGCGTATCCAGGGGCTCGAAGCCATAGCGCTCGAACACACCACGAATGGTGGCGAGCATGGCTTCGGCCGCACGGATTTCTTGCGCCGAAATATCCTGCAAACCCTTGGGCAGGCGGGCCTCTGGACGAGGACTTACGTCTTTGTTGGTCATGGAAAATACGACTGATTCTAAAGGGTTTCTGGCCGCCGCGTTCTAGCCCATCGATCCCCCGCCAGCAAGCAAGGCAGACCCTTAGTCGACAAGCTCGCGATCTCTCGCCGTCGCCCTAGCCATCTCAACCAGGGCCTCGATTGGATGGGCGCTGTCCTTCATCTTGATGAGGGCCGGAGGACAAGGGCCGCCCGTAGCCCAATCAAGGAGCTCGACGGTATGGACGAAGGGGGCGGTGGTGCCGCCCTTGAGCTGGGTCATGCAGCCGATATTGCCGGTCACGATGACGTCGGGCTCGATACTCTCGATGTTCTCCAGCTTGCGGTCGCGCAATTGGCCGGACAGCTCGGGCTCGAGAATATTGTAGGTGCCGGCCGAGCCACAGCACAGATGGCCCTCGGGAATGTCCGTCAGGGTGTAGCCGGCCTGCTCAAGCAGCTTGCGCGGCAGCTCATCGAGGCGCTGTCCATGCTGAAGCGAACACGCCGAGTGATAGGCGATCTTCAAGCCAGTCCACATCACTGGCGGGTTGAGGCCAACTTCGTCGAGGAACTCGGTGATGTCGCGGGCGAGGCCAGAGACATATTCGGCACGTTCCGCATAACCGTGGTCACGGGCGAGCAAATCGCCATAGTCCTTGACCATGGTGCCGCAGCCGCCGGCGGTGACGACGATCGCATCAAGAAGACGCTCGCGCATGGCCGCGGTCCAGGCATCGATATTATGACGCGCGGCGGCCCGCGCCTCCTCCTCCCGGCCGAGGCTATGGGAGAGAGCACCACAGCAGGCCTCGTCCTTGACCACCATGACATCGATACCGTGTCGCTTGAGCAGCCGGATGGCGGCATGGTTGATGGATGGCGCCAGCACTTCCTGCACGCAGCCAAGCATCAACGCCACGCGCTTGGGTTTCGGCGCCTTGGGATTAAGCGTGGATCTCGGCTTCAGGACTTTCAGCTTCAGGGCATTTGGCGGCACGAGTTGAAGAGCCGCCGCGGTCCGGCGGAAACCCAATTTAGCGAAGATGTTGCGGAACGGCCTGGCGAACCAGCCAATCCCAATCATCAGGCGGAACCGGTTGGGGTTTGGCAACACCCGGCTCAAGAACCAACGGGACATCCGCTGCGTAATCGAGCGGTGCCCGCGCTGCTCGATGCGAACGCGGGCGAGATCGACAAGATGCATATAGTCGACGCCGCTTGGGCAGCTCGTCATGCAGCCGAGGCATGAGAGGCAGCTGTCGATATGTTGGACCGTCGACGAGGTCACGTCGCGGTTCTCGAACATCTGCTTCATCAAATAGATGCGCCCGCGCGGGCTGTCGCGCTCATCGCCGGTCAACACATAAGTCGGGCACGTGCCCGTGCACAGTCCGCAATGGACGCAACGGCGCAGGATCTCGTCGGCGCGCGCGATCGTCGGATCGCCAAGCTGGAGGGCGTTGAAATTCGTCTGCATGGGCTTGTCGCTACATTCCCCGATACATGCGGCCGGGATTGAGTATGCCGGTCGGATCGAACGCGTGCTTGAGTTTGGCCGAAAGGGTCGCCATCGACGGATCGAGCGGATGGAACACGTCGATGCCCGCCCGCGTCGCATCCTGAGCGCGGATCAAAGTGGCATGACCGCCAAATTCGGCGAGGGTACGGCGGATATCCACCCCACCAGCGTCGGTCAAGGTCGGCGTCTCGAGCCAGATCAACCCGCCCGACCAGTCATAGACGGCGCTGACCTCCATTTTGCGCGACAGCGTGCCGACAAGCTTCGCTGCCGCGGTCGGGGTAGTGGACACGCGCCAGAGCGGGTTCGGCTTGTCTTGGAAGGCCTTGAGGGTGCGAACCTCGCCCCAGAACACCTTGCTCCGCTCCGTATCAAGCTCCAGTGCTGGGTTATAGGCCAGCAGGGCCTGCTTGAGGCTGTTGGCCCGGTAGCGCGCCGAAGCCGGGAAGTTCTCCACCCGGATGGCCGTGACCGGAACGCCGGCGCCGGCGATGTCCTCATCCGAGAAGCGGGCCGCGAGGCTCGCATGCATGTGCAAGGTGCCCGAGACCTCGTATGGCGTGCCCATGGCGATGCACAGGGCTTCGATCGCGGTCTGGTCGGTCAGGCCGAAGAAGATGACGGTGCGGACCTCGCGCTGGGCCGGAAGCACCTTCAGCGCAATCTCGGTCATCATGGCGAGTGTGCCCCAAGAGCCCGCAAGCGTCCGGCTGATGTCGTAGCCGGTGACATTCTTCATCACCCGGCCACCTGCCTTGATCAGTTGGCCCCGCCCATTGACCGCCCTGACGCCCAGCACATGGTCACGGGCCGCGCCCTTGAGAAGGCGCCGGCTGCCCGAAAGATTGGCGCCGATCACGCCGCCGATGGTGCCCTCGCCCGGCCCGTAGCCAAGGACTGGCCCGAGATCGACCGGCTCGAAGGGTAGCTCTTGATCGCTCTCGGCGAGTTTCGCCTCGATCTTGGCGATCGGCGCGCCGGCCTTCGCCACCATCACAAGCTCGGTCGGCTCGTAGAGCGGTATGTCGGCCATGTTCTCGCTGCTAACGACGACGCCGGCTGACACCGGGTGCCCGATGTCGCGTTTCGTGCCGCGCCCTAGCACTTCCAGAGGCGTACGCGTCTCCGCCGCCTCGGCGACGAGATGGGCAAGCTCCTCCTCTGTTTCGGGAGCATGGAACCCAAGGCGCATGTGGCCGGTCACGGGGCTTCATGTCCTTCCGCGATTCCAGACTCAAGCACGTGCAGCTCATGCCCGCGCAACTTGCGAGCGTCCCGCCCCTCGATGGGGAACACCTTGCCGGGATTGAGCAGCCAGGACGGGTCGAACGCCTCCTTGATTTGGATCTGCTGATCTATGTCCTCGTCGGTGAATTGCTCGTACATCAATTCACGTTTTTCGATGCCGACGCCATGCTCGCCCGTCAGGCAGCCGCCAAGCTCGATGCAAAGCTTCAAGATCTCCTCGCCGCAAAGCTCGACCCGTTCGAGCTGAACGGAATCATTGGCGTTATAGAGAACAAGCGGATGGAGATTGCCGTCTCCCGCGTGGAAGATATTGGCGACATCGAAACGGTATTTCCGGCAAATCCAACCGATTTCGTCGAGCGCCTTCGGCAGCTGAGACAACGGGATCACGCCGTCGATGCAGTAATAGTCCGACAATTGGCCGATGGCGCCGAACGCCGCCTTGCGGCCTTTCCAAATCAGCGCGGTCTCCTCGGTAGACTGGCTCCGGCGCATCTCGGTTGGGAGGAAGTCCTTGGCGATGTCCTCGATCTTCTCGAGCAGATATTCGATTTCGTCCTCGGCCCCCTCCACCTCGACGATGAGCAGCGCCTCCACGTCGAGGGGATAGCCTGCGGCGACGAAGTGCTCGCAGACATGGATCGCTGGTCGGTCCATGAACTCCATGGCCACGGGGATGATACCCCCGGCGATGATGGCGGCGACGCAAGACGCAGCCGCTTCCGTGGAGTCAAATCCGAGCAGGATCGGGCGGGCGCCTTCCGGCTCTTTAAGAATGCGCACCGCAGCCTCGGTGACGATGCCAAGCTGGCCTTCGGAACCGGTGATCAAAGGCAAGAAGTCATAGCCCGGCGCTTCGAGATGGCTACCGCCGATGTCGACAATTTCGCCGTCCATCATCACCATGCGGACGCCGAGCAAATTGTTCACGGTCACGCCGTATTTGAGACAATGCGCGCCGCCGGAATTGGTGGCGATATTACCGCCAATAGTGCAGGCCACCTGGCTCGATGGGTCGGGCGCATAAAAGAAGCCCTCTACCGCCGCCGCGTTGGTGATGGCGATATTGGTGATGCCGGCCTCGACGCAGGCGACGCGATTTTCGGGGTCGATTGAGATGACCTTCGTCATGCGCGACAGACAGACCACGACGGAGTCTTCTAGCGGCAAGGCGCCACCGGTCAGCGAAGTGCCCGCGCCCCGGGGCACGACCTTGATGGCATTGTCGTGGCAGAACCGCAGGATGGCGCTCACCTCCTCCGTGCTGCCAGGAAGCACGACGGCCAGCGGCAGACGGCGATAGGCCGTTAGCGCATCGCATTCGAAGGTGCTGCGACCCTCGCGATCGGAGATCACCACCGCGTCGGGAACGAGCCGCCGCAGCTGCTTCGCGATGTCATTCGCGCGCGCCAAGACGGCGCGATCCGGATCGGGAAGGGTCAAACTCGACATCTGAGGGCTCCGAGGCCGTCCGAGTGGCAATTAAGATAAATTGTGTTCGATAGTCTTTCGCATGGGCGCGGGGGACGGGCAATACGGCGCTTCCGAGAGCCCCAAAATGGCTCAAAATAGAGCCCCGCGCGGCACTCCGAGCCGCGATAGCCGGCTGGCGGGCTTCTGAGACCATTACCGGCTAGCTGGCGGTTCCGGCGTGGCGGCGGTTTTGGGAGCGGCCGGACCCACGGTAGGCATCATTTTCGGCGCCTTATCTGGCCCTTTGTCGGGCCCTTGGGCCTGAAAGACTTCGATGTCTCCGAGGACCTGCTTGAAGAATTTGTCACGAATGCCCTCCTCCTTGGCGATCTCGGTCCACGAGTTGCGCAGAGCCTGGAGGGCATCTTCCGGCCACGGAAGGATACGAACGCTGTCCTCGGCCGACAGACTGGCCAGCGCCTCCGCCTGCAGCCCGGCGCTCTCACCAAGCGTTGTCTGCAACAACTCACCGCACGCCATCTCGATCAGGTCTTGCTGGTCCTTACCGAGAGCCTTCCAACGGTCCTTGTTGACCAGAAGCTCAAGCACGGTCTCGGGCTGATGCCAGCCCGGCATATAAATGAGCTTGACCTTTTCTTGCAGACCTAGCGTGCGGTCGATGGCGGGCGTATAGAGCTCGGCGGAGTCGATCTGCCCCTTGGCGAAAGCCTTTGGCAGGGCCCCACCCGGCACAAGCACCGGCACCGCGCCGGATCGCGATATGACCCGGGCGCCGAGCCCGAAAATCCGCATCCGCAAGCCTTCGAGATCCTTCTTGCTGTTGATCTCCTTGGCGAACCAGCCACCGGTCTCAGCGCCTCCAAAGGCACATGGGATCACATGCACCTTCAGGCCCGCTTGGTCATACATCTCTTGATAGAGCCTGCGACCATTCCCCTTGTCGAACCAGGCGAGATAGCTCTTCGCATCGGGGCCGAAGGGGTAGCCGGCGAACAACGTCGCCGCCGGGACCTTGGCTGCCCAGAAGCTGGCCGTTGAAAAGCCCGCATCGACCTTCCCGTCCGAAACCTTATCGAGAATTTCATGGGGCCTGGTACCGTCGCCAGGCTGCTTCAGGTCGAGCACCATTTTGCCACCCGAGCTCGCCTTGATGGCCTTGGCCAGCGCCACCGCCGGACGCCCGAGGCCTGGGAGATGCGTGCCATAGACGACGGGCGTGACCAGGGTAATCCTATCACCGTCCTCCGCCCTCGCCCCGGTGGGCGCGAGCAATAAGCCTGCGGTGAGCGTCAAGACACTCACCAAGACGCTCAAGCCCCTTGCCGCCATGCCGTCCATTTCCCTCATCGCGTCGCCAGCGCTACATCCCGGCACGTCTCCGGGGCCGGGCGGAGCTTGACCGGAAGGCCATGAGACCTCAAGCCCGACGCCCGAAATGTCTAAGCTCCAAGGCCCCATCCCCTTGCTTCCGTTTGCGAAAGGCTTCGGCTATGGTCCAGCGCAACCTCTCTATGTGCATGATCTTTTTGGTGCGGGCATAAGTCCGGTACGGGGTCGATCCTCATGTCGCTAGCCGTTTGGCTAATCGAGCGTCCTCGCTGGTTTAAGCGGACGCTTCTTATCTTGAACGACTTCGCGATGCTCTCCATCGCGTTGTGGGCCGCTTATACCCTGCGCCTCAGCAGAATCTACGTACCAGAAACACCGGAAATTCTTCTGCTCATGCTGGCGGCGCCGGTCGTCGGCGTCCTCGTCTTCTATTGGCGCGGTCTCTACAAGCTCGTCACGCGGTTCATTGGGCCGGAAGGCACGACGCGCATCTATACAGCGGTCGTCATCGCCGCGTTGGTCTGGGCTTTGGTCGTGTTGATGAGCGGTATCCAAGGCCAGCCGCGTTCGGTGGTGGTGATCTATGCTCTGATCGCCGCGGGACTCATCCGCCTCAGCCGGCAATGGGCAGGCGCCATACTCCTCAAGACCGCCCCGCAACACACACCTCTTAGCTTCGACGAGCGGAAGAACGTCATCATCTACGGTGCCGGACCCATCGGCATTCAGTTGATGCGCGCTCTGAACGAGACCAGTAACTACCGTCCCGTTGCCTTCATTGACTCAAACCCCTCCCTTGCCGGCCAAGTGGTGCACGGGGTCAAGGTCGTGCGCCCAGAGAAGATCGGCAAAGTCATCTCCGAAGAGAATATCACCGAAGTGTTGCTGGCCACGCCATCGGCACTTCGTGGCGAGCGCCGCTTGGCGCTCAAGACGCTTGAAGAATTTCCCGTCGTGGTGAAGACGCTGCCGGCGCTCGAAGACATTGCTTCGGGCCATGTAGAGGTGAGCGACCTTCGCCCAATCGACGTGGAGGACTTGCTCGGACGGGACCCCGTCACACCCGATCTTGAACTCATGGCGGCTCAAGTGCGCGGCAAGGTGGTGATGATCACCGGGGCTGGCGGCTCGATCGGTTCAGAGATGACGCGCCAGCTCTTGCAGCTCAAGCCAAAGACGCTCGTCCTATTCGATGTCTCGGAGGCGGCGCTCTACGAAATCTCTCTGGAGATCGAAAAACTACAGAGGCGGCTGCGCTCGGAGGCTGAAGACGACGCCTCCGAAGAGACCGCCGTCGTTCAGGTGCTCGGCACCGTGCTCGACCGCAAGCTCGTCACCCGCACCATCGAAGGGTGCGGCGTCGAAGTGATCTATCACGCCGCCGCCTACAAGCATGTGCCGATCCTCGAGGTGAACCCATTCACCGGGCTGCAGAACAACACGATCGGAACGCTCATCGTGGCCGAGGCCGCCAAGGAACTCGGCGTGGAGCGCTTCGTACTGGTGTCGAGCGACAAGGCGGTGCGCCCGACCAACGTCATGGGCGCCAGCAAGCGCCTCGCCGAGTTGGTGCTGCAAGCGTTGGCACAAGAGAGCGCGTCCACAATCTTCACCATGGTGCGCTTCGGCAATGTGCTCGATTCGTCGGGCTCGGTGGTCAGGCTGTTCCGCGACCAGATAAAAGCCGGTGGCCCGGTGACCGTTACTCATCCTGATGTCGTGCGCTATTTTATGTCTATGCCCGAAGCCGCCCAGCTCGTGATCCAAGCGGGCGCCATGGCGACGGGCGGCGAGGTCTTCGTGCTCGAAATGGGAACGCCGGTGAAGATCGACGACCTTGCCCGCACCATGATCCGGCTATCAGGGCGCGAACTCAGCGACGACGACAATCCCGACGGGGACATCGCCGTGGAATATGTCGGCTTGCGGCAGGGCGAGAAGCTCTATGAGGAACTTCTGATCGGCGAGAACACCACCGGCACCAACCATCCGCGTATCTTCAAAAACTCAGAACCGATCTTGAGTTACGAGGAGCTTATCGCGGCGCTGGAGCGTCTCGACGACGCGATCCAGAAGGTCGACGAGGCCGAGCTTCAAGAGATGCTTCACGCCACCGTCGAAGGCTATAAGCCCACGGGCGCCACCCCCGCGGCCGGAGCCACGGACGACTGGCAGCCGGCCTCCCGCACGCTGCACTAAGACGATGCCGCAAGCCCCGCTCGTAACTTGGGCCGCCCTGGTGGCGTGTAGCGCAGCGCTCAGCGCAGGTCTGATCTTTGTGCTGAAGCCGCTCCTGATCCGCTATGCGCTCGCCCACCCTAACGACCGCTCATCGCACGCGACGGCGACACCGCAAGGCGCTGGGCTCGCCATGATGGCGGCGCTGCTCATCGTCACCTTTGCCGCGATGCTGCTTGGCGTGATGGCGCCCCCGCCGAGCCTCGTTCCGGTGCTGGCCGGTGCCATTCTGCTCACTGCCATTGGCACCCTCGACGATGCCCATGCGCTGCCAGTGACTTGGCGGCTTGCCGGCGAGGCGCTGATTGCCGCCGCCATTGTGTTGACGTTGCCGCAAGATTTTCGTCTGCTGCCCGATATCCTGCCGCTTATCGTCGAGCGCGCGCTGATGGTGGTTGGCGTGATCTGGTTCGTAAACGCCATCAACTTCCTCGACGGGCTCGATTGGATGACAGTGGCGCAAGTCGTGCCGATCACGCTCGGCGTGGCGGTACTGCAAGCCCTTGGCGTCGTACCGCCGAATGTCGGAGTTTTGGCTCTGGCGCTGCTCGGCGCCACGCTTGGCTTCGCGGTCTTCAACAAACACCCGGCGCAGATATTTCTCGGCGATGCCGGTAGCCTGCCGATTGGGCTCATACTCGCTTACATGCTGATCTATGTGGCGGAAGCCCATCTCATCTCGGGCCTGCTGCTTGCGCTTTACGGCCTCACCGATGCGACGGTCACGCTCGCCCGGCGCGCGCTCAACAGAGAAAATGTTCTATCAGCCCATCGGAGCCATTTTTATCAGCGCGCCGTGGCGTCTGGATTGAACGTGCCGCAAGTCACAGCGCAGGTGTTTGGGCTCGGCATGTTGCTGATGGTCCTGGCCATCACCGCAGCACTGGCCAGCTCGCTAACAGTAGACATCGTGCTGCTTTTTCTCGGCGCCGGCGCTACAGGTTTTGTTCTGTTCAACTTCACACGGGGGCGCTGAATGACCCGGCGCGTTCTCGTCACTGGAGCGTCTGGCTTCATCGGCCAGAGGCTCATTTCCGGGCTCAACGCCCAAGGCTTCGCAGTCCGGGCCGCATCGCGCGACCCATCAGCGATCATCGCGGCAAGCGACGTGGAACGCGTGGCCATGCCAGACCTGGCGCACCTCACGGACTGGTCCGGCCTACTTGAAGGCGCGAGCCATGTGGTTCACCTCGCTGGCATTGCGCATAGCCCGGGAACACTGCCAGACGAAATCTACGCGCGCATCAATGCCGAAGCGGTTGGCGAGCTTGCCACACAAGCCAAAGGCGTGGTCGAGCGGGTGGTCTTCGTCTCTTCGGTGCGCGCGCAAGTCGGGCTTTCCTCCGACGAAGCCATAACCGAGCAAGACGCGCCCGCCCCCACTGATGCTTATGGCCGCTCGAAGCTTGAGGCCGAGCGATTGCTGGCCGAGAGCGGCGTGACCTACACCACGCTCCGGCCTGCCGTCGTCTATGGCAAAGGGGTCAAAGGCAATATCGCGGTGCTCGCCACGCTGGCCAAGACGCCCATGCCGCTTCCCTTTGGCAGTCTCGACAATCGCCGTTCGCTGCTGGCGCTCGACAATTTCATCAGCGCGGTCACGCATGTGCTCGATGCGGACAGCGCCACCAACGAGACCTTCCTCGTCGCCGATGCCGAGCCGATCAGCGTCGCCGATCTCGTCAGCGCCATGCGCGAGGGGTTAGGCAAGCCCCCTCATCTGGTGAAAATTCCCACAGGCGCCGTCAAGCGGCTGATGAAATCGTTCGGCAAAGAGGCCGACTGGGAGCGCGTGTCCGGGAGCTTCGTCATAGACGTGTCGAAGCTGATGAGAAGCGGCTGGCAGCCAAGCGTCGAGACCCATGCTGGCATTGCCGCCATGATGCGCGCGGAAGACGGCGCGAGCGCTTAGCGTCCTATCAGCCGATCGTAGAGCGCCAGGGATTGGCGGCCGATGGCGTCGGCGGAAAACTCCGTCTCGACCAGCTGACGCGCGGCCTTGCCGAATTTCTCCCGCATCGCTTCGTCCTCAACCATGCGCGCTAACGCATTCGCCAGCGCTTCCACGTCGTCGACCGGCACGGTGAGCGCCGTCTCGCCGTCGATGGCGATCTCGCGGCAGCCCGGTGCATCGGTCGCCACCATAGCGCGGCCACACGCGGCTGCTTCCAACAGGCTCTTCGGCAGGCCTTCCCGGCGCGAGGCGAGCACAGCGAAATTCGCCTGACGCCAGACATCGTGAATATCGGTCACGTGACCGAGCCATTGAATGCCGAAGGCGCTGGCGAATTCGCGAAGCTGCTCGGGAGCCAAAGACCCAGGATTTTCCTTGTCGCAATCCCCCGCCAGCAAAAGCCGCATGCTCACGCCCCGGTCAGTGAGAAGCTTGAATGCTTCGATCAACGTTGGCACGCCCTTGTCGGCGAGCATGCGACCCACATAGGCGGCGGTGACGGGCGGTGCAGGTTCCGGCAACGGCGTGAGCCGTTCCGTATCGACCCCGGAGCCTCTGATCAGCACCACATGCTCGGGCGCAACACCGAGCTCCAGCACAAAATCTCGATCGTCGGGGTTCTGCACCACGGTCCAGGTCTTGTTCCGTCTGAGCAGACGGGCGAGCGCAAAGCGGACAGCCCGACGCGTGAACCCGCCCCCCTTCGCCTCGCCAATGAACAGCGAACCGACGCCGGTCAGGCTGTTGACCACGGCAGGCCCGAGACCAAGACTCGCGGCCGAGCCCAGCACCACCGGCTTGATGGCCACGTTGTGGACGATGTCAGGCTTGAGGCGGCGGAAGAGCCGCCTGAGCTCGTTGATTGCGGAGAGGCCGTCCCGGACCGAAAGACTGCCGCGGCTCCAATGGAGCGCATGGGGCGTAAAGCCTTCTTTCTCGATGCCGGCGCGCCCGTCTTTTAGTCGGGCCGCCACATGCACCTCATAGCCAGCCGCCTGCGCCGCCCGGGCCATAGGCAGCCGGTGCGACAGGAAATACCAGTCTTCGGTGACGACGTAGAGGATGCGAGGCGCCATGTCGCGAACGCTTGTATCAGCGTCCGGCGCCTAGCGGAACAGATGGCACAATAAGGTGATAACCGTCGCCCATCCAAACCGCCTGTAGCTTAGGGCCCAGGTTTGAACCAAAAACCGACTGTTGCGGAATGGCAACGGCACGCGGCTGGCGGGGACAAAGCGCGATCGCCGTCTAGCGTCTGAGACCAAATCACGTTAGTTTGGGTATGCAGAGAATACGACTTTGAGGAAAAACATGAGAAATCTTGGTCTCGTTTTGGTGCTTTGCGGCGCCGCTGGGCTGGCATTTGCGCCGGTCAGCGCCAAGGCGTTTGAGATTCAAGGCGAAGGCCAGAACACCCCAAAGAGCGCGGCCGAGTTCCTCGGTCTGACGCCCACTTACACTCTGCCCCAGTTCGAGGGTAGCTCGCTGGCGATGCCGTATAGCAGCAGCGTCGAAAGCGGCTATGCGTCGGACTACGGAAACGCCATTTCGATCCCCGCACCGGGCGTCGATCGGCCGACACCGGCTTGGGCCAGCGGACCCTTCCGTTAGGCCTTATACGCACTCTCTTATTATCGGCTGATCGCATTCACTGACCGCTTGTCAGCGTTGTCGCTCGCGTGGCGTCATGCCTATTCGGCTTGCTTCGATACTTCACGCCGCAAGGTCTGGATCAACGCCGCAAGCTGCTGATTGTCCGGCTCGATCTTGGCCAGTTTCTCGGCATAACGAAGCGCCTTGGCAGGCTCACCGTCCGCTCTTGAGAAATTGACCAGCGCCAGGAGGCTATCCCGATCTCCGGGATGGCGTTCGACACTGTCTTCAAGAACCTGCATAGCCTTGGCGCGCTGACCCGTTGAGTTGAGCGCGATCGCATAGACATAAGCGTAGCGTGCGCGGTCGCGCTCCAATTCCACCGCGCGCGCCAAACTTTCGATGGCCTCGTCCTGGCGCTTGAGGCGCACGAGCGTGAGCCCTAGCGCATGATGCAGGCCACCATCTTGCGGTAAGTTTTGAAGTGCCTGGCGCAGAACGGTCTCACCGTCGGCATCGCGGCTAAGCTGGCGGTAAAGGTCAGCGAGGTTCACGGCAGCCGGCGCGAATTCCGGGCTCAAGCGAAGCGCCGCCCGATACTCCACCTCGGCCTCGGCCATTTTTCCAGTCCTCGACAAATACCGGCCAAGCAGCGCACGGGCTTCCGGCCGGTCGGCGTTCAGCTCTTGCGCCGCGACGAACTCTGCTTCCGCCCGGGCAAGGCGGTCGCGGTCTGTCGCCGACAAATCTTTCTTCGGGACACCACCAAGTAGGAAGCCGGCCTTGATACGAACGCCGCGGACCGGATCCGAGAGCAACGGTGAAATCAGCGACCAAAGCTGTGCCGGCGGCGTGGCCTCCAAGTGATCGAGCGCGGCAATGCGCAACAGAGGATCGGGATCAGCGAGGCCCCGCCTCACCTCAGATGCCGTCGCGGCGGAAGGATGGGCGATTAGCTCGGTCAGCGCGCTGGCGCGCACGAAAGCGGGTGCGTCCCTGTCCGCGGAGACGGCATCCAACAAGCTTTCTGCATCCGCCGCGCCATTCCAGGCCGCATGGAACGCGGGCCCATGACTCTGGAAACCCTTGCGGTCGGGACCGAACCAGCCCTCGACCGCCGCCGCCGCCCAGTCCGCGGACTTGTCCGTATGGCAATCATTGCAAGCATTGCTGACCCCGAGCGTGGACGAGAGGTCGGGACGCGGCACCCGGAAGCTGTGATCGTGGCGCTTGTCGACCACCATGAACGTGCGCGCCGGCATGTGGCAGGAGACGCAGTCAGGCGCGGCACTCACGTCTTCGTGGTGCGTATGGGTAGGCTCCGCATAGCTTCCGGCGTGGCATTGCAAACAGACCTGGTTGCCGGTGAGCCGCAATTTGGCGCTGTGCGGGTCATGGCAGTCGCTGCAGGTCACGCCGGCGGCGAACATCTTGCTCTGTTTGAAAGAGCCGTAATTATAGACCTCGCCGAGCTTCTGGCCGTCCGGCTGGAAAAGACCGCGGGTCAATAGCGACACGGCGTGGGTGTCCGACAGCGGGCGCCCGGGAACCCAATCCTCGGAGATCTGCCCGCGCCGCCCATGACAGCGCCCGCACATCTCAACCTCTTTGCGCAAGCGCACCGGCGTCGCGCTTCGCTGAAGCTTGTCCGTCTTAGGGTCGCGCAACCAGGAAATGCCAGAGCGCTCATCGAAACGCGCCAAAAGCCCCTTGGCGTTGTCTTTCTTGGCGAAGGGCGACCAGTCCTTGGCCCACGCCACATGACCCGAGCCCCGCCCGTGACATGCCTCGCAGCCGACGCTGATCTCTTTCCAGGTGGTGGCGAAGCGGTCTGTGGCGGCATCGTAATTCTTGGCGACGCCGGTGGAGTGACACTCGGCGCACATGAAGTTCCAATTCTGGTTCAGCTTGGTCCAGTGCAGAGGGTCGTCGTGGCCAATGTCCTCGTCGGGATAGAGATGGAACCAGCGCTGGCCGCCCTCCTCTTTCGTGCGACTGTCCCACGCAATAGACAACGCCTGAACGCGGCCGTCGGGAAACTCGATGAGATATTGCTGCAACGGCTCCAGCCCGAAAGTGTATTTCACTTCGAAGGTTTGGAGCTTGCCGTCGGGGCCGTCGGTCTCGATGAAGAACTTGCCGTCTTTGCGGAAGAAGCGGGACTTCACGCCGAAATAGTCGAACTCCGCGTCATCGAAGTCGCCGAAGACCGTCTCTTCATTGGCATGCGCCATGGCGTGGGCATGCTGTGAGACATCCCACTGCCCGCCTTGGTCGCTATGACAGCTGATACAGTTGGCGCTGCCGACGAAGGCGAGTTTCTCGGGCTCGAGGTTCGTGGGGTTCGAGGAGCTGCGGACGGAATATTCCAGCCCGAGTCCCGCGGCGATGACGATAACGGCTGCAAGGCCGGCGGCGACCCACAGATGCCTGGGCCATCCCGTAGCGACCGCGCGCTCCTCTTGCTGTGGCGCTGCTTTCTGCGGGGCACGGCTCCGCTTCGCTGATTTGGAACTAGACGTAGATCTGCGCCGGCTGCGGGCCAAAATGTTTCCCTTTCAACGAGTCCTGAAGACTAGCGCCCCGTGTACCGGGTGGACGGATCACCCCCCCCCACTTTCGGAAAGACTGCCTTCCAGGCAGGCAACGAAAGAGGTTCCACATGTTTCTCTCCATAAAGATGTTAACGGCGGGAGGGGACCCCTCCCGCCGTTAAGGCACCGTCGATTGGCCCGACAGGCTTGTTATTGCGCTCCGAGCGGCGCGCTCAACTTGTCCATCACCTGGTCGAGACTGAAGCTCGCCGCTTTTTGCCGCGGTGGGAACTCCTGGAAGGTCTTCATGAACTTGCCAACATAGGCTTGCGACGGCACTAGCAGGAACGCGCGGTCAAGCAACCAATCGTAATATGTGTTGGAGGTGATGGATGCCCGCTCGTAAGGATCCCGGCGCAGATTGAAGATCAGCGGAACCCTGAGGGGAACGAAGGGCTCCATCCACACGCGGAAGGTTCCCGGCGATTGCTGCTCCATGAACACCATCTTCCAGTCCTCGTAGCGCAGCGCTGTCAGATCGCCATCATCGGAGAAATAGAAAATTTCCTTGCGCGGCGCCTTCTCTTCTTCACCTGTCAAGAACGGCAAGAAGTTGTAACCGTCGAGATGCACCTTGTATTTGCGCCCGATCGCTTCGACGTCGCCCTCGACAAGCTTCTCCTTGATCTCAGGCTCACCGGCCGCTGCCACGAATGTGGGTAGCCAGTCCATGTGATGCATAATGTCGTTGGAGACCGACCCTTCCTTGATCTTCCCCGGCCAGCGCACCATGGCGGGCACGCGCCAGCCACCTTCCCAGTTGGTGTTTTTCTCACCGCGGAACGGGGTCGCGGCTGCATCGGGCCACGTATTGTAGTGGGGCCCATTGTCGGTTGAATAGAACACGATGGTGTTGTCGGCGATGCCCAACTCGTCGAGTACCTTTAGGAATTCGCCAATGTGCATATCATGCTCGACCATGCCGTCAGAATATTCGTCCTGCCCCGAAATGCCTCTGTGCTCGTCCTTGACGTGGGTGCGGAAGTGCATCCGCGTGCCACTCCACCAGACGAACCAGGGGTTGCCGGCTTTGGTCTGCTCTTTGATGAACTCGATGGCGCGGCTTGAGGTCTCGTCATCGACCGTCTCCATACGCTTCTTCGTCAGCGGACCAGTGTCCTCGATCTTTTGGGTGCCATCTTCTTGCGCCCAGGAGTGGATCACGCCGCGAGGACCAAACTTTTCTCTGAATTTGGGATTCTTTGGGTAGTCCTCGTTCTCGGGCTCCTCTTCGGCGTTCAAGTGATAGAGATTGCCGAAGAATTCATCGAATCCATGATTGGTCGGCAAATGCTCGTCTCTGTCACCCAGATGGTTCTTGCCGAACTGGCCGGTGGCATAGCCTTGCGCCTTCAGCAAAGCAGCGATGGTCGGCTCTTCCTCCCGCATGCCGATCTCGGCACCCGGCAACCCGACCTTGGAAAGGCCGGTGCGGAACACGCTTTGACCCGTGATGAAGGATGAACGACCGGCCGTGCAGCTCTGCTCACCATAATAGTCGGTGAAGACCATGCCCTCATTGGCAATGCGATCAATGTTGGGCGTCCGGTAGCCCATCATGCCCTTGGTGTAAGCGCTGACATTGGACTGGCCGATATCGTCACCCCAGATGACCAGGATGTTGGGCTTTTGCGGCTCGGCTTGTGCCGGCGTTAGGGCAAACGTCCCGATTAGGACTGCCGCTAGTACCAGCAGGGACGTTTGGACGAGTTTCATCGCGCGCCTCCTCATTTGCAGTGGGCTTTTTCCTTGACGTGAAAGTCTCTTTGGCCGGCAGAGTTCCTCTCTAAGACCGATTTATTCAGTCTAGAGCAGGAAGGCTGCACGGGGCTTCTTTAATTAGTTGGCGCACTCCGATAAACAGGACTGCGACTAGATACAACACCGGGTGCCAAAAATATGAACAAGGCGCGATCGCCACGGCAATCGAAATCCACTCCCCTGCGGCCAAGCAGATCAAACAGCAGAGAACGAGTCATAGGAAGACGTCGATGACGGCTGGTTTCGGACTAGAGAAGATCGGACTCATTTCTCTTCGTCACCCGTGGCTATGCCTTCTCCTCGTTGGCCTAGTAACCCCCATAATGGCTTACGGATCGAGCCAGCTCCAATATTCGAGTGACATTCGTGAGATTTTTCGTTCAGACGACCCCGCATTCGTACAGCTTGATTTACTCGACGAACAATTTCCGGATAGTCAGCCTGATTTGCAGGTCGTCGTCGAAGCAGATTCGCCCTTTCTCCAGCAAGACTTGAGCGCCCTGAGGACGCTCCATGACAAGCTTGAAGAAATCGACGGCGTCACTGGTGTGCTATCGATGTTCTCGGCTGTCACGGCGCCCGACGATGGCACGGAACCTAAACCCCTCTTTCCCGAAAACCTCTCGAAAATTGAGAGTTCGCAAAAGCTGCGCCGCCAGGTTGCCCGTCACCCCCTGATCGCTGGTCGGCTCTTAGCCGATGACTGGCGATTGGCAGTCTTAGCGCTATCACTCCGCAGTGAGGGACAAAGCGCTGAGCGCGCCTTGGTTGAAACAATCAGAACGACGGTCGATGAGGCCTCAGCCGATACCAACCTTACGGCGCGCGTGACCGGGGTTGCTGTGATACGGGACGCTATCATCTCAGCCCTGTCCCGAGACCAGCGCAATTTCGGGCTCGTCGCGATCGGTTTGGGCCTGGTGCTGTGCTGGGTCTTCCTCCGCAGCCTTTCTCTCATCGTCATCGCCGCGGTTCCCGCCGTCGTCGCTGTCGTATGGCTTCGAGGGGGCATGTGGTTGTTTGGCCAGGACATCAATCTTCTAACAAGTATCGCGCCCACGATCATCCTCGTCATCGTCCTCGCGGACTGTCTGCACCTGCTCTTCTCGATCCGCGGCGCCGTGCGTTCGGGAAAAACGTTGGAAACCGCGATCGAAATGGCTGTTAGTCGGGTTGGACCCGCATGCGTATTGACATCCCTAACGACCACATTGGCAATGGCCTCTCTGATATGGATGCCTCATTCATTCATCGCTCATTTTGGGATCACAACAGCGGCCGGTACCGCGATGGCCCTCGTCGTCACGCTCTTGTTGGTTCCAGCGCTCTCCGCTCTTCTGTTGCGTGGCTTCGCAAAGGAAAGTCACGGCAAGCAGGACACGGACATCGTCCGCCAAGGCATCGACACTGCATGCCGCGGGGCTGCAAATGCCGTGGCGGCCGCACCGCGTGCGATTGCGCTTGCTGGGCTGTTACTCACTTTGGCGGGGTTCTGGCTCCACACGTTGAACCAGCCGCAATACAGCTACATGAACAATCTGCCTCCGGGTAGCTCGACCCTCAAAGCAATCCAGGACTACGATTCGAAACTCTCCGGAGCAAACACGCTCGAGGTGCTTCTGGACTGGCCGGAAAAGCACGATCTAAAATCTTTCAAGACGTTGGGGGTCATTCGCGAGGTTCATAAAATTTTAGCGCGCGAACCCGAGTTCAGTGCTGTGACATCGTTACATTCAGTTGAGGAGTGGTTGGGCGGCGGCGTAGAGGGCGAAGATCGGCTTCTTGACTTCCTAGAGTCGACGACAGCCAAGTCTTTTGCGAAAAGCTTCGTTTCGCTCGAAAAAAATGCCGTTCGTATGTCAGCTCGGTTCCATGAAATGACCTCTGATGAACTTGAGCCCATTCTCGACAGAGTGAAGCGCCGCATGCAGCGCGTCGAGGATGCAAACCCAGGACTGGAAATTTCCGCAACAGGTATTGTTCCCGTTTCGTCGCTGGCGAGCCATGAGATGATCCGGCAGCTCAACAGGAGCTTGATTATCGCTATTAGCCTGATCCTCGTCCTCATAGGGATCGGTATGCGATCGGCACGGGCCGGACTTGCCAGCGTTCTTCCAAATTTGTTTCCCATTGCAATGGGCGGCGCCTATCTGCACTTGGTCGAGGGAGGGCTGGAGTTCACCAGTCTCATCGCCTTTGCGGTTGGTTTCGGCATCGCCGTCGACAGCACGATCCACTTTTTGACGCGGTATCGCCTGGAGCGGTCAGAGGAGGCGAGTGTGAACACCGCGCTCAAAAGGACCATCATGACAGTCGGCCCCGTTGTCATCATGAGCTCTGTTTTGATCGCCAGCGGAATCGGCACGACGCTATTGAGCTCTTTGCCCACGGTGCAGCTTTACGGAACGATCGTTGTGATCGTGCTCCTCTCTGCGGTGGTGGGCACGCTGCTTTTCCTTCCCGCCGTGATGTCCACGATGGAGCGCTACTGGCCAGCACGGTGGAAACAGCAGCCCCTGATCCGAACCACCTGACTTAGCGTGTCCGTGGGCCTTGTCAGACAAACCTGAACGAGTATCGAACCGTCTCGTGACCTGATATTGATGCCCCGTTCGATCAAGAAATCCTCGACCTGTCGCAGCGACAGCGGATAGCGGATATACATCATCACCACGAGGCGGATCACCTCGGGCGAGCTATTGAAATAACGG
>JAGPVD010000133.1 GCA_018067145.1 Methyloceanibacter sp.
CAAAGATCATTTCGATATCGGCAAACCCGCCTGCGCGCGTGGCGCGGATCTTGCCGGGCCGGTTGAGGGTGACGGTACCTGAACTCGTTAGTGCGAGTTTCTGTGCATCTTTCGTTACGACCTCAAGGGTGGCATCAAATCCAAATGAGATGGCCTTCTGCGCCGCCATGTAATCGGACATGGCCTTGAGTCGGCTCTTGGCGTCTGCCTCATCGGCACTAGCTCCTGAGGGCGCGCCTAACACAACCATCAAAGACAGCACCGCAGCGGATATGCTGACCGCAGAGAGGCTCAGAAATTTTCGGCCCACCGTTCTCATCGTTCAAACTCCATATGGTATCGCGTCTAGTGGTGAGGTGTGGCTGGGAGCGGCCCTCAAGGCCGCATTTGCTGCGAGATCTTCGACGTAGACCCTGGACTACGCTTGCTCGTTTAGAAAATCATAATTAGCGGCTGTATAGCCCCCCGATCAACCCCTTGCGACAAGAACCGTCAAATGCCCCCAATTCAGATTTCCTACTATTCCGATGTCTTGTGCATTTGGGCCTACATCGCTGAGCGAAGGCTTGAGCAGTTAGCGAGAGACTTCGGCGACCAAATCTCGATCGATACCCACTTCTGTTCGGTCTTTCCCGATGCTTGGGGCAAGATCGAAGACAAATGGAGCTCTCGCGGTGGGTTTGAAGGCTTCAATCGGCACTTGAGAGAGGTCGCTAAAAGTTTTCCGCATGTCGATGTTCACGACGAACTATGGCTCACGACACGACCCAGAACCTCTGCCAGCGCACATTTGTTTCTGAAGGCAGTCGAGCTAATCGAGCTCTCTGAGCAGGAACAAGGGAGCAAGCCCCTTCCCTATCTCGACAGGCTGTCGACGCGAGCGGCCTGGGGGATTCGCCTGGCATTTTTTGCCTCAGCCAAGGATATTTCCGATTGGCGCGTCCACAAAGAAATCGCCGAGCGAATGGGCATCGATTACCGCGCCGTTGATGAAAAGATACGATCGTCGGAAGCCGTTGCACGGCTCGCGGTTGACTCCGCCCTGAGCCAGAAGAACGGGATCGCAGGGAGTCCGACATTTGTCATGAATGACGGTCGGCAGAAATTATTCGGGAATGTCGGCTACCGGCTACTCGAGGCCAACGTTCAAGAACTGCTTCGCCGCACACCTGAGAACGAAGCCAGCTGGTGCTAACGTTTTTTGTTGCGTGGAATTTGCGTAGAGCGGTTCTGCGACGTCGAGTCCGATGTCAGTGGGAGGCGACATCGAACTTGACCGCGACATGGGTTGTCGCTGGTGCCGCCGCGAAGGAAAGGGCCGTGGCCGACCCCTTCCCCCCCGTACCCGAACGGCAGGCGGGTTACGCAGAACTTTCCCCGCCAGGTTGGAGAACGCGGCGACTTCGATGAAGGTTCCTAGACAACTTCCTGCATGCGTCAGCGCTCACCGAATGCGTGCGCTTCGCAAAAATTCAATTCTGCGCGAATTAGGCGGGGACAAACTTCAGAGCAAGTCCATTGATGCAGTAGCGCAAGCCCGTGGGCTTCGGCCCGTCGCTGAACACGTGGCCGAGATGACCGCCACAGCGTCGGCAATGCACCTCTTCCCGGAGCAGGCCGAACGACCAGTCCTTGCCGAGCTCAACGCCGCCCTTGATGGGCTCATAGAAACTCGGCCAGCCGGTGCCGGACTCGAATTTCGTCTCCGAAGCAAAGACCGGGAGATCGCAACCGGCGCAGTTGAACGTGCCCATGCGCTTCTCTTTGTTGAGCGGGCTCGACCAAGGACGCTCCGTGTCTTCTTCACGCAAAACGGCATATTGGTCGGGCGATAAAATCTTCCGCCACTCCGCCTTCGTCTTGGCCACCTCGAAATGCTCTTTCGTGGCGGCGGTGGCTTGACCCCCTTCCCGCTTGAGGAGGCCGAGGCCTGCTACAGCCACAGCGGCAACGCTTGCCGTGCCCATAAGAATCGTCCGTCGCGTAATCATGGCGGTTCCTTGCCTGTTGCCCATCAGGGCTAATGCCATAGGGCCAAACTCACAGGTTGAATGTAGGCACTCTTGCGCCGGGTTCAATTCAACTTACACGCACGACTTTTCACGAGCGCTTTATTGCTTGGGCGAAGAAATGGCGAAAAAGCCCTGTGGCGGCAGGATTTGCGTGGCAGATAACCAAGAGTGGCTTGCTGGCCGCCAGGCGCCCGCGCTAGCCGCGTGAGGTGATCTGTGCCGCCGGGATGACGATCTCGCAACGGACGCCCTCAGCCGGGAAGGACAGCTTCACGTCACCCTCTAACGCCTTGCCGACGACGTTCTCGATCATCGCCCGGCCGAAGCCCGACCGTTTAGGCGGGCTCACCGCCGGTCCACCCAGCTCCTGCCAAACCAATTTCAGCTCGTCGGCGTCCTCGCAGAAATTCCAGTCGATACTGATTTCGCCAGCGGCATCGGAGAGCGCGCCGTATTTCTCCGCGTTCGTTGTGAGTTCATGGAACGCGAGACCGAGATTGTGCACGGCCTCGGGCTTCAGCATGACGTCTTCGCCGTCGATGGCGATACGTCCGTCGAAGCTTTCCGCATGCGCCTCTAACTGCTGCTCCACCAGCATGCGCAGAGAGGCGCCCTGCCAATTGTCGGCGATGAGCAAATCATGGGCGTTCCCGATGGCGAGGAGCCGCGCGCCGAAGCCATCGAGAAAGTCATCGACAGACCGTGTGCGTGAAGCGGTCTGGCGCGCGATCGCGTGAATCACTGTCAGCAAATTCTTGGAACGGTGCGTCAGCTCCCGCAGCACGAGACGAAGCTGGTCTTCATCGGCTTTGCGTTCGCTGACCTGTTTCACGACCTGCTGGCGCGCATCCCTCAGCTCGTCCAATGTCTGGCGGTGCGCCGCGATCTCAGCCTGCAACTGCGCGCGCGACGATTGCTCCCCGCGCCGGCCAAAGAGGTAGAGCGCGGCGAGCGCGAGAAGCAGAAGAGAGCCGGCGATGATGCCGCCAGCGATGGCAGGTAGCGTCAGAAAGTCAGCCCATCCATCCCACGCCATCTAGACGATCGCGGCAATCAGAGTGACTAGGAACACGATGACGAAAATGAAAAACAGAATACGCGCTAGACCGGCTGCCGCCGATGCCACGCCGCCGAACCCAAAGATGCCCGCCACCAAAGCGACGACGGCGAAGATGATCGCCCAAAGCAACATGTCAGTCTCCTCGCTTGTGTCAGTATACGCGGACCGACCGTCCGCCGCGCCTCTTCCCTCTCGATAGGCAAACGCTCCCTTGAGCAATTTCGTTGCACCTCATGGGCATCAAAACCCGGCGATAGCCGCAAGCAGGTCTTTATCGGTGAACGGCTTCCGCACCAACGGGACTTGGCGATAGGCCTCCGGCAGGCTTTCCTGGCCATAACCGCTGACAAAGGCGAAGGGGATGGCGCGCGCTTTGAGGGCGTCGGCGATGCGTCCAACGGACTCGCCGCCAAGATGCGCATCGAGCAACACACCGCCAAGCTGCTGGCCCTCTATTGCCCCGAGCGCGTCTTGGACGGTGCTGGCGGGACCGGCCACGGCTATGCCCGCCTGCTCGAGCGCAGCAACAATATCGAGCGCGATAAGGAACTCATCCTCGACCACAAGAATTGGATGTGCGGTCACCACGTCTCACTTTCTCCTGAAGCTACCACTCGAGCTTGCCACGAAATTTGTACACTCACTATGGCCTGGCAGTTCGGACTGCTCATACATCGGCTAGTGGGGCGCGAATGAAAGGAGTAGATAGGAACAAGAAAAAAGAATCGACGCCCATTGGAAACGAATTAGCGGCGGCACGCCGCCGAGGTTCTTTGCATGCTGACTTCCGTACTCACCATCATCCTGATTTTGGTCCTGCTCGGCACCATCCCGGCATGGCCTTACAGCCGGAACTGGGGCTACAGCCCGTCGGGCATCGTCGCCGCGATTTTGGCGATCGTCCTAGTCCTGATGTTGCTCGGCAAGCTCTGACACGGTGCGCGACCTGAAACGGAGGACCCATGCTGACGACAATCCTCATCATCATCCTCATTCTGGTTCTGCTCGGCGCGATCCCGGCATGGCCCCATAGCCGCAATTGGGGCTATGCACCGTCAGGTATTGTCGCCACGATCTTGGCGATCCTGCTGCTCCTGCTGGTGCTCGGCAAAATCTGACGCGAGGTCTTAGCGCGCGCGTTCCGTCTAGGCCTGATCGCGAAGCTGAGCGCGACGCTCAAAGAACAACGCTTGGGACACAATCGCCTTCACCGTGTCGGGTTGATAGGGCTTGGTGATAAGGAAGGCAGGCTCGGGACGTTCGCCGGTCAATAGCCGGTCGGGATAAGCCGTGATGAAAATCACCGGAACTTGGATCGACACCAGCATGTCGTTGACAGCATCGAGGCCCGAACTTCCATCGGCAAGCTGAATGTCGGCGAGCACCAGGCCGGGTTTCTCCTTCTCCACCTCGCTTAGCGCTTCACGATGGGTGCGTGCGACACCAGCCACGCGATGGCCGAGCCCCTCAACGATGCTTTCGAGGTCCATGGCGATCATCGGCTCATCCTCGATGATCAACACATCGGTGGCGACTTGCGCGGCGATCTCGCGGCCCGCGTCGTCGATCAAGGCCTGCATGTTGCTCGTACTGGTGTTGAGAATGATTGCGGCTTCGTCTGGCGCAAAGCCTTCGACCGAGCACAGCAGGAAAGCCTGACGCGGCAGCGGCGTAATATGTTCAAGCTGCCGATCGACGGCAGTCTCGCCGCTCGCAAGCGCCGCCGGCTTCAGGTTCATGCCAACCGAATTCCATAAGCCCAAAAACGTCCGATAGAGCGCAACCCGAGGGTCGAGCCCCGTGTCGAATTGCGACGGGTCCCCCGCTAGGATATCCAGCGTTCCCGCGACATACGCATCGCCTGCTGGTTGCGTGCCAGCGAGCGCCCGGGCGAACCGGCGAAGATAGGGAAGATGTGGCGCAATGGTTTCCGATAAAGGCATCAATTAAACTTTCAAATTACGGACAATATCCGTCGCCCCCAATTGTCTCACAATCCAGGCTGGAGGGTGGCATTTTGGGATTTCGCCTCCAACATCCAATGCCAAAGCCTAAGCAAAGTTCCCCCAACCTTGGAACCATCTGAAGCTTAGGGGGTTTTTGTCGCTCTACGCACGGCGGAATCCGTTAAACTCTATTTGCAGGCATTACGCCGGCAAGGAACCGCTGTGGATCGAAACGACAAAAAGAAGGCCCTCGGGCGCATGACGGCAGACGCCAACAAGGAGCCAGGTGGGCCCAATGACCCCTGTGCCGCCGAGACGACAGACGATGGCATGTCCCGTGCCTTGCAGGCCCATATCGGCCGTCACGTTCGAGCGATGTTTGACGAGGTGGCGGAGGAACCCGTCCCGGACCACCTCTTGAAGTTGCTCAAGGACCTCGACCAAAGCGGAGGCAAGTAACTTGCCGCGCGATGTATCCCCGGGCCTGAGAGATGCTCTCGTGGCCCAAATCGGCAGCCTTAGGGCGTTCGCCGTGTCGCTATGTGGCGACAGGGACCGCGCGGACGATCTCGTTCAGGAAACGCTGTTCAAGGCGTGGAACCACATCGACAGCTTTAAGGAAGGGACCAACCTTAAAGCCTGGCTATTCACCATCCTGCGCAACACGTATTTCTCGGAGCGCCGCAAACGCAAACGCGAAGTCGAAGACGCCGACGGTAAATATGCCGCACGGCTCGCTGGCGCGCCCGAGCAGCACGGCCACATGGACATGAAGGATTTCCACGCCGCGCTCACCCAGCTCCCCGCCGACCAACGCGAGGCACTGGTCTTGGTTGGCGCCGCGGGTTTCTCTTACGAAGAAGCAGCAGAGATTTCAGACTGCGCCGTCGGCACGATTAAGAGCCGTGTCAATCGCGCGCGAAGCCGCCTCGCCGACATGCTTCATCTCAACGAGCCTGAAGACAGCGCGGCGGGCACTCCTCAGAAAGTCACCAGAACCGCCTGAGCTGACCGCGTGGTCAGAGCAGATACGCGATGAAGGCGCTCATGGTGAGGAACGAAATCATGGTGCTGAGGAAGAGTGCCGAAGCGGCTTCCCGCGCGGCGACCCGATATTGAACACTCAGCATGACGATCAGCGCGACGGATGGAAGCGCAGTTGTCAGCACTGCCTGACCGAGAATTGGATTGGTGTACCCAAACCAAAGCATGCCGCCCAGCACCAGCGAAGGCTGGACAATATTCTTAACGAAAACGAGGAACAGGACCGGCCCATTCACCACGATCGTATAGCCGGCGAGAATGATGCCCGACGCGAACAGCGCGACGCCGGCCGACGCGTGCCCCAGAAGCGCGAGGGAGTCGGCGAACGGCTTCGGCACATCGACATCCAGCAGCACCAGAATAAAACCGAGCATTGGCAGCCAAACCACCGGCTGCTTCAACGCACTCAGAATCTTGCCGAAAATATCGGGATCTTGATGCACCGCCGCTTGCGTGGCCGCGGCGGCAGCCTTCCCCCGTTGCCGCTTGGGGGGCGCTCCTGTCCCGCCCAATGTGAGAATAATAATGGTTACCGGAACCAGCCCGACCACGATGATGATACTGCCGACAGCCACCGGGATGTCGGCCTTGACGCCATAAAGTTCGCCGAGCACGGCAGCACCGACGAAGGCCGTGCTGGGGGCCGCAGCCGCCATCGCGCCGAGCGCACTCAGGCTTGATGAATAATGGAAAACGAAGCGGGCGAGCAGGAAGATCAGCCAATACATGCCGATGATGGCGATCGCCAAAACGACAGCCAGCGAGATGTCCTCGAGGAGGTCCGCCCGGCCCGCGCTCACAACGCCGACGAAAAGGGACAGCGGCAAGGCATAACCCATCACCATGCGGTTGAGGGTCGGCACCTCCTTTTGCTCGAAATCATGATGCCGTGCCGCGAAATATCCCAGCAGAATGGTGATGATCGCTGGAAGCAGCGCCGCTAGAATCGTCTCAAACATCGCTGCTCCTTCAATTCCGGCAGTCCCTGCATGGCGAACATGCGCAAACGGATCATAGGAGGCCTGCAAAAGCTATAGATCGCAGGGCCGGAAATTTATTACCGGCGTTGGGCCATGCCCCCTTGATGTCGGAGCCTGGAAGACAAATCTCTCAGGCTAGGCTGTTAGAATGGACAAATACGAGCCATGAAACGTGATCGAGGCCATGTTAGCGCTGCTCTTGCGACGGCGGTGTTTCTGGCAACCGCCGGCTTAGCCTCCGCTAACCCCGCGGACTCGCAAGAAAATTCCCTTCAGTCTCAGGTCGAGCGCATGGCTTCCGACCTGAAAGAAGAAGGGACGCAGGCACTGGAAGCCGCGGCGGCGGCGGCCAACAACGCCGTCGAAGAGAGCCAAGAAGCGCTGGCCAAGGCCGAGAAGACCTGGTCCCCAAGGTTTCAAGCATTCCAGCAGACGTTAAGCGACCAGAAAGGAGCCCTCGCCATGATGGGCGAGGACGCGGCGGCGGCTTTCGATACGTGGAAGGAAGCGGCAACCGAATCCTGGAACGAATTATGGGCCGAGCCATGGTCCGAGACTTGGTCGGAATCTTGGGCAGAGATGCAGAACTCGGCCAGCCGGGTCGTCGAATGGTTCCGCGCCTGGCTTGAGAAGCAGCCCGTGACTGAAAAAACAGAGATCCCCGCGTAAGCCCTCGCTTGAACAAGAGAGATCAGAAATGACCAAGAGAACCCAAAAAAAGACCCCTGCCGACAAAGAGTGGGCTGACCTGCAACGCGATCTCGAGACGCTCGGCGAGCAGCTCGGCTCGCTAAGCGACCATACAGCCACGCTCGGCAAGACCGTCGTCGCCAATCTCGACGCCCAGTATAAGGACGTGAAGAAGCGCGCCACGACTTACCGGCGCGTCAAGGAAGCGGAGCTCAATGCCGCCCATCAGGCCGCATTGCAGCAGGTGACCGAGACCCAAAACACGCTGACCGACGCTGGCGCGAAGTCCGCCGCGATGGCGAAGGATACGGCGCGCCAGGTTTGGGAACGCTCCGAGCCCCTGCGCCAAGGGGCACAGGAAGTCGGTCACGGCTTGGTCCGGGCTTGGTCGGAAATTGCGGCATCGTTTGGCAAGGCCGCCGAGAAGATCCAGACCGATAAGGTCAACGGAGAGCCCGACCACAAGGCGAGCTAACGCGGCCGCGTTCCCGTCACGATCGAGAACCTGTCAGGCCCGGGCGCTCCGCGCGCGCCGGGCTGACACCCCTCCCCACATCACTTAATCGCTAAGAGTCCGCCTGGGCCGTCTCGGACGCATCGGCTGTGACGTTCTGCATCAATTCGGCACGGACCAGCCCGCGCACGGAGTTGCCGAGATAGATGCGGTCGGCGCCCGCAAGGTCTCTCGGCGTCAGCACCGCTTCGCTCGCCGTGGCCCGCGGCAGATCCAGCAATTCTTCCCGTAACGTACCCGGCAGAAGCCCGCAGGCCAGCGCCGGGCTGAATAAGCGCCCATCCTGTTCCACGAACAGCGTTGTGCGCGTCCCCTCTGTCAGTTCCCCTCGCATATTTAGGAAAACCACCTCGTCGCAGCCGGTGAGCGCCTTCTGGCGTTTCATCTCATCGTCGTAGAACTGGCGGCGCGTGGTCTTGTGATAAAAAAGCGGGTCTTTTTCGTCGACCCGCTCGTCGGAAATCACGAAGCGCCAGACCGTATCCTTGGTGGGCAAGGTAATCTCGGTCGAGGTGACGGTGATGGCGCCGTCCTCGGCAAGCAGGAGCCGCACCATGGAGATTGGCGATGTTGTGCGCGCAACTTCGGCCTCGAGCGCGGCGATGACCGCTTCGCGGGAGAATGGATAGCCAAAATGTTGGGCTGAGGATTGCAGCCTGACCAGATGCCGCTCCAGGAGATGGAAGCCCCTCTCCTTCTCGTAGCGGAGCGTCTCGATCAGATCGAAGGGCGCATCGACCTGAGTTAGGAAGTTCGCCTTCAGCAGACACTCCTCATATTCCGACTCTTCCTTGGAGTCGGCGACGATGCCGCCGCCAATGCCCATCTCGCCTGTCGCGCCATCAAGCACCACGGTGCGGATCGCTACGTTGAACTGAGCGTCGCCAGACGGCGCGATGCAGCCAATGGCGCCGGTATAGATCCCTCGGTCGCCGCCCTCGATGCCATGGATGATTTCCATGGCGCGAACTTTGGGTGCGCCCGTCACCGAGCCGCATGGGAACAGCGCGTGGAGCATCTCCTTTAGCCCCATGTCCGAGCGCAACTCCGCCGTAATGCCCGAGGTCATCTGATGCACCGAGCGGTAGGTCTCCACCGTGAAGAGGTCGGTGACCTCGACGGAGCCGATCTTTGCCACACGGCCAAGGTCGTTGCGCAACAGGTCCACGATCATCAGATTCTCGGCGCGCTGCTTCTCGTCCATGGCGAGCCACGTCTTGAGGCGCGCATCTTCCCGCGAGGTGCGCCCGCGTGGCGCCGTACCTTTCATGGGCCGCGTCGACATGTGCTGGCCTTCGCGGCGGAAGAAGAGTTCCGGCGATAGCGACAACACATCAAGTTCGGGCGTTCCGATCAGTGCGCCATAGGCCACGCGCTGCTTGCGGCGAAGCGCGGCGTAAAGCGCAACCGGATCGCCCTCGAAGTCGAAGTGGAATTTCTGGGTGAGATTGATCTGGTAGACGTCGCCGGAAGCGATGAACTCCTTCACCGCATCGAAGGCCTGCGCATAGTCTTCGCGCGACCATGACAGCCTGAGATTGGAGATTGCCGCCTGCTCTGTCCCGCCGTGCTCGTCGAGCCAGGCCCTAGTCTCCTCGTCGCTCAAAGTGCGCGGGCTCTTGAATAGCCCGATCCAGAATAGAGGCGCGCGGCGTTCACTCGGAAGCAGCGTCTTCAATTTTGGCTCAAGGCAATAGCCAAGTTCGTAGGAGAAATAGCCAGCGGCATAGAGCCCGCGCGCAATGCCAGCCGACACGGTTTCTAAGCCTGCCTCGACTTGCGCCGGTTCGCTGACCGAGACGATTTGCTCCAGCTCGGTGAACAGCAGGCTGTGCCCGTCCGGCGTCAGGCTGTCGTCGAGAAGCACAAATGGCGAGGCGGTCATGGCAGGACGCCGATCACGAGTTCGATTGTGAATGCAGCATAGCGAATTTGGGATTTTGGTGCGTCAAGATCGAGGCCTCTTTGCCTCTAGCCATTTTTGGCCTCTGGCCTCTCTGGCCCGAGACGAGCCTTAAGCGAGGATCAGCATCTCGCCTTTGCCAAGCACGGCCATGTCGCCCATGAGCCGACGTGCGCGTCCGCCAAGCTTGATGCGCATGCCAGTGCCACGCAGCCATTTCTCCAGCAGAAGCAGATAGTCAAACTCCATGACACCGCTATCGCTGAATGTGGGGAGAATGTCCTTGGGCTTCTCGGTGAAGATCAGACTGCCACGGCGCAGACCGTAACCGGCATAGCGGCCAGCGCCGCCCCTAAGCACCAGCGTGCCCGCGATCATGCGTCCGCCGGCGTAGTCGCCGGCCTTGCCGCCGACCACGACGAGGCCGCGCCGCATACGCTCACCGAGAAGCGCACCCGTATCGCCACCAATGGTGAGGAAGCCGCCCTTCATGCCCATGGTCTCGCCAAAGGCCGGCCCTGCTGCCTGGTCGCCCGCATCGCGGCGAATGGCGACATGACCGCCAGTCATGCTGGCGCCGGCGAGCACGCCCGCGCTGCCCTTAACTTCGATCTTGCCGTCCGTCATGCGCGCGCCAAGCTGGGAGCCCACATCGCCATCGACGAAGATTTCGCCGCCGGCAAGCTTTGCCCCGATCTTGTCGCAACGCTCATCGGTGCCATCGAAATGGATTTCTTGCGCGTTCTTGCCCTTCACCTTGAAGGCATCGCCCACGGTGAGCGTCTCGCGCGTGGTGCCGATCTCAATCGCCTGGATGTCCTTACGGCTGAGCCCGTTGAGACGCTCAGGCACGAGCGGCGACAGGTCGAGCCGCTGGTCCGGCGTATCCTTCATCTCGAAGACAAGCGCGCTCACCCGACGATCTCCTTGAGATGGAAGTGATGGGGGCCGAGATTGCCGCCATAATTACCGGCGGAGATATGCGTAACGCCGGTCCTGGAGCCGCCCTTGGCGATGGCGTGAATGCCCGCATGCATGGCCGTGTGAATGGCGTCGGCGGTGAGCCCGTCAATGACGATCTCGAGCACCGCCTCGACATCAAGCGGCAGGGCCGAGTTGACCGCGCCCTTCAGGCCCGGACTATACGCATCGTTAGTGGAGGCGATCTGGCCTTTGTATTTCGAACCGACCTTGGAGCCGGACCGCACGATGCCGCCCGGGAACGGCGTAATCACACCGGGCAGCTCGGCCATGGCTTTCACCGCGCGGGTACAGGCTGCCAGCACGCTCTCGTGGGACTTGCCCAGCACCAGCAGATTGCCGCCACCGACGGCCTTCTTGGTCATGCCGGTCGTGTCTTCGCAGAGAAATTCGCCGCCCATGACGGGGATGCGCCAATAGCGCTTGCCGCCGAGTACTTTCGACATCTGCCAACCGTCACCGAAGAAACGCAGCGGCGCGCCGAGCTTCAAGCGCTTCTCCCCTTCGAGCCCTGCAAAGCAGGCCGAGCCGGGGCTGGTCAGTACGCATTGGCCAACGCGGTTGCGCAACTGCTTCTGCAGCTTGTCGGCGTCCATGGTGAACAGCAGCACGGCGACGCCGGGGCGCCCATCCGGCGTCTCTTTGCGCGACAGCGTGCGTTCGATACCAGCCTCCGCGCCGCAAGCAATCACCGAAGTGGCGAAGCCGGTCATGGTGCGCGCCGAGATCAGCGCCCATTCCATGGTGGGCGCCGTGATGATGATCCGCGTGCCGACCATGGGAAAGGCCTCGGCAAACGTCTCGACAATGGTGATGCCTTTGATTTTTAGGTCTGGCATATCATCTCGACAATGGGATCGTCGCGAAGCGGTCGCGGCGGTTGGTGATCGCGTCAGACACGCCGAACCAGGACGGGTCGACGCCATATTTGCTGTCATAGAAAGATTTCACGCGGCGCTTGATCTGCGGATCGTAGCCCGGCTCCACGTGATAGCAGCGGCCATAGGTGACGCGCACGACCTTGCCTTTGCGCACCACAAGCTCGCCGGATTTGAAGACGTAATCGGCGCCCGCGAACATCTTCGTCTTGTTCTTCTGCTCGGTATAGACGGCGACATCGCCGATAGCGCCGGCGCCAAGATGGCCACGGTCGTTCAGGCCCATAAGCTTGGCCGGTGCGCCGCGCGTGATGACGGCAATCTCGGAATAGGTCAGCTCGCGGCTGATCTCGGCGAGATTCGAGAATTCGCGCGATGCCTCGGGCACGTCATCGAGCCAACGGGCGCGCTCGTCCTTGTCCATGAGAAGATGGATGATCTCAGGATAGCGCACGAACAGCGCCCCGTTCGGATGGTCGGTCGAGAACAGAACCCGCCAGGGGTCTTCGGCCATCAAGAAAATCTCTAAGCCAATCGCCCATTGCAGCGCGTTGACGAAGCTCTTGGACTTGTAGTGATACGGCACCACGCCGGTGCCATTGCCATCGCCCTGATTGATCGCCCACTTCTTGGGGCTCGCGGCGCGGCGTCCATCGAACTGGCGCAAGATGTCGCCGGAGATGGTCACTGTCTGGCCGAACATCACCTGCCCCACGTCGACGGTGGCGTTCTTGTGCTTGTTCACCGCGTCCATGAGCGTCGCCGCGCCAGACGAGAAGCCCTTCTCGCCTTCCTTGCCATAGCCATAGAACTGGATGTGGGCGAAGTGAATGGGCAGACCTTGGGTCGCCTCGATGGTAGCAACCGCCGTCTCCACATTGCCGGCGATGCCGAGATTGTTGCAGTGGACATGCGGCGGATGCGGCACGGCGAGATCGGCGACCGCCTTCTGCATGGCCTCGACGATGGCGCGCGATGTGACACCGTAATCCGGCACCTCGTCATCGAGGCTGAAGGTCCGGTCGTTGAACTTGAACGCCTCGGAGCCGCCGGCATTGATGACCTTCAGACCAATCGCCTTTGAGTGGTTCAGCGTCCAAGCCACATAGTCCTTCAGCTCGTCGCTGCGACCTTTCCCGTCGCGCAAGAGCTCAAGCGTGTAGTCGTCATTGCCGAGGATCGCGAGACCGGCCACGTCGATGATCGGGATCGATGCCAGCTCGACCTGTGCCTCGATGGCATGGGTCGGGATCATCGCCGGCTCGATGACCGTGGTGTAGCCCATCTCGGCATAGCGGATGCCGGTGGCGTAAGCGCCCCAAGACGCCGGCGAGGGCGAAATCGGTTGGCCGTCCTGCGCCGCGAGGTACGGCAATTCCGGCATCAGCTGGCGGCCGAGCGTGACGTTGGAGCCGGCGATATGGGAGTGCATGTCGACGGCGCCGGCCATAACGATCTTGCCGGTGACGTCATAAACTTCATCCGGCTCGCGCCCTTGCGGCGCTGCAACGATGCGGCCGTCTTCGATGAAGACGTCGCCCTTCGCGTCGCGCTTATTCACCGGGTCAATGACATGGCCGCCTTTGAGCTGAATGAGCATCAGGCGTTCCTCGCGTCGATCAATTCGGCAATACGCGTGAGCACGTCAGCCACGGTTGGCTTGTCCTTATTCGCTTTTCCGGCCTTCACCATGCCGATGCCGGAGATCGGCGAAAGATAGAGCGCCGCGTCATGATCGCCGGCCGCGCTCGCGACCTCGATCACCACATCGCCCTTCGAAGCTCGGCCCGGGCTCGATGACAGCACCACGGTTGGCGCACCTTTGGGACGCTTGGTCCCCTCGCCTTCCAATGCATCGATCCACACCAGCGCATCGGCCTCGCCCGTCTCGAGCAAGCGCTCGGTCTCGTAGGCCCACGCGTCATGCTCAGGCACTTCGCGCGCAAAGCTCGTGCGCACAGGCAACCCGCAGGTCCAGGTGGAACAGAGATTGACGCCGTCGCCATTGCCAGGCGCGGCGACGGTCATGATTGCCGCGCGGGTGGTGAGAACCAGATGGCGCACGGTTTCGAGCACGGTATGCATCACTGGCTCTTCAATCTCGGCCGGGTCGTAGACGAACACGGCGAAGGCGGACTTGCGTATACGCTCGCCTGCGCGGTTCAGTTTGGTGCAAAGCGCCTTGTCACGAATGTCGAAGCGCGTTTCACGCACATTGGCCGCCAGTAGCGCCACAAGCTCAGGCAGAGACGCGCGGCCACGAATTGAGGACGACCGCACATGCCGGGGCGTCCTGACCTTATCGAGACCGAGAAAAATCACTTCGCGCTGGTTGTCGCCGGGGCGCGGCAGACCAGGCTTGCCGGGAAACAGTTTGGCGATGAGATCGGGGTCGCGCTCAAGCGGACCTTTGCCGATCACCACGACAGTATCGGCCCGGTTGCGAACTTCGCCGAAGCTCGCCGGGGTCGCGCCGGTCTCGCGCATCACCCGCGACGCGCGTGAAAGTCCGGTGCCCGCCGCATGATCGACAGCGCCGCCAAGCTTCTCCGCCAGGGCCAGAGCCGCCGCCGCGCCGCTAATGTCGGTGAAAAGACCGCCGATGACAGGGAATCGCGCGCGGCCAAGCAGATCTGCTGCACGTTCGAGCGCGCTGTCCAACTCGGCCTCCTCCCCTTTTACCGTCGCCATCGCGGCGCACACTTAAACAGGTGACCCGCGCGGCGCAAGCGCGGCAGGGTCTTTTCCTCAAGCTCTTAGGCCGACTCTTGTCTTAGGTCAGCGCTCGCTCAGTCCTTGGATCAGCTTTTGGGCTTGTCGTATTTGATATAGGCGAAGCGCATGTCGTCGGCGGGCGTGCCCTCCAGCGCGCCATCGTCCTGGCCGGGCTGCCATTGCACCACGTCCTCGATCTTCTTGGCGAGTTCGAAGTCTTTGTCGCTGATGCCTTTGGCCGCATGGTTGGTCAAACGCACCTCGACCCAGGCATAAGACGCCGTGATGTCAGGATGGTGCCAAGCGGCCTCGGCGAGATGGCCAACGGTGTTGATGACCATCAGCGTGCCTTTCCAGCCGCTCGTCTTGTATTTGCGCCGGATCCAGCCGTCTTTGAGCTGCCAGTGCGGTAAATCCTTTGCCAGCCGTGCTTCGACTTCGGCATCGCTATAGGTGCGTTCAGTGTTTGCCATCGGGACCGTCTTTTTGGAAAATGGGGCGTTTTCAGCTCGTCCGCCACCATATCGGCGGGCTTCACGCCAAGCAATGGAGGCCATTGAGAGCCGATGCCGAACCTGGAACGCAATAAAAAATCCGTCATGGCCTTCTACGACCTGGCCTTCAATCAGGCACGGCCTAACGAAGCCATGAAGCTTCATTCAGGAGCCGAATATATCCAACACAATCCCGGGGTGGAGGACGGCAAGGCGGGATTCATCGCCTATTTCGAGGAAATGGGCCGCCGCTATCCAGACAAACGCGTTCACTTCAAGCGCGTTCTCGCCGAGGGCAATTACGTCGTGCTTCATTGCCTCCAGGAATGGCCCGGCGAGCAAGATTGGGTCGGCATCGACATTTTCCGGTTGGATGAAGCTGGAAAGATTGTAGAGCACTGGGACGTGCTGCAAACCGCGCCGGAGACTTCGGCGAATCCGAACGGCATGTTCTAAAGCGCGTTGGTTTTTCTGCAACTCATTGGTTCCGCGATCCGTTTTGTCCAAACCTGACCCCATGTCTGTATCGGTCTCCACCACAGCACGGCTGCATTTCGGGTTTCTGGACCCGTGCGGACGGAGCTCAGCGCCCTTTGGCAGTTTCGGCCTGTCGCTCGACCGGCCGGCGACGCAGCTGACATTGCAGCGCGCCGATTCTTTTCAGGTGTGCGGACCGGAAGCCGAGCGTGCCGAGCACTATCTCAAGACCATCGCGGCGAGCTGCGGCATCGATCACGCCTACCGGCTTCAAATGGACGAAGTCATTCCTCCCCATTCCGGGCTTGGCTCCGGCACCCAACTGGCACTTGCAGTCGGGTCCGCGTTTGCCGCGCTCGAAGGCGTCGACCTCACGCCGCTCGAAATCGCCTCTCCCCTCGCACGTGGCGGACGGTCGGGCATCGGCATGGCGACCTTCGAGGTTGGCGGCGCGGTGCTTGATGGCGGTCCCGCGGGCGGCGGACTGCCCCAGCTTGTGGCCCGTGTTCCATTTCCCACGGCTTGGCGGACGCTGCTGATTTTCGATCCCTCGACCAAGGGGCTCGATGGGGCCAACGAAATTGCCGCCTTTGATGCGCTTCCTGACTTCCCTGACGCCGAGACCGCCGAACTCAGTGAGCGGATCGTGCAGCGTGCCCTGCCCGCACTGACGACAGGAGACTTCGCGACGTTCTGCGCCGAGGTCGGAAACCTGCAGGACAAGATGGGCGCCTATTTTGCGCCAACGCAAGGTGGCGGTCCCTACACCAGTCCATATGTGGCCGGCATACTTGACTGGCTCCGCCGGGAGGGCGTCACTGGGCTCGGACAAAGCTCGTGGGGGCCGACCGGCTTCGCTTTCACCGACTCGGAAAGTTCTGGCCAGGCATTGCTAGCAGCCGCGCGCGAACGGGCTTCCGGCTCACCGCTTCGCTTCGAGCTGGCGAAAGGGCGCAACGAAGGCGCCGAGATAGAGGTGCACGGGGGAGACTGACGCTTGGGCATTGAGGCGCTATGCCGCCTGCCCGAATATGCTAAATCTCGACATACAGGTTCAACAGATCACGCAGGTTCAACCGATCACGCCAACGCGCATCCTCGCGGGCAAGATCGAAACACGATGAGACTTTAAGGAGACGAAACCGATGGCGCTGCCACGCATTCTGCACATGATCACGCCGCTCAAGCATATGAGCCCGTTCGACATGAACATGGCGCTCGACGCCGGCTATGACGACGCGATTCCTTACAGCAACGTGACCATCGACGATGTGTATGGCCTAGTGCAGGACGCGATCTTCTCGCGCAGCCCCGACGGCATCAAACGCACCGGCATGTTCATTGGCGGCAAGCGCGCCATCGAGGCGCTCGATATGATGGACCGCGCCAAGAAGGCGATGGTGCCGCCGTTCGAAATCTCGGTGTTCGCCGATCCGGCTGGATCCTTCACCACCGCCGCGGCCATGGTCGCCTGCGCTAAGACGGCGCTGAAGGAAAAATTCGACACCGGTCTCAAGGACAAGCGCGTTGTCGTCTATGGCGGCACCGGCGTGGTCGCCTTCGCCTCCGCGGTGATTGCCACAAGCGACGGCGCTAAAGCCACGCTGGTTGGCTATGACGGTCCGGAACGCGTGCGCAAATTGGCCATCGAGTCGAATGCGCGGTTTGAGATTGATCTCGGCTACGCGGACGGCACCACCGAGGAACAGAAGGCCGAACTTGCGTGCGAGGCCGATGTGATCTTCGCGGCTGGTCCTGCGGGACGCCGGTTGTTGACCCTGGCGCAGCTTGCGCCCGCCAAGGATTTGAAAGTGGTCGCCGACGTGAACGCGGTGCCGCCGTCCGGCGTCGAGGGCGTTGGCGTGAACGACAGCGGCACGCCCATCGAAGGCACCAACGCGGTCGGCATCGGCGCACTCGCCATCGGCAACGTGAAGTACAAGACCGAGACGGGCCTGTTCAAAGAAATGATCGAGGCCGAGAAGCCGGTCTATCTGGATTTCCGTGACGCCTACAAGCTCGCACAAGAACTCGCCTCGTAGAGGCAAGCCTGTTAAGCGCGCGCCTGGACGCCAGCGTCCTGGCGGCGGCTCCGTCCTCATCGCGGCGGTCTCGGGACGGGCGTTGGCGCGCGCCGCTCTCAACGCCGGATTGCAGCCGCTCGTCGCCGACTTCTTCGCCGACGCCGATACACAAGAGATTGCTACCGCCTGCCGCAAACTGCCCGGCGACATCGCATGCGGTTTTCAGTGGCGGAGCCTGAGCGCCGCCCTTCGCGCTTTGGCCAAGCAAGCACCCTCGCCGCTCCTCGGTGTCGTCTACGGTTCGGGGTTTGAGGACCGGCCCCAGCTCCTGACGCGGATCGAAGAGCACTGGCCGCTGCTCGGAAACGATGCGGCGACGGTCGAGGCGATCAACAATCCGGAGACATTCTTCGGGGCGCTTGACCGGCTCGCTATCCCCCATCCTGTCACCGTCATGGAGCGCCCGGCCAGGGGCGCGGGCTGGCTCGCTAAGCGCCGGGGCGGCGCCGGCGGCAGCCATGTGGTGCCGAGCCGGCTGCAAACGACTGCCCCTTCCGTCTATTTCCAGGAGTTCGTGCAAGGACGCGCGATTTCGGTGCTGTTCCTCGCAAATACCCGCAAATCCCGGGTCATTGGTTTCAGCGAACAATGGACGGCCCCCGCCCCACGCCGGTTATGGCGTTATGGCGGCGCCGCACAGCCGGCCGCGCTGACCGATGCCGCCAAAGTGGAGATGGCGAAGGCGGTCGAAGCCGCAACCAAAGCCTTCAACATTCAGGGCTTGGCCTCCGCCGATTTCGTGCTCGCTGAGAACCGGGCGTATTTGCTTGAGGTCAACCCGAGACCCGGCGCCACGCTCGACATCTTCGGAGGCGCCGCAAAACCATTGCTGGCCTTCCATCTTGCCGCGGTGATCGACGGCAAGCTGCCAAGAAAGCCGCCCGCTTTCGAAGGCGCGGCAGCCTCCGCCATCCTCTACGCGCCCAAAGTGGTTGTCGTGCCGCGCACCATGATCTGGCCGGATTGGGCGGCGGATTGCCCCAGGCCCGGCGAGCAGATCGACAAACACCGTCCTATATGCACTGTACTGGCGCGCGCGGGGACAAGAGGCCATGCCAGACCCCTCGTCGAGACACGGAAAGCCAGCCTGCTGGCCAAAATTCAAGACCTGAGCAAGGGGGACTATCGTGAGCGACAAGAACACAGCGAACACCGAGGCACGACCAAGCGTCAACGCGCAGGTCGCCCCGCTCCTCCGCACCCTCATCGATAATGCCGCCGCCTTACGCATTGGCGTGAAGCAAGGCCCGCTCGGCGAAACACTCATCGACTGCGGCGTTGAAACAGTGGGCGGTCTCGAAGCCGGCCGTCTGTTGTCGGAGGTCTGTCTTGGGGGTCTCGGTCATGTGTCGTTCGAGACGAGCAACACCGAAGACCCCTTCCCATTCCTGGTGACCGTGCATACGAGCCAGCCCGTGCTCGCCTGCCTCGGCTCGCAATATGCCGGTTGGAGCCTCTCGGGCGAGGACAACGGCAAGAAGTTTTTCGTTTTGGGATCGGGCCCGGCGCGTGCCATGGGCTCGTCGGAGAAGCTATTCGAGGAACTCGGATATCACGACGATGCCGAAAGCACCGCACTCGTAGTCGAGGCTGACAAAGCGCCCCCGCCCGCCCTCGTCGAGCAGGTGGCCAAGGCCTGCAAGCTGTCGCCGGAGCGCCTCACCATTCTCTACGCGCCCACATCGAGCCTTGCCGGCACGGTGCAGATCGCCGCGCGCTGTCTCGAAGTCGCGCTGCATAAATCGCACGAGCTGCACTTCCCGCTAGAGAACATCGTCGATGGCATGGCCACGGTGCCGGTGCCGCCGCCCGTACCTGGCTTCGTCGAGGCCATGGGCCGCACCAACGATGCCATCATTTACGGTGGCCGGGCCCAGCTTTATGTGTCGGGCGACGCGGCAGCAGCGAAGAAGCTGGCCGAAGATTTGCCGAGCTTAAACTCGAAGGACTTTGGCAAGCCCTTTGCCGAGACTTTTGCCGCGGTGAAAGGCGACTTCTACGCCATTGACCCCATGCTGTTCAGCCCCGCCAAGGTGACGGTGACGGCGCTCGAAACGGGCGAGAGCTTCCAAGCCGGTCACATCGATACCGCCGTGCTCGCCCGCTCGTTCCGCTAGCGTCCAACGCCCATGCCCACCAAAGACCCGCACCAGCGCGACATCATCCTATTCGGCGATGGACGGGATTGGCACGGGCGGAGCTTGCTCAGGGCCTTCAAAAAACGGGGAATCAGACCATTGGTGGCGCCACTCGCCACGTGCGGTCTGTCGACCGAGACGGCAACGGGCCTCGCCATCCCTGGCCTTGGCGATCACCGCCCGGAAGCCGCCTTCGTGCGCTTCATCCCAGGCGGCAGCTTCGAGCAGGTGACGCTGCATCTCGGCGTGCTGCATGCACTACGGGAGCTCGGCGTCACGGTGTGGAACGACGCTCAAGCCATTGAGCGCTGCGTCGACAAATCCACCACCACGTTCTTCCTGAAGCGGGAGGGACTACCGACGCCCGCCACCTTCACCTGCATCAACCGCGCCGAGGCGGAAGCGATTGCGGCCACGCAGACCGGCCAGGGGCGCAAGCTCGTGCAGAAGCCGCTGTTTGGCGCGCAAGGCAAAGGCCTGCGTCTGATCGCGTCACCCGCTGACCTCGCCCCGCCCGACAAGGTGAGCGGCGTCTATTATTTGCAGGAATTCGTGCTGCCGTTCGAAGGGCGCTTTCAGGACTGGCGGCTCTTTGTATGCGCCGGCGAGGTCGTTGCCTCTATGATCCGCCATGGCCCGATTTGGATCACCAACATCAAACAAGGCGCGCGCGCCAAGGCGGCGATCGCCAGCCAAGACCTCGTCGACCTCGCCGTACGGGCGGCGGCATGCGTCGGCGCCGACTATGCTGGTGTGGACATTATTCAAGCCGAGGATGGCGGTTTTCAGGTGCTTGAGGTGAACTCCATGCCGGCATGGAACGGGCTGCAGCGGGTGAGCCGCCTTCGTATCTCCGACCATGTGGTCGATAAGTTTCTCGACGGCGCCCTGCCCTCTGCGCGCCGCAAAGACCTTGAGGGCGCTTGAGCACGCCGCTCAAACCCGACGTTGTCGCGCAGGCCTTCCATAACGCTTGCCTCGCCGAACTCGACGCGCTGAAGCCCGGCAACGTGCATCGCTTCGCCGATGGCCACCGCATGACCGTGGCCGATTTTGAGGCGAGTGCTGCGGCCGCGGCGCCGGCCATCGGTATGGCTGGCCTCTCGGTGGGCGCGCGGATCGAGCGCGCGGTCACGGCCACGAAAGACGTTGCGGGGCAGAACACCAATCTCGGCATTATTCTGCTGGCAGCCCCACTCGCCCAGGCGGCGATGAGTGCCGGCGGAACTTTGCGCGATCGGCTTGCCCAAGTGCTCGGGACTCTGAGCATCGAGGATGCCCGCGCGGCCTATCGCGCCATCAGGACCGCAGCGGCCGGCGGTCTCGGCGAAGTGGCGGAGCAGGACGTGGGCACGGAACCGACGATCAACTTGCTCGAGGCCATGCGCGCGGCAGAGACTCGCGACCGGATCGCCTGGAACTACACCCACGACTATGTCGACATCTTCGATCTCGGCCTAAAATGGCGGAATGGCGGGCTCACACGCTGGGGCCAGACGAACTGGACGACGACCTATGTCTATCTCGGATTCCTCGCCCACATCCCCGACACGCTGATCGAACGCAAGTTCGGGGGAGCTGCCGCCAGCGAAGTGAGAGACGAAGCGCGGCCCATCGAAGCGGGTTTTTCGCAATGCAGAAGGCCCGAGGAGATGGTCGCGCCACTGACCGCCTTTGACCGCTCGCTTAAGGAACGGGACCTAAATCCGGGGACTTCCGCCGATCTTACGGTGGCGACATTGTTCGCGAGCGCCCTACAGGCTTTGTAAACGTTGCGTTCAGCAACTTTTCTGGCACAGCAAAACAGCCAATAATCGACTTGCCGAGCCTTCCGGCCCCGGCCTATGTTGCGACCGCGGAGCTCTGACCTGGAGTTGCGGACGGAGGAGCATCCACGCTATGGACTTTCGTCGGCTAGTCGCCGGGCTATGGGCCGGCGGCGCCGTTTTGTTTAGACCTCATCTTAGTACTATGGAGGGCTTTGGCTCATGGCCAAAATCACTGGTGTTTGTGTCGGCGAATCGCTCGTCGGCGACGGTAACGAAGTTGCTCATATTGACTTGATGGTTGGCCCGCGCGGCAGCGCCGTCGAATCGGCTTTCTGCAATGCGCTGACCAACAACAAGGACGGCTTCACCACGCTGCTCGCGGTTGTCGCACCGAACCTGCTCTGCAAGCCGGCGACCATTCTCTACAACAAGGTCACCATCAAGGACGCCCGTCAGGCCGTTCAGATGTTTGGCCCCGCGCAGTACGCTGTTGCTAAGGCCGTGGCTGACTCCGTTGCCGAGGGTGTGATCCCCGCCAACGAGGCAGACGACCTTTACATCACCGTCGGCGTGTTCATCCATTGGGAAGCCAAGGATGACAAGAAGATCCAGGACTTCAACTACACGGCCACCAAGGAAGCCCTTGCTCGCGCCATCGCCGGCGAGCCCAAGGCATCTGAAGTGACTGCCAAGAAGGACACTGCCAGCCATCCCTTCGCCGCTGGCTGAACTGGAGACGCCCCTGATCGGGATGGTCCCGGCAGTCCGGGCCTGATAAGGCGGTTGTTACAAAAGCTCGGTTTTTAGAAGAACCGCGCTTTTAAGCCTTACGAATGAGATCGCCGCTCTCGCAAGAGGGCGGCGATTTCTTTTTGGGTGACAGTGCCTGAATGCAGCGCCGTTGCGGCGAGCACGCCCCGCGCGCCAATATCCGCCACCTGTTTGATGTCGTCAAAATTGCCGATACCGCCCGCGCTGAACACGGCGCGATGCCCCGCAAAGGCCAGCGCCGAATGCAAACGGACGAGGTCAGGCCCCTGCTCGGCGCCGACGCGGCCGAGGCTCATCAAGATGATCCGGTCGGGCCACAAGATTGGATCGTCCAGCAGCTCCGCCGGCCCACGCAAGCCCTCTTCGTCGAAGTCCAACGACAGAACCACGTCTTCGCCGAAGCTCTGACGAATGTTGTCCCATGCCTCCAAGCTGGCGATGCTTTCGCTGCCAACGACCACAGTGACGCCGAGTTGCCGCCAGTCGGCGCAGTCAGTGATGTCCGAGAAGCCGGCATCGACCCATAGCGCGGTGTCGGGAAACGCCTCGGCAAGCTCACGGCAGAGGTCGAGATTGTTGCCATGGCCCAAGATGGCATCGAGATCGGCCACGTAGAGCGTAGGTGAAAAAGTGATCGCGAGAAGTGCCCGGGCAATCGCCACGGCATCGTGCGGTGGGCCGAAGGGCGTGGCGAGCGGCCGGTATTCCGCGCGCTTGCCGGCATGGGCCTGCTTGCCCGCGCGGGCATGGGCGACTACCCCATCTTTCAGGTCGAGGACGGGGATGACGGCGAAATTGCTTGACGTCTCCGCAGACACTGTTTTGGACCGAAGCCTCATGGCGGGATGCGCTCCTTTGGATGCTTGTCCCTATCATGACCTAGATTATGGTCCTGGAAAGTTGAGGATTGAATGGCAGCATCATTCGGGTGGGATTTGGGCGGCGCCAATATCAAACTGGCGCAGGCGGAAGATGATCGCGTTGTCGCGGTCCACCAGATCCCGTGCCCGTTGGTCTCCGAACCCAGCAAGTTCGATGACGCGGTCGATGAGGCGCTTGCACACTGTACACCGAACGCAGCGCACGCCGTGACCATGACCGGCGAACTATCCGATGCGTTTCCGAGCCGGGCCGAGGGGGTCGCTTACCTCGTTGCCATGATGGCTGAAGCGACGGGCGCCGAAACACGCTTCTACAACCTTCGTAGCGGTCTGGTCGATGCCGAGAACGCGGTCGAACATTGGCCGGAGGTGGCCTCAGCCAATTGGCATGCTAGCGCCACGCTCGCGGCCTCATTATGTAGCGAAGGCCTCTTCGTTGATGTCGGCACGACGACGAGTGACCTCATTCCGCTGAAAGATGGCAAGGCCGCCGCAAAAGGTCTGACCGACGGGGACCGTCTCACCGAGGGCGAGCTTATCTATGGTGGCGTGGTACGTACGCCCG
>JAGPVD010000149.1 GCA_018067145.1 Methyloceanibacter sp.
AAGTAAACGAATTTGCTCTGACAATGCCCCTCTTTGCTTCGCAAAAAAATATGTTCGAACCACCTGTCAAGATCTTCGTCGCTTGGTATTTTTTGGGGATTTGGTTCAAGGCGCACATGCAGTCGGGAGGCGTTGCCCGCACTAGAAGTTGCCGGGCTCGCCGTAGGACCTATCGGGACGCGGCCGGGCTTCGCGCTTAGGCCCTCCCACGAGCCAAGAGGTTCGCTCTCCCGGTTGAGCAGGCGCTTCGGGCGGCTTCGATTTTTGAGCCACCGGCTCCCTGGGCGCCTGAGGCTCCTGGGCCTCGTTGACGGCCTCAACTGCCTCGGGGACCTGTGCCTCCATAGCCGCCTCTGGCTCGATGGGTATCTCGGGCACTACCACCGGCTCGGGCTCCGTCTCCGCGAACTGCTCGTCAACCTCCTGGGGCTCAACTGCGCCGCGGGGTTCCTCCGCCGGACGCAGCTCCACCCTCGGCGCGCTGGCTGGCGTGCCCACGGACTGACCGACATTCCAAATCAAAGGCGCCTCGAGATAGTCGGGTAGTACCGTGGTCCCGTCACCCTCGGCCTCTTGAAGCTGAGCCGTGGTGAGATTGCGCGCGCCCACAAGGCTCGCGCCACGAAGATTGGCGCCGGTGAGATTGGCATCCGCAAGATTGGCGCGGTCCAGAACTGCATCCCTGAGATCAGCGCCAAAGAGGCTAGCCCCCTCCAACCGGGATCCCCTAAGATCCGTCTCGGCGAGATCGGCACCTTCCAAATTTGCGCCCGTCAGCGTGGCATATTGGAGGAAGGCCTGGCGAAGGCGCGCATGAGCCAAGTCGATCGGCCCACCGCTGATGGGACCCATCTGGCGATCGCCAACGCTTAGAGAAATTCCAATGAGGTTAGGGATGGTCGACGGGGCTTGCAGGCGCCATTCGTTCCATGGCCTAGGGCCACGCCGCAGTAGCTCAATATGGTCTGGATTGCCCGTCATCACCTACGCGTACAACGATAGACGGGATTTACTCAATATGACAAATGATACGACGGGCTGTTTTGCACAAACCTTATGTACAGCGGAAACGAGAAGAGCCGCCTCGGTGGGCGGCTCTCACAAAGTTTTCGAAAGTGATGGTCGCGGCTCTAGCCTTCGGCGCCCAGCCGCGCAGTGCCCTTGCGGCCGTCGTTCCGTACCCAGCGTATGTTCTGTCCCTGACGGGTCAGCTTGTAGCAAAACTGCTTGCCGTCCATCCAACTCGTCCATTTCTGGCAGAGTTGATTGTCGGCGACCCACCATTTGCCCGAGTCCGAAGAACCATCGCCCCGCGAGAAGCTCGCCGCGACGGTTCCGATCGCGCCCTTCATGCGCCCATTGGCGGCATAGCGGATGGGAAGTTCGAAACCTGAAACATTGAGATAAACGGTCTTGCCGCTGATCGCTTGGCGCAGCTCATCGCCGAGGAGCCTGGTAGGCTCGGCGCTAAGGGCAGAAGTCACCGGCAGGGCAAGCCCGGCGGCCAGAATGAGAGCTCTCGTGTTCATTGCATCCCCATAGTGTCTTGGAACTGAATTGAAAGGGATAGCGCGCTGAAAAATTGGTCAATTTGGGGCTAAGCAAAGAGCATTGCGTGACCGTTTTAAGGGACCCGCGAGGCTTCTCTTTGCCCTTCTAGCCCTTCGAACGCGGTTTTGCCTTCTTGCCACTCTTCCGCCTATTCTGTTGTGCGAGCACGTTGACCAACTCGACACCGGCTGAGAAGGCCATGGCGAAATAGATGTAGCCGCGCGGAATATGGAAGTGGAAGGAATCTGCCACCAGCGCGGCGCCAATCAGGATGAGGAAGGACAACGCCAGCATCTTGGTCGTCGGATGCCGCTCGATGAACGCCGCCACGGGCCCTGACGCGAAATACATGACGAGGATGGCCACAGCCACGGCCGCGACCATGACCTCCACATGATCGGCCATGCCCACGGCGGTGATGATCGAGTCGACTGAGAAGACGAGATCGATAATGGCAATCTGAACGATAGCGGCCGTCATTGACTGGACGACGGGGTTCCCCCCGTTGCCGCCATTATGACCCTCGATACTCTCATGGATCTCGCGCGTCCCCTTCACCAGAAGGAACAGACCGCCTGCGAGCAGGATCAGATCACGCCACGAAAATGCATACTCGCCGACGCTGAATAGCGGCCGCGTCATCTGGATGAACCAGGTGATGCCGGCGAGCATGATGATGCGGAACAGCAGCGCTAGCGAAAGCCCGACCCGGCGCGCCATCAATTGCTGTCCAGCAGGCAGTCGGGCCACCATCACCGCAATGAAAACGACGTTATCGATGCCGAGCACGATTTCCATCGCACTCAAGGCAAGGAAGCTCGCCCAAATAGCCGGATCGGTTAGGAACTCAAGAAATGACATTCACTTTGCGCTTGCATGACAGGGAATATGGTCCGGGAGCTAAATACCGTAGCATCTGATCTTGGTCCATCACAGGATGGGTCACAAGAGACGGCGAGACGAACGCCACACACAAAGGCCGATGAAATAGGCCGCACCCGCGATCAAAGTTGTCTGCACCCAAAGCACCGACGGGAACGGCTTGGTCACGGCGACGATCGCGGCATAGAGGCAGATGAGCGTGACCAGCAATGTCACGATACGCAAACGCACGACACGGACCGGATGCACGCACAGGATCGGGACGAAGGTTAGTACAACGAGGCCAGCAACGATAGCGAGCGCGACCGTCGGGGGCAGCCCGAGCACAAACAGATAAAGCAGCACGACGTTCCAGATAGCGGGAAAGCCGACAAAAAGCCCCTCCTCCGTCTTGCTATCGATATCGGAGAAGTGGAACAGCCCTGACAACAGGATGGCGATGGCGGCGGGCAGCCGGAACCCTTCGGGCAAGATAGAACTCTCGGTGAACACGAAGGCCGGGACGAACACATAGGTGAGATAGTCAACAATGAGATCAAGACGCTCACCGCTGAAGCGCGGCAGGACGCCTTTGACGTCGACGCGGCGCGCCAGCGGCCCGTCGATGGTATCGACAAGGAGCGCGATGCCGAGCCAGACAAACACCATCTGCCAATCGAAGTGGACGGCAGCACGCAGCGCCAGCAGCGCCAACACGGCACCGAGGGCCGTAAGCACATGGACGGACGCTGCGCGGAGCTGGTTCATCCGATGCCGCCCGGTGCTACGGCGACGCCAAAAGCGCGGTTGGTCGTTCCTAAACATGATGACATCATTGTTGCTCTCGAACAGCAGCGGCGGCCCTGTGCATCCATCTTCCGCAAGGCCTGGCCAGAGAGCAAGTGCGGCCATAAGAAAACCGCCGCCCCTCGAAGGGGCGGCGGGTCGTTAGGCTATAGGGGTCTGATTGATCGTTAGGTCGTCTACGCTTACCAGTCGACTTGACCGCGCAGGCCGAAGCCGTCGATCGTGGCTCCGTCGTTGACATTGAAGACGCCACCAATGTCGGAGCCGGTGACGTTGAACTTCAGCGCCGTGTAGTCGGTGAGCCACCAGTTCAGGCCGATGGTCCAGGTATCCTGATCACCGCACTTGTCGCAGTCGTGACCTGCGGCGAGGAGCGGGCCGGCATCAGACTCGAGATTGACCGCGTCGTACCGACCAGCAAGCTGCCAGGCGCCCCAGCCACCGCTGCCGCCGTAGACGGGGTTCTTGACCTTGACGCGAGTGAACTCGCCAGCTTTGGCCTTGTAGTTGCGCATGTCGTCCGTCAGGAAGACGCTGCCCTCGACGTACCAGCCCTCGTAATCGGGATTCAGGCTGCGGGGCGACATACTCCGGTAGACCTTCGGAACGTTGACATCCAACGAGCCCCACTCGCCCTGGACCGAGAAGCGGTTGTACACGACAGCACCTTCGAGACCAAAGTAGTCGTCGGCCTCAGCCAGCGGGTCCGTGTCGACGAAGCGGTCCGCCAGGTGAAGATCGGCGCCGCGGGCGCGATAGCGATAGAGATCGGCAATGCCGCTGTCCCTCACCGTACCCGCATCACGATGCCGGTAGCTCCCACCGAGATGGACGACCGTGGTGTCGTTGTTGATCGGTGCCACAGTACCGCGAACGGCGTAGACCGTTTGGTCATCCGTGAAGTCGCCCTGATCTTCGATGCTCGCACCGTTGTAGCTGGTCTGGAACGACCAGTGGTCGTCGCCGGCATGGATGCCGACGCCAAGATAACGAGGCTCGAGCTCAAAGGCCTCGATAAAGGCCGAACGCTCCATGAAGGTGATGAAGCGCGAGCTGGTCATACCCTCCAGAGAGTTGGCGACCTTGAACTGGCCCATCAGGATCTGAAGGTTGTGCCAGTCGCTGAAGCCGGCATAAGCGATATAGGCGTCTTTCACCTCAGCTTCGTTGCCGCCGGCAAAGTCAACCTCGAACTTGTACTTCCAATCGTAATAGACCGTGCCCTCGACGCCGAGACGGGCACGGCGGGCCTCCCAACCATTG
>JAGPVD010000150.1 GCA_018067145.1 Methyloceanibacter sp.
GCCTCGATCTTCGCCACTGCCGAGATCGAGGCTGACGCGAGCGAGGATGATCATTGCGGCGCCTGCCGGCGCTGTCTCGACATATGCCCGACCAATGCGTTCACCGCGCCCTATGAGATCGACGCACGGGCGTGCATCTCCTATCTCACCATCGAGCACAAAGGACACATCGCACCGCGCTACCGGGCGGCCATGGGCAATCGCATCTTCGGCTGCGACGACTGTCTCGCCGTGTGTCCGTGGAACAAGTTCGCCAGCGCATCGCATGAAGCAAAGCTTGCCGTGCGCGGCGAGAGCGACAACCCGCCTCTGGCCGAACTGCTTACGCTCGACGACGCAACGTTCCGGGCGCGGTTTCGTGGCACGCCGATCAAACGCACGGGCCGCGATCGATTCTTGCGCAATGTGTTGATCGCCGCTGGGAACTCTGGCGATGGAAACCTCGTCCCGCATGTGGAAAAACAACTCGATGATGAGTCGCCGCTTGTGCGGGCTATGGCGGTCTGGGCGCTGGCTCGCCTATCTCCGACGCGCCTCGGGGCGTTGTGGGCCTCGTTCGCGGCCACTGAGTCTGATCCTGACGTGCGCGACGAATGGCTGGCGGTGGCCGCGTGAGTCGCCTGTTCGCATTCGGTCTCGGCTTCTCGGCGCAAGCGCTTGCGGGACGTCTTGCACGCCAGGACTGGGAGATCGCCGGCACGGCCCGCGATGAGGCCAAGATTGTCCAGCTTAGCGATCAAGGCTATGCCGCTACGCGCTTTGCCGGAGAGCCAGGAAGTCCCGAATTTTTGCTGGAGTTAAAGGGCTCAAGCCACCTGCTCCACTCCATTCCACCAGGGCCAGAGGGCGATCCCGTGCTCACGCATTGTCGCGATGAGATCGCCAAGCTCGGGAGCTTAGAGTGGATCGGCTATCTCTCAACCGTCGGCGTCTATGGCAATCAGCAAGGCCGGTGGGTCGACGAGACGACAGCTCCGAAACCCAACAGCGCCCGCACCGAAGCCCGCGTCATTGCCGAGAAAGCGTGGCTCGATTTCGGGGCCGATATCGGTGTGCCAGTGCACGTGTTTCGTCTTGCTGGTATCTACGGACCCGGACGAAGCGTGTTCGACAAGCTCGCTGCGGGGACGGCGCAACGCATCAACAAGGACGGCCAAGTCTTCAACCGCATCCATGTGGCGGACATTGCCTCCGTGCTCGAAGCTTCCATCGCATCCCCACGCGGCGGCGCGATCTATAATGTCGCGGACGACGAGCCGACCGCACCAGGCGATGTGGTCGCACATGCCGCAGAAATGATCGGCGTGCCGCCGCCGCCGCAAATCGACTTCGCAGATGCCGACCTCACGCCGATGGCGCGAAGCTTCTATGAGGGGAGCCGTCGTATTGGCAACGCGCTGATCAAGTCTGAGCTCGGCGTGGTGTTACGCTACCCAACTTATCGCGAGGGGCTCGCCTCGCTTATTCCGCGTCAGATGTGACGGGCTCGGCGAGTGCGGCGACGGTCGCTTCGAGGCGGCGCAAATCGCCCGGTCCCGACAGACGGTGATCGCCGTCTTTGACGAGTGTTAGCTCAACATCGTCGCTGGCGATGAGATCGACAAGTTCAAGCGCATGCCGCCACGGCACATCGGGATCTTCCATGCCCTGGAGGATGCGCACTGGCGCGGTCACCGCGATGTCGCCTGCGGCCAATAGATGATTGCGGCCCTCTTCGATCAAAATCTTCGTGAGGGGATAAGGGGCGTCGTAGTTCGACGGGGCGAAGAAGACGCCCTCTGTCTCGACCAGCGTTCTCGTCTTTGGCGACATCTTCTCCCACATGAGTTTTTCCGTCATGTCCCAGGCCGGGGCGATGAGCACGAGTCCCGCCAGTGACGGGTCTCCGGCTTTCGCCAAAGCTCGCGCCAACAGAAGCCCAATCCAACCGCCCATGGAGGAGCCGATAACGATTACGCGGCGACCCTTCAGCAGGCCGAGCATGGCGGTTGCCTCTTCAAGCCAGTCGCCAATCGAGGCCTTTAGAATGTCTCCAGGCGATACGCCGTGGGCCGAATAGTCGAAACGGAGCATGGCGTGGCCTTGAGCTCGCGCCCAATCGCCAAGCGCCAGAGCCTTGGTGCTTGCCATGTCTGAGAGGAAACCGGGGAGCCACAGGATCGCGATGCCAGAGCCGTCCGCGCCCGAATCAGACCAGCGATAGGCAATCTGGCGGCGTTTAGGCCCTTGGCCAACCTCAAGGAATTGTGGTTCTTGCTCGTCCATTCTAATTATCGCTAGCGCCAGCTGATTTTTTCGCCAAAGACGTGGGTGATGTCAGACGTAACCATAATGCAGGTCGTACCGCGGCTTGAGACCGGCGGTAGCGAACAATCGACCGTCGAGATCGCCGAAGCGCTTGTCCGCGCCGGCGCCAACGCAATCGTTGGCACCACAGGCGGGCGTTTGGCAAGCGCCGTGACGCGCGCTGGTGGCGAGGTCGTCGAAATGCCCATGGAGAGCAAGAACCCCGGCACCATGTTCGCCAATGCTCGGCGGCTCGCCAACCTCATCGAGGAACGCAACATCTCGCTCCTGCATGCGCGAAGCCGGGCGCCGGCGTGGAGTGCGCTTCTTGCCGCGCGTTGGACGAAGCGCCCATTCGTTACGACCTATCACGGCACCTATGGCCGTCCCGGTCCAGTGAAGGCGATCTACAACAGCGTCATGGGACGCGGCGACCGCGTCATCGCCAACTCGATGTACACGGCTAACCTCGTCGCCTCACGGCAGCACGTGGCGCGGGAACGCATCCGCACCATCTTCCGTGGCGTTGACGGCGCCATCTTCGATCCGTTCGTGGTGCCCCCGGGCCCGGTGGTGCGCTTACGAGAAAGCTGGGGCGTCTCCCCGGAAACCAAGATCGTCCTCCATGCCGCGCGGCTTTCCGCCATCAAGGGGCAGCGAGAGACCATCGAGGCTGTGGGGCGGCTCAACAAGTCGGGCGCGCTCGACAGCGCCATGGCGATCTTCGTCGGCGACGGGACGAAGGAGAGCTATCGCCAAGAGCTTGCCAACCTGATTGTGCGCCATGGTCTTGAGGCCAAAGCCAAGCTCGTCGGTCATTGCGGGGACATGCCGGTGGCCTTTCTTGCCGCCCATACGGCGCTCGTGCCATCGCTAGTGGCCGAAACCTTCGGCCGGACCAGCATCGAGGCCCAGGCTATGGGCTGCCCTGTCATCGTTTCGGATCTCGGCGCGTTGCCGGAGACCATCGTCGCCGCCGAGGGCGACAAGGCAGACTTTACCGGCTACCTCGTGCCGCCCGGCGATGTCGCCGCGCTCGCGGATCGCATCAAGACCGCGCTTGCGCTGACGCCGGCGGAACGCACAAAAATCGGCAACCGCGCACGGACGCGTGTGGGCAAGAAGTTTGATCTGGCTCAGATGCAGATGAGGACGCTCGCCGTCTATGACGAGTTGCTCGGCACTGGGCTGGCCGAACTCTTCGAACATCCGCCGCTCTACGGGGCCGGATCGGGCGTCGAGGACGGTGCATAAGGGCGCGACAGCGGCTTCAGAGTCCTTCATTCCGCGACTTGTCAGAACTCTTTCCCATCCTGTAGAACCTATGGCTTCGAGGCTAGTTTTAGAAGCGCGCCCCGTGCCTCGCCGCGGCGAGGGCGCCCGTTCAACAAAGGAGAATTAACATCGCAAGACGGCCCATGAAGCTCACCCCTAATCGGGGAGGCCCCCGTGTTAACGAGGGCATCGATACTCCAGAAATTCAACTCATTGACGCCACAGGCGAGAATGTCGGTGTCGTCGAGATCAACGACGCCCGCGAGCGCGCTTTGGAGGCCGGACTCGACCTTGTCGAGATTTCCCCCAACTCCGTGCCGCCGGTGTGCAAGATCCTCGATTTCGGCAAGTACAAATATCAGGCCCAGAAAAAGGCTGCCGAGGCGCGCAAAAAGCAGCGCACCGTCGAGATCAAAGAGATCAAGATGCGGCCGAATATCGACACGCACGACTATGATGTGAAGATGCGGTCGATGAACCGGTTCTTCGAGGAAGGCGACAAGGTCAAAGTGACGCTGCGCTTCCGTGGCCGCGAGATGGCCCATCAGAATCTCGGCGTGCAGCTGCTTAACAAGGTCAAGCAGGACACCACCGGAATAGCCAAGGTTGAGTCGGAACCCCGTCTCGAAGGACGGCAAATGGTGATGGTTCTCGCCCCGCGCTAAGGTATCATCCGCTTGCAATAGGGGCCAATTCCCATTTATAAACCGCCCTTCAAGGAGCCGCCCGGCAGGGCATGCCGTGGCGGCTCATAATTGCTTTCCATCAAGCGCAAGAACGCCGGGCAGGTTTTTTCTCTGCCACGGCCTCAATAATTAAGGAAGCCAAATGCCCAAGCTCAAGACCAAGAGCGGTGCCAAGAAGCGATTCAAGGTCACGGCCAACGGCAAGGTGAAAGTCCTCGCCGCCGGCAAGCGTCACGGCATGATCAAGCGGACCACGAAGTTCATCCGCAACGCCAGGGGGACGATGGTCCTCTGCGACCAAGACGCCAAGATCGTGAAGAAGAATTTTCTCCCCTATGCCCGCTAGGGCCTAAGGACGAGACCAGCTTTAAGGAGCATCGCTATGTCCCGTGTGAAACGCGGCGTTACCGCCCACGCCAGGCACCGCAAGGTGCTGACCAAGGCCAAGGGCTATTACGGCCGCCGCAAGAATACCATCCGCGTCGCCAAGCAGGCGGTCGATAAGGCCGGCCAATACGCTTATCGCGACCGCAAGGTGAAGAAGCGTACGTTCCGCGCCCTGTGGATCCAGCGCATCAACGCCGCCGCGCGCGCCAACGGCACAACCTACGGTCAGCTGATCAATGGCCTGAAACGGGCCGGAATCGACCTCGACCGCAAGGTGCTGGCCGATATCGCCGTGCACGAACCGCAAACCTTCCAGGGCCTGGTCGAGGCTGCCGCCGCGCAGGCCTAAAGCCGCCCACGTCGCCAGGCCAGGGGAGCCGGAGCCATGAGTGCGCCAGAGCTCGACAGCCTAAGAGCTGAGTTGCTCGCGGCCATCGCGGGGGCTTGCGATCTTGGCGCCCTCGAAGACGTGCGCGTTGGCGCCCTTGGCAAGAAGGGCCGTGTCTCGGCCCTGATGCAGCGGCTCGGCTCGATGCCACCGGAGGAACGCCGCGACTTCGGTCAGGCGGTCAACGCGCTGAAGACGGCTGTTGCCGAGGCGCTCGAAGTTAAGCAACAGGAACTCGCCAGCGCCGCGACCGCGGAACGGCTCGCAGATGAAACTGCCGACGTCACGCTGCCGGTACGCGAAGGGCCGCTGGCCGAGGGCCGAATTCATCCCGTGAGCCAGGTCACCGACGAGATCACCGAGATCTTCGCCGATATGGGCTTCTCGATCGCCGAGGGGCCCGACATCGAGACTGACTTCAACAACTTCACCGCGCTCAATATCCCGCCGGAGCATCCCGCGCGGCAAGACCACGACACGTTCTATTTCGCGGAGAAGCCCGACGGCACGCGTCCCTTGCTGCGGACCCATACGAGCCCGGTGCAAATTCGTACCATGCTGAAAGAGAAGCCGCCTTTGCGCATCATCGCGCCGGGCCGCGTCTATCGCTGTGACTCGGACCAGACCCACACGCCAATGTTTCACCAGATCGAGGGGCTCGTCATCGACGAGGACACCCATCTCGGCCATCTGAAATGGGTGTTGCAGGAATTCTGCAGAGCATTCTTCGAAGTGCCGGAAGTGAAAATGCGTTTTCGCGCCAGCCACTTCCCCTTCACCGAGCCGTCCATGGAAGTAGATATCGGCTACGCCAAGGTCGGCGACGAAATCCGTATCGGCGAGGGCGACCGTTGGCTCGAGATTTTGGGCTGCGGCATGGTCCATCCCAACGTGCTGAAAGCCGTCCAACTCGATCCCAAGAAATATCAGGGCTTCGCCTTCGGCTTGGGCATCGACCGCATCGCCATGCTGAAATACGGCATGCCGGACTTACGCGCGTTCTTCTCCGGCGATCTGCGTTGGCTGAAGCATTACGGCTTCTCCCCGCTCGCCGTGCCCACTCTTGCGGCGGGGCTTAGTCGCTAGCCATGAAGTTCACCCTCTCATGGCTGAAGGAGCATCTCGACACCGAAGCCTCCGTGGACGAGATCGCCGACACGCTCACCCGCATCGGGCTTGAGATCGAGGACGTGTTCGATCCTGCCACCGCGCTCAAAACCTTCCGCGTGGCAGAGGTCGTGAACGCGAAGAAACACCCCGACGCCGACAAGCTTCAAGTCTTAGAGGTCGACACCGGCAAGGAGCGCTTGCAGGTGGTATGTGGCGCGCCGAATGCGCGCGTCGGCCTTAGAGGCGTGTTCGCGCCCGTGGGCGCTTATGTACCGGGCATCGACCTCACCCTGACCAAGGTCAAGATCAGAGGCGTCGAATCAAACGGCATGATGGCGTCGGAGCGGGAGCTTGAACTGTCCGACGAGCATTCCGGAATTATCGAGCTTTCCTCGAAAACCAAAGTGGGTAGCTCGGCGGCCAAGGCGCTCGGCCTCGATGACCCGGTGTTCGCCATCGCCATCACGCCGAACCGGCCCGACTGCCTTGGCGTGCGCGGCGTGGCCCGCGATCTCGCGGCCGCTGGTCTCGGGAAGCTCAAGAAGCTTCCCGGCAAGCCGGTCAAAGGCGGCTTCGACAACCCCGTCGCGATCAAACTCGAATTCCCCAAAGAGGCGAAGGACGCTTGTCCCATCTTCGCCGGGCGGCTGGTGCGCGACGTCACGAACGCGAAGAGCCCCGACTGGCTGCAGCGGCGGCTGAAGGCAATCGGGCTGCGCCCCATCAACGCGCTGGTCGATATCACAAACTACATTTCTTTCGATCGCGGCCGTCCGCTTCATGTCTATGACGCCGACAAGCTCTCAGGCGCCATCCGCGCGCGGCTCGGCAAGAAGGGCGAGAAGTTCGTCGCGCTCGATGGCAAGGCCTACGCGGTGGACGAGACCATGTGCGTAATCGCCGACGACGCCCGCGTGCTCGGCCTTGGCGGCGTGATTGGCGGCGAGGACACTGGCTGCACCGAAGAGACGACCAATGTCTTCATCGAGTCGGCCTATTTCGATCCGAAGCGCACGGCGCAGACCGGGCGGACCCTGAATATCCAGTCTGATGCACGCTTCCGCTTCGAGCGTGGCGTCGATTCTGAATTCGTGGAGCCCGGACTTGAGCTTGCCACCCATATGGTGACCGAGTTCTGCGGCGGGGCCCCAAGCAAAATCACCATTGCCGGCAAAACGCCAAAGCCAACTTCTGCGTTCAAATTCGACATGGCTCTGATCGGCCGCTTGAGCGGACTGTCGCTGCCTTACAGCGAGATCCGGCGGCGGCTCACAGCGCTTGGCATCACGCTCGAAGGCAAGGCCAATGTACTGAAAGCTAGCCCGCCGCCTTGGCGTCCGGACATCACTGGCGCCGTCGACCTCGTGGAAGAAGTCGTGCGGCTCATTGGCGTCGATCATGTACCCGCAACGCCGCTGGCCCGCATGGCTGGTGTCGCTGCGCCGGTTCTTACTGGGTTGCAAGCGCGACAAAAGCGCGTGCGCCGTTTGCTCGCCACGCGGGGCCTCGTCGAGGCCGTGACCTGGTCGTTCTTGCCGCTCGATGTGGCAAAGCTCTTCGGCGGTGACCAGCCGGAATTGACGCTGGCCAATCCAATTTCGACGGAACTGTCGCAGATGCGGCCGAGCCTTTTACCGGGCCTCATCACCGCCGCCAAACGCAATCGCGACCGTGGCTTTTCCGACGGCGCGCTGTTCGAACTTGGCCAAGCTTATCGTGGCGCTGAACCCACTGATCAGTATGTTGCCGCCAGTGGCGTTCGTTTTGGTAACTCGGCACTCGATGGAGCGGGCCGACACTGGTCGGGCGAAACGCCTGCGGCTGATTGGACTGCTGTCAAAGCAGATGCCGTGGCAGCGCTTGCCGCACTCGGTTTCGATCAGTCAAAGCTGATGATTGCGCGCGAAGCGCCAGCCTGGTTCCACCCAGGCCGCTCCGCTGTGCTCAAGCTCGGACCCAAAGTGACGCTCGGCGTGTTCGGCGAGCTTCATCCCGATATCCTCGCGACGCTTGAGGCTGACGCGCCCATGGCGGCGTTCGAACTGTTCCTCGACAATGTGCCGCCGGCCAAGAGCAAAGGCACAGCGAAGTCCGCGCTCGAGGCTCTAGACCTTCAGCCGGTGCGCCGTGACTTCGCCTTCCTGGTCGATGGCGATGTCGATGCCGGCAACGTGGTGCGCGCTGCGGCAAGCGCCGACCGCTCTCTGATTTCTGCTGTCGGTGTGTTCGATGTGTTCACTGGCAAAGGCGTGCCCGAGGGCAAGAAGTCTCTCGCCATCGAAGTGACGCTCCAGCCACGCAACAAGACGCTGACCGACGCTGAAATCGACGCGGTGGCCGAGAAGGTCGTCGCCGCTGTCGCTAAAGCCACCGGCGGCAAACTGCGCGGCTAACAGCTAGCTGCGAGTCGCTAGCGGCCAGCCGTTGGCTGCGTATCGAATCCAAGATTGTGATCGCGGGCGAAATGGACCATGGCCCGCTCAGTGAGCGCCGTGATGGTGAGCAGCGGATTGACGCCGATGGAACGCGGGATAACCGAGCCATCGCAGACATAAAGCCCATCATGGACGCCGTCGCGTTGCGGTCCTGCAAAGACCTGGCATTTGTGGTTAACCACGCCGCTTGTGGCGTCGTCGCCCATGCCACAGCCACCAAGAGGATGCGCCGTGGCCGGTTTGGTGCCCATATTGGTGGCGGCCATCGGATTCTTGATATAGCGCGCACCAACGGCCTCGGCCACCTTGGTCAAAGCCTCATCGACGCGGACATAGACCGGCTGCTCGCCGACATTGGGCCAGTGGATCTGCGCCCGGCCCTTATCGAGTTTGATCTGACCCCTTGCGTCGTCGTGAGACACCACGAAGAAAGTTTGCAGACGCGATAGCGGGCCTTCATAGACGCCCTTGATGAGGCTTTTCGCGGCGCCAAGAATGCGGCCACCGGCCACAAAAAATACCGGCAGAAGCGGCGCCAGCGCTGACGGCATAACGCCCTCTTGAATGATCATGGAGTTGTCGAGTGTCTCTTCGTCCGGAAGCTCGATCTGACCGGCGACACAGGCCCCCACGGTCTCGCCGGTGAATTTCGGTGGCTCGCCGACGCCGACGGCGTTCACCCGTTCGCGCCCGCCTAAGGCAAACGCGATGATATCGCCATTGGCCGAGAAGCTATGACCGAGCCGGTCGGATAGCCCAAGCCCCCGTTCGCGAGAGCGGAGCAGGATCTCTGTGGAGCCAAGCGTCCCCGCTGCCAGCACGATCGTCTTGGCATCGACGAAGCGAGTCTCGCCATCTTTCTCGTCGGTTGGGGCGAAGTGAACGCGCCAACCGACGTTCCGCTTCTCCACATGGCTCACGGAAAGCTCGGTGAACATTTCGGCGCCATGGGCCTTCGCGTCGGGCAGGTAGGTCATGGCCACGGTGTTCTTCGCCCCAACATTGCATCCCGAGCAGCAATCGCCGCAGAGCGTGCACGCGCGTTGCGTAACACCAGCCGGGTTGACGGTATCCTCGAAGCTCACCGCCACGGGCGCCGCGACGGGGTCCTGGCCAAATGGCGCGCTCGCTACTTTTAGCGCGCGAAACTTGGCGAACTCAGGCGCCTTCGTAGAGCGCGATGGGCGTAGCATCTCTTGCGCTCGCTCAAAGCCTAGGTCGAGCAGCCCATCTTTCCCCACCGCTTCCGGCCACGCCTCGTCGGCGAAGACGCGGGCGTCAGGCCGAAGCCCCACGGCGGCATTGATGAGCGAACCACCGCCAAGCCCGCAGCCGACCAGCACATGGATATCGGCTCCGAACCTGAAATCGAATAGGCCGGTGCGCGAGCCGGAGCGCATCTTGCCGCCATTCAACTGAAGTTCCCGACGCAGCTCTGGCAGGCGGTCGGGAAAGGAACCGGTTGGGACTTCCCGACCACGTTCGATGACGCAGACGCTTTGACCGGCGCGCGAAAGCCGCGAGGCGGAAACCCCGCCGCCATAGCCGGAGCCGACCACAACCACGTCGTAGGCCGGCTTCATGGATTCCTGGGGTAAAGACAGAAGCTGTTTCATGGCCCCTTGAATAGCCCAAATCAGCAATCCGCCCCAAGAGCTTATGCAGCGGCCTACGAGCATCAACTCAAATCACACTCACGCGAGAGACACTTTGCTCCCGACCCCGCACTCCTTATCTTCTCAGCCAGACAACAATGCGGAGAGACAAATGATTGCGCGATGGATCTGTGCAGGCCTGATGGGGGCCTTCTTGGCAACGTTCATGATCGCCAGCGGAACGCAGAACTCGCGGGCGGCAGAGACCAAGACCGCGATCTTCGCGGGCGGCTGCTTCTGGTGCGTGGAAGACGCCTTCGACAAGGTGGATGGCGTCACCGAGACCGTGTCAGGCTATGCGGGCGGCACGACCCCGAACCCGACCTATCGCAGCCACGAGGGCTATATCGAGGCTCTGAAGGTGACCTATGACCCGTCCAAGGTCACCTACGCAATGCTGCTCGACCACTACTGGCGCAACGTTGACCCGTTCGATCCGATCGGACAGTTTTGCGACAAGGGCCACGCTTATCAGACAGTCGTCTATGTCTCTGACGATGCGGAGAAGAGGCTGGCCGAGAGCACCAAGAGAGAGATCGCAAAGCGCTTCAAGCAGAAGGTGGCGACGGAGATTACGCCAATGACGACCTTCTACGACGCGGAGGGCTATCACCAGGATTATCACAACAAGAATCCGGTGGCCTACAAATACTATAAGTGGCGCTGTGGCCGCGCTCAACGGCTGTCCGAGATTTGGGGCGACAAAAACAGCTAGCAAACCCCCGCAACAGCACGGCAGACAAAACGAAAGGCCCGCGCCAAAGCGCGGGCCTTTCGTACGTCTAAAGCGTTTGGACTAACTTTTCTTCTTGAGCAGGCCGCCCTTCTTCGCCTTGCAGGACTTCCTGCAGGCCTTCGCCGCCTTGCGATCGCCACGATGTTTCGCCTTCGCTTTCTTCGCGCATTCGAACAGGCTCATGTTCATCACGCCGGCCTGTGCCGGACCGGCGCTCATCGAAGCGCCTGCAAGGATGACGGTGGCAGCGGTAGCCAAAAAGACTTTCTTGAGCATCGAGATTCTTCCCTTAAAAAATTCGCAACATTCAGCGGCGTGATAAGGCCCAGCTTTAAGCCGGTCAACCGGTCTATCTGCCGCCAGAAGCCCCTAGCAGCAGGCGCGTAGCGATTTGGTTGACACCCGCCCGGCAAACGGCCACGGCAGGAAAAAGGGGCATGGGGGGCGAATTGTCGCCCCCCATGCCCCTGAACTCGAACCTAAGCCTTTCTCAAAGCCTAAGTCCTGCGGAATCTGCGCCTACTGGGCTGGGTTGCTTTCCAGGCTGCCTTGCACGCCTTCTTGAACTGACGTTTCATCTTGCGATCGCTTGGATAATGCGCCTTTGCAGCATCCTTGCAGGTCATACCGGCCATCGAGCCAGCCTGAGCCGGGGCGAGTTGTAGAGGAAGCGTCGTGGCGGAGACGAGGCCGGCGGCGAATGTGGCGAGGAGTAGTTTCTTGAACATTGTGATTCTCCAATCAGGTTGAAAGTACCTTCCTAGCAGACCTCAACTAGCCTCTGCCAACTCCAAATTTGGAGAAATGGCCTACATGGTTCGCCATTATTGTCGCAGGCAAGCGCTTGACCGGTGGCGGCTTGCTCCCCTACCAAACGGCCATGAGTTCATCTGAAGCGACGTCCCATTTCCATATCCGCAATTTCTCCATTATCGCCCATATCGACCACGGCAAGTCGACGCTGGCAGATCGGCTGATCCAGCTCTGCGGCGGCCTTACGGCGAGGGAGATGAAGGAGCAGGTGCTCGATTCCATGGAGATCGAGCGCGAGCGCGGAATCACGATCAAAGCCCAGACCGTGCGCCTCGACTATCGCGCCAAGGATGGGAAGCTCTATGAGCTCAATCTGATCGACACGCCAGGCCATGTGGACTTCGCCTATGAGGTCAACCGGTCGCTGGCGGCTTGCGAGGGTTCGCTGTTGGTGGTCGACGCAACCCAAGGCGTCGAGGCCCAGACGCTCGCCAATGTCTATCAGGCGCTCGACAACAATCACGAGATCATCCCGGTCTTGAACAAGATCGACCTGCCAGCTTCGGAGCCCGAGCGCGTGCGCCAGCAGATCGAGGAGGTGATCGGCCTCGACGCTCACGATGCGCTGGAAATCTCGGCGAAGAGCGGCAAGGGCGTCGAAGACGTTCTCGAAGCCATCGTGCATCGCCTGCCGCCGCCGAAGGGTGACGCCAATGCGCCGCTGAAGGCGCTGCTGGTGGATAGTTGGTACGACGCCTATCTCGGCGTGGTCGTGCTCGTGCGCATCATCGACGGCACGCTCACCAAGGGAAACCGTATCCGGCTGATGCTGACCGGCGGCACCTATCAGGTGGACCGGGTCGGCATCTTCCGTCCCAAGCAAGAAATGCGCTCAGAGCTCGGGCCGGGCGAGATCGGATTCTTCACCGCCCAAATCCGGCAAGTGGCCGACACCCGCGTCGGAGACACCGTGACCGACGAAAGAAGGCCGGCCGCAGAGCCGCTGATAGGCTTTAAGCCATCGCAGCCCGTGGTTTTTTGCGGACTGTTCCCGATCGATGCCAGCGACTTTGAGGATTTGCGCGAGGCTGTAGCCAAGCTCAGGCTTAACGATGCGAGCTTCGACTATGAGATGGAGACGTCCGCGGCGCTTGGTTTTGGCTTCCGCTGCGGCTTTCTCGGACTACTGCATCTGGAAATCGTCCGCGAGCGCCTCGAACGTGAATTCGATATCGGCCTCATCGCCACGGCGCCGTCAGTCATCTACCAGGTCCACCTCACCGACGGCACGATGCAGGAGCTGCATAACCCCGCCGACATGCCGGACGTTCAGAAGATCGAGAAGATCGAGGAACCGTGGATCGAGGCGACTGTTCTCGTGCCCGACGAACATCTCGGCGCAGTGCTGAAACTCTGCGAGGACCGGCGCGGACGGCAGAAAACGCTGACCTATGCAGGCTCCCGCGCCATGCTGGTCTACGAGCTGCCGCTGAACGAAGTAGTGTTCGATTTCTACGACCGGCTGAAATCGGTCACCCGCGGCTATGCCTCGTTCGACTATCACATCACCGGCTACGAGGAGGGCGACCTGGTCAAGATGGCGCTTCTGGTCAACGCCGAGCCCGTCGATGCGTTGTCGGTCATTGTCAACCGCGCCCGGGCCGAAGCGCGTGGCCGGTCCATGGTCGACAAGCTGAAAGACCTGATCCCGCGTCACATGTTCAAGATCCCGATCCAGGCGGCGATTGGCGGCAAGGTGATCGCGCGCGAGACCATCAGCGCGCTCCGCAAAGACGTAACCGCCAAATGCTATGGCGGCGACATCACCCGCAAACGCAAGCTGCTGGAGAAGCAGAAAGCGGGTAAGAAAAAGATGCGGAGCTTCGGCAAGGTGGACATCCCGCAAGAGGCGTTCATCGCCGCGCTGAAGATGGACTCCGATTAAGCCCTTCTCCAGCCTTGAAACTTTCTAGGAAACCAAATGCGCCTCTTGGCGTTGTAGACGAACGTGCCGCGAATGCGGCTGCTCGTAAACACAACCAAAGATGAGGCCCGTGATGCGTATTGCCCTCGCCGTTGGGCTATGCCTGCTCAGCCTCCTGCCGTTCGCCGCGGTGGAGACCGGCGCTGCCAACGCCAAAGACAGTGCCAAGAACCGCCCGTCGCCGACAAGCGTCCGCGAGAGCTACCGCACGCGGCTGAACAACAACATGGTAACGATCATGGCCGGCAGTGCCCAGGCCACCGATTTGACGATCGTGCAGGACATCGCCGCGGCGCTCGACGATGGCGAGGCCTTGCGCGTTGTGCCCATGGTTGGCCAAGGCCCGGCGCAAAGTCTAAAAGACGTGATGTTCATGCGCGGCGTCGACATGGGCATCACCCACACCAATGTGCTCAAGCATTTTGCCCGCACCGGCGAAGTTGGGCCCGGCATCGAAAGCCAGGTCACCTATGTCGCCAAGCTGTTCAACGAGGAGATGCATGTCGTAGCGCGCGCCGAAACGAGCGACCTTGGCGCGCTCGAAGGCAAGACCGTCAATATTGGCGTGGCAGGCAGCGGCGCTGAAATCACCGCACGGCTCGTATTCGAAGCGCTCAGTATCACCGTGCGCGAAGTCCATCTCAACGAGGCTGATGCGCTGGCCAAGCTCAAAACAGGCGGCATCGACGCCACGGTGGTCGTCGCCGGCAAGCCGACGCCGATCCTCAGCCAGCTTGATCGAGGCGACGGCCTCAAGTTTCTCGGCGTGCCCTACATCAAGGGACTCGAGGCGGACTACTACCCGGCGGTCCTCGACAACAGTGACTATCCGGCGCTGGTCGAGGACGGCGCACGCGTAGACACCATCTCGGTCTGCGCGGTGCTCGTGTCGTTCAATTGGAAAACCGACAGCACGCGTTACAGGAAGATTGACCGCTTCGTTGATCGCTTTTTCTCGAATTTCGATGCGTTCCAGGTGGCGCCCCGTCATCCGAAATGGAGGCAGGTGAATTTTGCGGCGACCCTGGAGGGCTGGAAGCGTTCCCCGGCTTCGCAGGCTTGGATCGATCGCGCCAAAAGCGTCGCTGCCGCTGATCCAAGCACCCAGGCCCGCTTCGACACTTTCTTGGCGGAAGCTGATACAGGGCCTGCGTCTGCATCGCCAGAAGAACAGGCCAAGCTGTTCCGAGCCTTCGTCGAATGGAGCAAGACCCAAGACCAGAACTGAATTCCATAAGTTTGGTAACGTTTAGGAGGGTGTCATGGCGCAACCGACGCTCAGACAAGTTCAGATGCCAGAAATGCCAAGTCGGCAAATCTTGGCCCAGCGGATCGCAGCCAGAATGCCGCCCGCGCCAAGGCGCGTACCAGTCGCGCCAGAGCCGGACCCAAGCGTATCCTCCATGGCCCAGCGCTTCGCGCCTGAAGCGGTGCGGACTGCGAAGAATGCGGCAGCCCAAGCGGCGGCGCGTGAAACCGCACCGGCGGCCCGCTCCCCCGAAGCGCGGCGATTCGGCGTGACCGGGCGGAGCATGATGACCGTGCTTACGGTCGTTGCCATTGCCCCAGCCGCGATCGTTGCTGGGCTCCTATGGCTCGGCACGATAGCCGGGCCGGATGGAGTTTTCGATTTCAGCCAGTTCCGCACATGGACAACTCAGCAGGCAGCCATGGCCGCCACACCACTCCTGCGACCCGTGCCAAGGATGCCGGACATCGTCCTGACCGCGCCCGAGGAAATCGTGGCTAAGGCTGGCGAAGACGTCAGCTTCGCTATTGCCATCGACACGGCAGAGGCGCTGCCTGAGCGGAGCGTCATCGCCATACGCGATCTGCCTGAGGGTGCTGCGTTCTCCGAAGGGCGCCCCTATGGCGCCAAGGAATGGAACCTGCGTCCGGACGAAATCGCTGGCCTCACATTGCGTTTGCCCAACACCGACACTGGCACGGCGGACTTCCGGATCGAACTGGTAGCAGCCGACGGCAGGGTCCTGGCCCAGGCGGCGACACGGCTTGAGATTGCGCCGGCTCCTGACACCGGGCTGATGATGCGGTCGGATGAGGCAGATCGCATCGAGGAACTTATGTCTTATGGCCATAAGATGATGGCGGTCGGCTATTTCGCTGGGGCACGCGCCTATTTCATGCGCGCGGCGGAATCCGGCAGCGGCGATGCGGCACTCGCGCTCGGCGCGACCTATGACCCTGCCGTCATTACAGTGATCGGCGCGCAAGGCATCAAGCCCGATTTTATGGCGGCCAAGAGCTGGTATGACCGCGCCGCGACGCTGGGTGCTACCAACCACGCTACGAAGCTCGCAGGCCTCAAACAACATTGGTCTGAAGGCCACGAGCCGCTGGCAAAGGCCACCAGCGCTGAGCCAGCGGAAGCCGCCAACGCCCCGGTCGAGACGGAGGGCCAAGCCCCGGACGATGACAAACCTGGGCCGATTGGCAGGCTCGTAGCGGCCGCCTCAGAACTGACCGGCAAGGATGAGTGGCTCCAGACAGTCGGCTCGGTGAATGTGCGCGCCGGCCCCTCATCGAACGCGGATACCCAGAAGATCGTGCAGAAAGGCCTCAAGCTTCGCGTTCTGGGGCGTGAAGGCAATTGGGTACAGATCGCTGATCCCGCCACAAAACTGGAAGGGTGGATCTATACGCGCTATCTTGGACCTGTGGACTAGCCCCGTAGACTAGCTTCACCGCCTAGACCTGAACGACCCTGACGAACGTCTCCTTGGTCATTGCCGGGCTTGACCCGGCGATCCATTCCCCTGACTTATCGGCACGTGGCGCACGAGTGATTGGTGCCGGTTGGAGGACGTGCCAATGGAGAATAAGAACGCGCGCGATGATTTGCGCGCCTCGGCCATTGGCAAGGCCACTGCGCGGCTCATCCCATTTCTC
>JAGPVD010000077.1 GCA_018067145.1 Methyloceanibacter sp.
GTCAACAACATCAAGGTGCACAAGGTCCCGGTGCAGGAGGACGGCATCTGGACTCAAGTGGACCGCTACACCTTCGAGGGCATGGACTTCGAGAAAACGCTTTAACGTAATCTCTCGGCAGATTTTCTGCCGTAATCGCAATCAAGGCCCGCTCCGCCAGAGCGGGCCTTTTTGTTTCCCACAACAGATCGTCACGAATTCGTGACCGGTTGAGCGTGACCCGGGTCACATAGTCCGAGCGTTGTCACGGCCTAACGTAAAGGCATCAGCGATACGGCATCCGCCGGTTGCTCGGACACTCAACACCCCCGGAGGAAAGACAATGAAGAAGATCTACTTCGCCACAGCCTTGGCTAGCGCCATGCTGTTTGCCACCGCCGCGACCGCGACCACAGGCGAGTACGACAATATGTGCGCCATGGGGCAAGCGCTCGGTAAGGACGTCAAGACGGATTGCTCGATCAATGCCGAGGTCGCCGGCAAGACCTATTGCTTCGGCAATGACGACGCGAAGACGCTCTTCATGAAAGACACCAAGACCAATCTCGCCAAGGCGGAGACATACTACAAGAGCAAGAACTAAATCGACGCTGCCCCCAACAAGCAGCCCGCATAGCGAAAGCCCGCCTCATCTGAGGCGGGTTTTTTCGTCAGCGCTACGAGGCACGAACGGCTTTGCAGTGCTCTTGTCCATTGACTACGGGCTCATTTTCTGCGGAATCACGTTCCACCACTAATCAAAACACGTAACGACAAAAGTCTGAGAGGCAATGTCAATGACGAAAGCTTACCTCGCCTCCGCGCTTGCTGGCGCAATGATGCTCGTTTCTGGTTCCGCGGCTATGGGCGCCGTTGCCGGCGAGTTCGGCAATTACTGTGCCATGGGCCTTGTGAACGGCATCAAGAAGATCACCGCCTGTTCAACCAGCGAAAAGATCGACGGCAAGACCTATTGCTTCCACAGCAACGCACACACAAAAAAATTCATGGAAGACCCAGCCGGCAACATCGCCAAGGCGCAGGCCGCATTCTCGGGCCAATAGAACCCGCCGCTTCTAGGTCATTGGAAGAGGCCCGCTCCGTTTGACGGGGCGGGTCTTTTACGTATCAGGCTAGCGCGGTTTGGCGTGCCACCAGGAGCCGCGCCAGCGTATCGCGCGTGGATTCATCGGCGCGGCCATCGACCCGGGAGGGGCGGAAGTGACGCTGAAAGGCCTCCACCACCTGCACTAAGCCTTTGCCATAGGTGGACGTCACCTCGACGTGATAACCGAATTCCTGAAGCTCAAGCTGCAACTGTGCGACGGCTTCGCTTTCGTCGCCCATACCTAACCCCTCATCGCCAGTAAGCGGCGCCGGCTCAACCCACAGCCCGATGCCCGCATCAGCCAGCCGCGGCCAATCGAACCTTTCGCCAGGATCGCGCTTACGCCCTGGCGCGATATCGGAATGGGCTAGGACGCGCGCCTTAGGGATCGTCTGACGGCTCAGGATATCTAGACACAGGCCCTCGACGGCGCGCATCTGCACGTCGGGGAAGTCGGGATAGTCAAAGTCGTGACCCGGGTTATGGATCTCGATGCCGATGGAGCAGGAGTTAAGGTCCGTCTCGCCGGCCCAACAACTCTGGCCGGCGTGCCAGGCGCACATATCCTCAGCCACCATCTGGGCGACGCTTCCTGCCTCGTCGACAAGATAATGCGCGGAGACTTTCGACTCCTCGCGCGTCAGCCAATCAAGCGCCGCGTCCGCCGACTCCATGCCTGTGTAGTGCAGGATCAGCGTATCGGGCGTGTGGCCATCCCGCCGCGGCTCAAAGTTTGGCGACGGGTACCATTTGGTCGCGAGCTTGCTGTCAGGAGCGGCGGTCATACCTTCTAAACCAACCTTGCCATGCTCGGCCACGACAGGTGCATTAGAGACCCAACATCCTTGGCGCGAGGTTAGATCCCCCGCTCCTTGGCGATCGCATCGTAGGCCTCGTTGATGGTGGCGACCTTCTCCGTGGCGATCGAAATGAACTCCTCGGGCACACCGCGGGCCATCAGCTTGTCGGGATGATTTTCGGCAACCAGCTTACGGTAATGGCTCTTCAGCTCGTCGTTGGCGATCGACGGCTCGATGCCCAACACGGCATATGGGTCGCGCTTGGAAGCGACCACATGGCGCGCCTTGATGTAGCTGAACTCGGTCTCGGTGAAGCCGAAGCGCTTGGCAACCTGGGAGAGGAATTCCTCTTCGCCCGGATGCAGGGCCTCGTCGGCCTTGGCGATGTGGAACAAGCCTTCGAGCACATCCTCGAGCAGCTTGCGGTTGCCCTTGAACATCGTGGCGAGCTGTTCGGCATAAGCGTCGTAGCCGGACATATCCTGCTTCGCCAGATTGAAGACGCGCGCCACGTTCTTCATCTCGCCGTCCGGCACCTTGAAGACTTCCTTGAAGGCGTTGACCTCGTCCATAGTGACGACACCGTCAGCCTTGGCCATCTTGGCGCCAAGCGCGATCACGCCCACGGTGAAGGCGACCTGGTTTTCACCAGATCCCCCCTTCTCCTCGTCGCGGTCGATGGCGTAATGTCCAGCCACGCCCCCGACCAGCGCCCCGATCGGACCTCCGACAGCTAGCCCTGCGGCCGCTCCAGCGAGCTTTCCCCAAACAGACATGACCGAACCCCCTAGAAGATGTTGTGCTTTGGCTGGAGCATAAGGATTTTTGGCCCTAGCCGCATGTTGATAATCGCCCTGAAATTCAGGCCTTATCGCCGGAATTCAAGAGCTAGCTGCGCAGATTGCCGAGGATCGAAAAACTCGGCTCGTCGACCTCAAGACCAGACCGCAAGCGGCGCTCGACATGCCAAGAGCGGGCAAATGTCCAAATGGTGAGCCACAGGACCAGAATCACGTTGGCCCCGCTTAGCACCCATAAAAAATTCGCACCCAGTTCAAACAAATTGGCTGTCGCAATGATGAAGGCCTCGAACACAATGCCGAAGCCGCCAGCCATGACGATGGCCGCGCAAAGCGAGGTAATAAAGATAACGAACGGATTTCCGCCGTTGTCCTGCGTGGCGCTATCGGAGGCCTCGGTGCTCATGCGGCTCACTCAACCTTCAAAAATTGGCCTTATAAGGGGCGCCCCCTCATAGCCGGGGAGGCCAGGCGTTACAAGGGGTCTGCGGCCGCACGTTAGGACCGGGGGGCCTTGCGCCGGACGCTACCTGAAGCGCCGACGATCTCGACCCCTTGCGTGCCGACAAATGGGTCGAGCGGCACGGTGAGAAAATAGGGCGTGGCGAGAGGCACCACGATGAAGTTTTTGACGCAGCCCACGACCGCGCTCCACCAAAAAGCAGGCTTGCGGGCATATTCCTCCCGCGCGAGCGACACTTCCATATTGGTGTGAGGCTTGATGCCCGTGATGGTCAGTTTGTAGATGCCGGCGGGGCGGTCATATTCGATTTTCACGCTGTCAAAGTCGATGGGCTTGCAGTTCCCCGTCAGGCCCCAAACAGGCTGAACCAGGCCCTGGCTCGGCGGTTTGATGGGCAGCGGCTCGGCTGCGGCGGTGATCACGCTCACCCCAAGCAGCAACATCATGGCGATGGCTATACGGCCAATCTGCGGTCCACTCATTATCTCTCTGAGATGATTTCAGCGCGCACCCTAGGCTGCGACCAAGACTGCATCAAGCCAGGATCAGCCCCCTCACGCGAAGAGGAGCGGGCATGACAATAGCTGCGGGAACGCTTATCCACTCAGACGCGCGAAAGACGAAAAAGGAGCGGGCATGGCGATCTATGAACTTGATGGGCAGGCGCCTGAGTTTCCGGCCGACGGTCTTTACTGGGTGGCGGATACGGCAGCCGTGGTTGGCCGGGTGCGCCTCCACTCCGAAGCGAGCATCTGGTTCGGCTCGGTGCTGCGCGGTGACAATGAGTGGATCGATATCGGCGACCGCTCGCAAATCCAGGATAATTGCACGCTCCACACCGACCCCGGCTTTCCACTCGACATCGGCCATAATTGCGTCATCGGCCATAACGTGGTGCTGCATGGCTGCACCATCGGCGACAATACGCTGATCGGCATGGGCACCACTGTACTCAACGGCGCCAAGATCGGCGCCAATTGCCTCGTGGGCGCCAACGCCCTCATCACCGAAGGTAAGGAGTTTCCCGACAACTCCGTGATCCTCGGCGCGCCGGCCAAAGCCGTGCGCGAGGTAGACGAAAATGGCCGCGCCATGGTCGCCCGGGGCGCCGATGTCTATGTCCGGCGCTGGAAACAATACGCGGCGGGCTTGAAGCGCATCACGTGATGATGGTTACTCAGGACCATGAGCGGCGCGTGGCAATTCTTCATCGACCGTGGCGGCACGTTTACCGACATCGTGGCGCGCGCGCCTGATGGCCGTCTCGTTACCACAAAACTACTCTCCGAAAACCCGGAAGCCTACGCGGACGCGGCTATTGCTGGAATCGCCGACCTGATCGGCGTACCCCGCGCGCGCCGGCTCCCACCTAAAGCCATTGACAGTGTCCGCATGGGCACCACCGTCGCCACTAATGCGCTGCTGGAGCGCAAGGGCGATCCACTGTTGCTGATCGTCAGCCAAGGCTTCCGGGACGCGCTGGAGATCGGCTATCAGGCGCGGCCCAAGATCTTCACGCGACAGATCGAGAAGTCGTCAATGCTCTATGCCCGCGTGGCCGAGGTGCCGGAGCGCGTGCGCGCCGACGGCACCATCGAGACACCGCTCGATCTCGATGCCACAGCCGTGGCCTTCGAGGCCGCACGCAAGGCTGGCATCGATGCCCTGGCCATCGTGTTCATGCATGCTTATGCCCATCCGGGCCATGAAATCGAGGCGGCGCGGCTGGCGCGCGAATTCGGTTTCGCACAAATCTCGGCGAGCCATGAGGTGAGCCCGCTGGTGAAGTTCGTCGGCCGTGGCGACACCACCGTCGTTGACGCCTATCTCTCGCCTCTGCTGCGCCGCTATGTGGGCCGCGTCTCTAAAGCGCTCTCCGCCAACAAGAGTACGAAAGGCGCGCCGCGTCTGCTGTTCATGCAGTCCTCGGGCGGGTTAATTTCGGCGGATTTGTTCCGGGGCAAGGACGCAATTCTTTCCGGCCCGGCAGGCGGCGTAGTGGGCGCGGTCGAGACCGCCCATCAAGCCGGGTTTGCCAAGGTCATCGGTTTCGACATGGGCGGCACGTCCACGGATGTTTGCCACTATGACGGCGTCTTCGAGCGAACACTAGAGAGCGTCGTGGCGGGTGCGCGGGTGCGGGCGCCAATGATGCTCATTCACACCGTCGCCGCGGGCGGCGGCTCCGTCCTCCATTATAGCGGCACGCGGTTCCGCGTCGGGCCCGACTCCGCCGGCGCCGCCCCCGGGCCCCTCGCCTATCGGCGCGGCGGCCCGCTCACTATCACCGACGCCAATGTCATGACCGGCAAGCTCGTGCCCGAGCTGTTTCCGCAAATCTTCGGATCCAGTCAGAACCGCCCCCTTGACCGGAACGCAGTGCGCAATGCTTTCAAGGCCATGGCGCGAAAACTCGGCGACGGTCGCACACCAGAAGAGATCGCTGACGGCTTCATCAGGATCGCTGTCGAGAACATGGCGAACGCCATAAAGACCATCTCCGTGCAGCGCGGCTACGACGTGACCGAGTATGTAATGAATTCCTTTGGCGGCGCGGGCGGACAACATGCCTGTCTTGTTGCCGACGCGCTCGGCATCAAAGCCATACTGCTTCATCCGCTCTCGGGCGTCTTGTCAGCATATGGCATGGGGCTCGCGTCGCTTCGAGCCACACGCACGCAAGCCGTCCTGGCGCGTTTCGATGACACTGGGCTCCGCGCATTGGCCAAGATCCGTGGGCCACTCGAAACACGAGTGCGCGACGAACTCGTTCGTCAGGGAGTTGACAAAGACGCCGTGAAAATCGTCGCAAGAGCGCATCTCCGTTATGCAGGCACCGACAGCTCGCTGCCCATTCCCGTCGGCAGCCTGCGCGGCATGCGCGCTCTATTCGAGCTGGGCCATCAAAAACGTTTTGGCTTTATCAGCCCGGAGAAGGTCATTGAGATCGAGGCCGTCGAGGTCGAGGGCGTCGGTGGCGATGGACTGGTCGAGGAACGCGAAGCTGCAAGTGCGGCTGAGGCTCCGCCACCGGAACCACACGCAGAGGCGAACGTCTTCACGCACGGCGGCTGGCACGACGCGCCTGTATATCTGCGCGCCGATCTTTCGCCCGGGAACCGTATCGACGGGCCGGCACTAATCATCGAGGACCATCAGACGGTGATGATCGAACCGGACTGGCAGGCCGAAGTGACGATCAAAAATCATCTGCTACTCACCCGAACCAAGAAGAAGTCCGAGGCGAAGATCGGCAAGAAGATCGACCCGGTGATGCTCGAAGTATTCAACAATCTCTTCGTGTCGGTGGCCGAGCAGATGGGCTATGCGCTGCAGAACACAGCGCGCTCGGTCAATATCAAAGAACGGCTCGACTTCTCCTGTGCCATTTTCGATAAGCGCGGCCGGCTCATCGCCAACGCCCCGCATATCCCGGTGCATCTCGGCTCCATGGACCGTAGCGTCGAGACCATCCGGTGCGAGGTGGGCGACAGCGTGAAGCCCGACGATGTCTATATGCTGAACGCGCCCTATAACGGCGGCACACATCTTCCAGACATCACAGTGGTTACGCCGGTCTTCGCCGAGAACAGTCGCGATCTCCTATTCTTCGTCGCCGCACGCGGCCATCACGCCGACATTGGCGGCATCGCGCCGGGCTCCATGAGCCCCAAGGCCAAGTCGATCGAGGAGGAAGGCGTCTATATCGATCCCTTCAAGCTCGTGGGACGCGGCCGCTTCCGCGAGGACGATGTGCGTGCGCTGCTCACCGAGGCGCCCTATCCGGTGCGAAACGTCGAGCAGAACATCGCTGACCTGAAAGCCCAGGTCGCCGCCAACGAGAAGGGCGTCATTGAGCTGCGCAAAATGGTTCGCCATTACGGGCTCGCCACCGTGCACGCCTATATGGGCCATGTGCAGGACAACGCGGCGGACGCCGTGCGTAGCGTCATCGCCAAACTGAAAAATTCCCGCTTCGAGGTGGAGACAGATCAGGGCAGCGTCATCAAGGTCGCCATCACCATTGACCGCAAGGCCAAGAAGGCCATTGTCGATTTTGCCGGCACCAGCGCGCAAACCAACACCACGTTCAATGCGCCGGAGCCTATCACGCGCGCCTGCGTGCTCTACGTATTCCGTACGCTGGTGGACGAGGATATTCCGCTGAACGCCGGCTGCCTGCGCCATATCAAAATCATCGTGCCCAAGGGTTCGCTGCTGAAGCCGAAATATCCCGCACCCGTCGCCGGAGGCAATGTGGAGACAAGCCAGACCATCGTGAACTGTCTCTATGGTGCGCTCGGCGTGCTGGGCTCGGCGCAAGGCAGCATGAACAACCTCACCTTCGGCAATGCACGTTTCCAATATTACGAGACGATCTGTTCGGGCGCGCCGGCCGGTCCCGGCTTTGACGGGGTTGCGGCGGTGCAGACCCACATGACCAATTCGCGGCTCACCGACCCCGAAGTGTTGGAGCTGCGCTACCCCGTGCTGCTCGAACAGTTCGAGATCAGGCGTGGCTCCGGCGGCGAAGGCAAATGGCGTGCCGGAGACGGCACCTATCGTGTGCTGCGCTTCTTGGAAGAGATGAACTGCGCAATCCTGTCAGGCTTCCGGAAAATTCAGCCCTTCGGATCCAAGGGCGGTGAGCCTGGGCAGACCGGCGAGAACTGGGTGAGGCGGAGAAGCGGTCGACTCGAGCTGCTCCAAGGCGCCGACGAGACGGTGATCGAGGCCGGCGAGGCCATCGTTATCAAGACGCCGACCGGCGGCGGCTACGGCAGGAGGCCTGCGAAGAAGAAGTGCAGATAACTCGCTCCAGACACACGAAGGGCGCGGAACCGAAATCCCGCGCCCCGAAGTGTAGCCTATTGAGTTCAGCTCGTTCGCAGGGAGCGCAAAAGCCTTACGTCGTTATCAGCGCGTCGCCATTCTGGCCACGCTCGGCCATGAACTGATCGAATTCGGCCTTATCCTTGGCGTGGCGCAAGCGCTTCAGGAATCCCTGGAACTCGTTCGCCTCATCTTCCAGGCGCTTCAACGTCGCTTCGCGATAATCGTCAAAGGCGTGATTGCCTGTTCCGGAGCCACCGCCGAAGCGCTTAGCTTCATCGGTGAAATACTGGCGCCAATCTTTCTTGTTTCCACAACATCCCATGCGTCCACTCCAGATCAGATAAGCCAAAACGCCAAGCCCAACGGGCCACCAAACAATAAAGCCGAGGATCATCGCCGCGATCCAAGCCGGCTTCCCGTAGTCATCCAAGGTCGCAACCAGTTGCATCGGTGTCCTTCCTTCAGTGTGAATGTTATTTACATTTACATAAATGCCATCGTTTGGCAAGGCGATCTGGCTAGCTCAAGGGACATATGGGGGTGCAGCGGTCCAAAATCATGGCCTTGCCAGAGGCAATTTTAATCCTCTTGGGACAATCTCAGGAGCAATTTGTCGAAAATTGCAGTGATTGCGTGAGTGTGTTCGAGTAGGCGTCATCATGAGTAGTGCAAATCGTCGTGTTCTGGGCTTGAGCCTGGTGGCCGTTGTTGTTTCGGCCCTTGCCGTTGGTGGCGGAGCCGCGCTTGCGCGCTCACTCAAGGACCACAAGCCACATAATGGCGTGACCCGCGCCCATTCCATGCCCATACAAGGCATCGACGTGTCCTATTGGCAGGGCGACATCGACTGGCCGAAGGTGCGTGAAGCGGGCGTCCACTTCGCCTTCATCAAGGCGACCGAGGGCGGCGACCATCTCGACCCCAAGTTTCTGCATAATTGGCACGCGGCCAAGCGCGCAGGATTAGCGCGCGGCGCGTACCACTTCATCTATTGGTGCCGAGCCGCCGACGAGCAGGCCGAGTGGTTTATACGCAATGTGCCGCGAGATCCCGATGCGCTGCCGCCGGTGCTCGATCTCGAATGGAACAGCTTCTCCAAGACCTGTCCCGGCAAGCTGTCCCGGGTGCGTGCGTTGAAAAAGATCAAGATCATCCTCGACGCCATGGAGGAACATACGGGGAAGCGGCCGATCATCTACACCGACCCGGCCTTCCATCGCGACGTGCTCCAAGGCGAACTCAGGAGCTATCATTTCTGGCTGCGGTCCGTGGCGGCCGAGCCGCACAAAATCTATCGCAAGCGGAGTTGGGCGTTTTGGCAGTTCACCACGACGGGCAGCGTGCCCGGCATTGACGGCAAGGTGGACCGCAACATCTACAACGGCACGCGTGGCGACTGGGACGGCGTGTTGAAATGGCTCGAGGCCAGCCGCTAGCGGCTTAGCCACTAGCGCTCGTCTCCCCGCCCCCCTCGTCCGGCAGAACGCCGAGTCCTTTCAGATAGATAAGCAGCCCACTTTCGAGAACTTCCTCAGACGTCATCGGCACTTTGCCCGCCGCGCGTCCGCCTTGGGAGAACAGCGTGGCGACCCCGTGAGCCATCGTCCAGAAATGCAGGCTGACAAGCTTGATCGGCGGGCGCTCGTCTTCCGGGAGCTGGCGGCATAGGGCCTCGGCGGCGCGTTGCAGCACATCGAAGGCGCGGTCGGCCGCGGGTAGCGTCTCTCCTTCCGTACCAGGCGCCAGCCCGGTTTCGAACATCACCGTGTAGCTTGCGGGCTCCTCGCGGGCGAAGCCCAGATACGCCTTGCCGATATTCTCAAATGCTGAGAGAGGCGTCGGCAAGCCGTTGTTCCAGGCCGCATCGAGGCGCGCGGCAAAACGGTCGAAGCCACTATGGGCGACCTCGGCGAGAAGCGCGTCGCGGTCCTTGAAATGACGGTAAGGCGCCGCCGGACTAACACCGGCCAGACGCGCGGCCTCAGTCAGGCTGAAGCCGAACGCGCCATGCTCCTCGATGAGCTTGCGCGCGGCCTCCAGCAAAGCCTCTTTGAGGTTGCCGTGGTGATAGGAGCCGGGACGCCGCCAACCGCGGCCTGAGTGATTCATGTAAATGGCTTTTACATCAAAGCCCTGGCGACGGCTAGCGACCGATAAGCTCGCGGCATAGCGCGGCCGTGATGGTTTCCCAGAACCAACGTGCTTCAAGAGGTCGTGCACCTGCTCCTGTTTGCGATCTATGTGATGCTGATCTTCATCCCGTGAGCTTGAAAGGTTCGTTTCCCGCCATTTTTGTTATTCCCAACGCCAATGAATTTTGCCTAGACTTGGCAAGATCCATCGGGAGCCTTGAGCAATGAACTTGCAGTTTGGAGAAACGCGTATTTCCAATCGCCCCTTTTGGGTCGCCATCGCTCTTGCTGCTCTCCTTGCGTACAGCGTGTCGCCTTCTCTGGCGGAAGACGTAAAGCCCGGTCCTTGCACCGACGACGCCATGATCGTGTTTGATGCCTCCGGCTCCATGTCGGGCAATCAGACGCTTGGCATTCCAAATTCAAAGCCTCGCATAGATGAGGTTCGCGGCGCGCTCGCCCAAGTCTTGCCGAGCGCCACACGCTTCCGCCGGGTCGGCCTCGTCACCTACGGGCCGGGGCCGTACAACCATTGCAACGTTCAGCTTGAACTCAAGCCGGAGACCAATGCCGCGAAGCCCATCATGCGGGCAGTGACTTCACTCATCCCCGCGGGCAAAACACCGTTGACGTCCGGCGTCGAGGAAGCAGCTGAGGCGCTTGATTTCCGCAACAAGCCAGGCGTGGTCGTTGTGGTGACCGATGGTGAGGAGACATGCGACAGGTCACCTTGCGAGCTTGCCAAGCAACTCCGCCAAGCGGCCGCCCAGCTCACGATCCATGTCATTGCCTTTCGCTACACAGGCTATTCCTGGACCGGCGGCAACAGCATCATGGAACTGAGGTGCCTCGCCGATGAGAATAATGGGCTCTACATCAAGGCCAATAGCGAAGGCGAGCTAATCGAGGCGCTGGAGAAGACACTCGACTGCCCCATGGTCTCAGAGTTGCCCTCGAACCCCATCCGCTGATCGCCCGTTTCTCGGCACCCTCTTGTGCAGGCCAGTGGGCCGGCTCAAGGGCCAAATTCGCCTCTTGAGCGGCAATTTTTCCACAGCCCCTTTAAGACCCCTCTTCTCTCGGAGACCGCGCGAGGGTCAAAAAAACCCCAAAATCACTGAACCCGGAGCCCCCTCAGACGTTGATAACCACAACTTGGGGCATCCATCCCTTGTGCGATGCAGCAAGGAATGAGCTTGGCAGCAGCTGAGGGGAGCCAGTAGAATTTGTCGGTTCCGGCAACGGGCAACCCTCCGATCGGAAAGGAGAGCCTCCGATGGAAATTACAGCCAAATTGACCGTCGTTATAGCGATCGTATCGTTCGGCTTCCTCGCCGCCGTCATACTGGGACTGGTCTGACGGCCGAGGCTTAAGGCTCCCCCGAGAGGAGCCATTATCGACTTCGTCAGCTTCGAGGCGCCATACGGCGACGATGGCCGTTTGGGCAAACGCCGCCGAACTCTACGCCCTTACGCCGCCGCGTCAGCTATGTGCTTCGGGTCGTAGCTGAGGATCGGGCCAAGCCAGCGCTCGGTCTCTTCGACAGTCCAGCCTTTGCGTGCCGCGTAGTCGACGACTTGATCTCGCCCGATCTTGCCCACGCCAAAGTAGCGGGCTTCCGGATGTGCAAAATAGAAGCCTGAGACGGCGGCGCCCGGCCACATGGCGCAGCTCTCGGTGAGTTTCACGCCGATTTCCTTCTCCGCATCGAGCAGGCTGAACAGCGTACGCTTCTCGGTGTGGTCGGGCTGGGCCGGATAGCCTGGCGCGGGCCTGATCCCCGCATAGTCCTCGGCAATGAGCTGCTCGTTGGTGAGCGTCTCATCCGGCGCGTAGCCCCAAAGTTCGCGGCGCACCTTTTTGTGCATTATCTCGGCAAAGGCCTCCGCCAGCCGGTCAGCCAGCGCCTTAATCAGTATCTTCGAGTAATCGTCATTAGCGCGCTCGAAGCGCCGCGCCACGTCTTCCTCGCCAATCCCCGTGGTCACGGCGAAGCCGCCAATATAATCGGCCAGCCCCGTCTCCTTCGGTGCGATGTAATCGGCGAGTGCGATATTGGCGCGGCCACCGCTATCACGCGCCATCTGCTGACGGAGCGTATGCACCGTAGCGAAGGGGCTATGCCGCGCCTCGTCGGCATAGAGCTCGATGTCGTCGCCGACGCTATTGGCCGGCCAAAGCCCGACCACGGCATTAGCCGTGAGCCATTTCTCTTCGATGAGCTGCTTCAGCATGGCTTGCGCGTCGTCGAAGAGAGGCCGCGCCGCCTCACCATATTTGTCGTCCTCCAGGATGCGTGGGTATTGGCCCTTCAGCTCCCAGGCCTGGAAGAAAGGAGTCCAGTCGATATAGCGAGCGAGCTCGCCGAGGTCGTAGGTCTTGAAGCTGCGCGTACCGAGGAAGCTGGGGTTCGGCGGTGTGTAGCCTTTCCAGTCAAGTTTGAGATGATTGGCACGAGCTTGCGCCAACGGAACGCGCGACTTCTCCGCCTGGCCGCGCGCGTAAGACTCGGCCACGGTTTTATATTCCTCGCGCACTTTGGCGATGCGCTTTGGCCGCTCCTCTTTTGACATGAGCCCCGACACCACGCCAACGGCGCGGCTGGCGTCGGTGACATAGATAGCCTGACTGCGTGCGTAGTTCGGACTGATCTTCACTGCCGTATGCAAGCGGCTCGTGGTGGCGCCGCCGATCAGAAGTGGCAAGTCCATGCCTTCACGCTCCATCTCGGCCGCGACGTGACACATTTCGTCGAGCGACGGTGTGATCAGGCCGGATAGACCAATGATATCGACCTTCTTCTCGCGAGCAGTGTCGATGATCTTTTGGGACGGCACCATGACCCCGAGGTCAGTGACCTCATAATTATTGCACTGGAGCACGACACCAACGATGTTCTTGCCGATGTCATGGACATCGCCTTTGACCGTCGCGAGCAGAACCCGGCCAGCAGGCTCGCCTTGCGCCAGGCCCTGCTCCTCTTTCTCCTTCTCCATGAAGGGCATGAGATAGGCCACGGCCTGCTTCATCACCCGCGCCGACTTCACGACCTGGGGCAGAAACATCTTGCCGGCGCCAAACAGATCGCCGACGACGCTCATGCCGTTCATCAACGGTCCTTCGATGACATGCAGCGGACGCTCGGACTTGGCCCGGGCCTCCTCGGTGTCTGCTTCGATGAAGGTGGTTATGCCATGGACGAGCGAGTAGCTCAGGCGTTCCTCGACAGGCTTCTCGCGCCAAGAAAGATCCGCCTCTTTCTTCTGCGATGCCCCGCCCTTGAAGCGCTCCGCCGCTTCCAACAGGCGATCAGTGGCATCGTCCCGGCGGTTCAAAATCACATCCTCGACAAGCTCGCGAAGCTCCGCATCGATGTCGTCATAGAGCGCAAGCTGGCCGGCATTGACGATGCCCATGTCCATGCCCGCCTGGATGGCATGAAAGAGGAACACCGAATGCATCGCTTCGCGCATGCGTTCGTTGCCCCGGAAGGCAAACGAGAGGTTCGACACGCCGCCCGACACATGCACGTAAGGCAACTCAGCCTTGATGCGGCGGGTCGCCTCGATGAAGGCGAGGCCGTAATCGTTGTGCTCTTCAATACCGGTCGCCACGGCGAAGATGTTAGGGTCAAAGATAATGTCCTCGGGAGGGAAGCCGACCTTTTCGGTCAACAGCGTGTAGGCCCGCTTACAAATCTCAAATTTGCGGTCGGCGGTGTCGGCCTGCCCCTCTTCGTCGAAGGCCATGACCACCACGGCGGCGCCATAGCGGAAGACCTTGCGCGTGTGGTCGAGGAACGGCCCCTCGCCTTCCTTCAGGCTGATGGAATTGACCACCGACTTGCCTTGCACGCATTTCAAACCCGCCTCGATCACCGACCATTTCGAGCTGTCGATCATGATAGGCACGCGTGAGATGTCCGGTTCGGCGGCGATGAGATTGAGGAACGTGGCCATGGCGGCCTCGGACTCAAGCATGCCCTCGTCCATGTTGACGTCGAGCATGTTGGCGCCGCTCTCGACCTGCTGGCGCGCGACCTCAAGAGCCGCAGCGTAGTCGTTAGCCTCGATCAGCTTACGGAAGCGCGCGGAGCCGGTAACGTTGGTCCGCTCGCCAACCATGACGAAATTCTGAGCTGCGTTGGTCACTTTTGGATCACCCGTGCACGAATGGTTCGAGGCCGGAGAGACGAAGTGCGTGATCCACCTCGGGCACCTGGCGCGGCTTGTACTTGGCCATGGCCTGCGCAATGGCGCGAATGTGGTCGGGCGTAGTGCCGCAGCAACCGCCGACAATGTTCACGAGCCCGTCATTGGCCCAGTCTTTTAGAAGCGTGGCCATCTGCTCCGGGGTCTCGTCATACTCACCCATCTCGTTGGGCAGACCCGCATTGGGATAGACGCTGACATAGGTGTCAGTCACATGGGCCATCTCATCGACCGAGGGACGAAGCTGCTCGGCGCCGAAGGAGCAATTGAGGCCCATGGAAAAGGGCCGAAGATGCTTCATGGAGTACCAGAAGGCCTCGGGCGTCTGTCCCGACAAATTGCGGCCCGAAAAATCGGTAATCGTGCCGGAAATCATGATCGGTAACTCGACTCCCATCTCGTCGAAAACTTGTTCAACAGCATAGCCGGCAGCCTTGGCGTTCAACGTGTCGAACACCGTCTCGATGAGGATGACATCGGCGCCGCCGTCGATCAGGCCGCGCGTCTGCGTGGCATAGGCCTCGACCAGCTCATCGAAGTTCACATTTCGGAAGCCTGGATTGTTGACGTCCGGTGAGATCGAAGCGGTCCGGTTGGTGGGACCAATCGCACCCGCCACGAAACGCGGCCTGTCCGGCGTCTTCTCGGTCCAGATGTCCGCCGCTTCGCGGGCAAGCTTGGCTGCCGCGACATTCATCTCGTAGCTGTAATCCTCAAGCCCGTAGTCAGCCTGACTGATGGACTGGGCGTTGAAGGTGTTGGTCTCGATGAGATCGGCACCAGCCTCAAAATATGCACTATGAATATCGCGGATGATATCCGGCTGGCTCAGCACGAGCAGATCGTTGTTGCCCTTCAGGTCACGCTGATGATCCTTGAAGCGCTCCCCGCGATAGCCGGCCTCATTCAGCTTATGGCGCTGGATCATCGTGCCCATGGCGCCATCGAGAATGAGGATGCGCTGCTCGGCTTCACGCTTCAGCGCGGCGATACGGTCTTCGCGGGTCATGTTGTCACCTTCGCTTCGGTGAAGGCCTTGGCCGGGCGCAGGCCCAGCAGATGGCAAATGGCATAGACAAGGTCGGCGCGATTCAGGGTGTAGAAGTGGAACTCAGTGAGCCCCTGATCCACGAGGCCCATCACTTGCTCTGCGACCACCGTGGCCGCCACGAGATGGCGCGTCTCCTGATCGTCGTCGAGACCCTCAAACCGGTGGCCAATCCAATCGGGCATGCTGGCACCTGAGCGCTCGGCGAATCTCGACGCCTGGCGGAAGTTATGAATCGGGATGAGGCCTGGCACGATGGGCACTGTGATGCCAGCGGCCAAGACGCGGTCGAGGAAACGGAAATAAACCTCGTTATCGAAGAAGAATTGCGAGATGGCACCGGTCGCGCCCGCGTCGATCTTCTCTTTCAGCATATCGATATCGGCTTCGACGGACGGCGACTCCGGATGCTTCTCCGGATAGCAAGCGACCGAGATTTCAAACGGCGCAATCTTCTTGATGCCTGACACCAGGTCGGCGGCGTTGATATAGCCGCCGGGCGTCGGCTCATAACGTTCGCCCACGCCGCCCGGCGGATCGCCGCGCAGCGCCACGATATGGCGCACACCGAGATCCCAATAATCGCGGATAACCTCGTCGACGTCCTCGCGGGTGGCGGAGACACAGGTGAGATGGGCCGCGGGCTTCAGCGTGGTCTCCCGCAGAATCCGGCCGACGGTCGCGTGGGTGCGCTCACGCGTCGAGCCGCCCGCGCCATAGGTGACCGACACATATTCCGGCCGCAACGGTTCGAGCCGGCGGATGGAGCGCCAAAGCGTTTCCTCCATGGCATCGGACTTCGGCGGGAAAAACTCGAACGACACGTTGATGTCGCCGCGGCCGAGAATGCGGTGCTTCGGTGGTTCTTGGGACGAGAGCATTACGCGGCAACCTCCACTTTGGGGCTGAGTCTTTTTTTCTTACCGGTCGTGACGGGCTTAATGCCCAACCACAGCGAAACAGTGAGCTTGCCTTCGGCTGGGCCGGGGCTCAGTTCACGGAAGCGTTCAAGTTTGAGCCCGGCGCTTTCCAGCATGCGGCCAAGCTGATCGCGCGAAAAACCAAGCCGCCGATGGGCGGACTGTTCGCGCAAGAATTCAAGTTCGTGCGGAGCGAAATCGACGACAAGCAGCTTGCCGCCAGGTGCGAGCACACGCGCGGCTTCGGCAACCACGGCGGCAGGGTCATCAAGAAAGTGCAAAACCTGATGCACCACCACCGCGTCGGCGGCGCCGTCGGGCAACGGCACGTTGTAGAGATCGCCGTGGCGGACTTGCGCGTGGCCAAGCCCCGCGCGCTCAAGCTTCATGCGCGCATAAGCCAGCATGTCGTGATTGAGATCAAAGCCGAGCGCCTTGGCGGCGCGCGGTCCGAACAGCTCCAAAATGCGCCCGGTGCCCGTACCGAGATCGACCAGGAGATCGAACGGCCCCTGCCCCAGCGGCTCGTCCATGGCGAGTTCGACCTGGCTCTCGGCCACATGGAGCGCGCGGATTGAGTCCCACTCCGCGGCGTGAGCCTTGAAGTAGACTTGCGCTGCTTCAGCGCGCGCCTTCTGAACCGCTTCGGCGCGGGCGTGGTCGCGGGCAAGCGTAAGGTCGGCGGGATCGAGGCTAGCCACGATGGCGCTGGCCAGCGCGCCCTCAGGCCCGCTATCGGCCAGGCGGAAGAACACCCATGAGCCCTCGCGGAAGCGCGTGATGAGCCCCGCTTCGGCCATCAGCTTCAAATGCCGGCTGATGCGCGGCTGGCTCTGGGCCAGAATTTGGGTGAGGTCCTTGACGTTCAGCTCAGCATCCGCCAGCAGCGCCAAAATACGCAGGCGCGAGGCCTCGCCAGCCGCGCGCAAAACCGCCAACGCATTGGTGCGCGACAAACCTGGGGTTGCGGGATGAGCTTCGGCGCTGCCTGACATAAAGATATGTTTATATGTTCTAGGGAGACGCCGCAAGCCTCCTCGCATCACCGCCAAGCAACCCTATGATATTCTGCCGTTGATCGGCGTATCACGGCAGTTTGAGGGCCAAGCCATGGGAATTAATCGCAAATTCTTCTTCGACTTCGTGCGGCGGCAACTTTTCAAAGGCCGGCTGAGGCAGACGCAGGTCGATGGCCTGAATTTCATCCTCGACGTCTGGGAAGCGAGCTACGCCCGCAAAGACGATCGCTGGCTCGCTTACGCGCTCGGCACCACCCACCACGAGACCGACGCGCGGATGCAGCCGATCCACGAATATGGAGGCCGCCGGTACTATTTCCGCATGTATGACATCGAGGGCGATCGTCCTTGGGTCGCACGCAAGCTGGGCAATATACATCCCGGCGACGGCGTGCTGTTCCACGGGCGCGGCTACCTTCAGCTTACCGGGCGGGACAACTACACAAAGATACAGCGGAAGTTCGCCACGGATTTGACGAGCGACGAGCAAGCAGCGGACCGGGTCCTGGACCCGGAATTCGCAGCCAAGATCATGTTTTATGGCATGGAGAAGGGCGTCTTCACCGGCAAGAAATTCGCCGACTATTTCGACGGCGACCTTGCGCGATGGAAACAGGCGCGCGCGATCATCAATCCGCACGACAAGCCGAGGCTCGTGGCGGGGTTCGCCCTCGATTACTACGCGGCCATCAGCTACACGACGTGAGCCGCCTCAAGCCCGCGAGAATTTCTTGTATTTGATGCGCTTCGGCAGCACTGAGTCCTCACCGAGGCGGCGCTTCTTGTCTTCCTCATAGTCCTGGAAATTCCCTTCGAACCACTCAACATGGCTGTCGCCCTCAAAGGCGAGGATGTGGGTCGCCATGCGATCCAAGAAGAAGCGATCATGGCTGATGATCACGGCGCAGCCGGGGAAATCCTCCAGCGCCGCTTCGAGCGACGACAGGGTCTCCACGTCGAGATCGTTGGTGGGCTCATCGAGCAGGATGAGGTTGGCGCCGGACTTCAGCATCTTGGCGAGATGGACGCGATTGCGCTCGCCGCCCGAGAGCTGGCCGACCGTCTTCTGCTGGTCGGAACCCTTGAAGTTGAACCAGCCCACATAAGCGCGCGACGGCACCTCGCGCTTGCCAAGCTCAATCATGTCATTGCCGTCTGAAATCTCCTCCCAGACATTCTTCTTCGGGTCGAGGGTATCGCGCGACTGATCGACATAGCCGAGCTTCACGGTGTCACCGACACGAATGGCGCCGCCGTCGGGCGTGTCCTGGCCGACGATCATACGGAACAGCGTCGTCTTACCGGCGCCATTCGGCCCGATGACGCCGACAATGCCGCCCGGCGGCAGCTTGAAGGACAGGCCATCGATGAGCAGCCGCTCGCCAAAGCCTTTTCCTAGATCGTCCGCCTCGATGACCACGTCACCGAGCCGCGGACCGGGCGGAATGGTGATCTGCGCCTTGGTTTGCTTATCGTTGCCAGCTTTGGCCATCAGTTCGTCGTAAGCGCGGATACGGGCCTTCGACTTCGCCTGGCGCGCCTTGGGGCTCGCCCTGATCCAGTCGAGCTCGCGGGAAAGCGTGCGCTGCTTGGCGTCGTCCTGCTTGCCTTCGACATCGAGCCGCTTCTGCTTTTGCTCCAGCCACGACGTGTAGCTGCCCTTGTAGGGATTGCCCTGCCCGCGATCGAGCTCCAGCGTCCAGTCGGTGATGTTGTCGAGCAAGTAACGGTCATGGGTGACCATGACGACCGTGCCTGAATAGGCTTGCAGGAAATGCTCGAGCCAGGCGACGCTTTCCGCATCAAGATGGTTGGTCGGTTCGTCGAGCAGCAAAATATCGGGCTTCGACAGCAGCAGGCGGCAGAGCGCCACGCGGCGTCGCTCACCACCGGATAGTGACATCACATCGGCATCGCCGGGCGGACAGCGCAACGCGTCCATGGCCTGCTCCACTTGTGCGTCGAGGTCCCATAAATCTTGGGCATCAATTTCGTCTTGGAGCTGCGCCATTTCGTCGGCGGTCTCCTCAGAATAGTTCACGGCGACCTCGTTATAGCGGTCGAGCTTCGCCCTTTTTTCGGCCACGCCCTCCATGACGTTGCCCATGACGTCTTTGCTGTCGTCGAGATGGGGCTCTTGCGCCAGAAAGCCGACCTTCACACCGTCGGCCGCCCACGCCTCGCCAACGAACTCCGTCTCCTCACCCGCCATGATGCGCAGCAAGGTCGACTTCCCCGCGCCGTTAAGGCCGACGACGCCGATCTTGGCGCCGGGAAGGAAGGCGAGCGTCACGTCCTTCAAGACCTGCTTCCCACCGGGATAGGTCTTGTTGAGCTTGGTCATGACATACACGTATTGCGGGGTGGCCATGGGGTCCCTTCGGAGATCAGTTGCTTCGTATGAAAATTCCGCCCGCGCTTTTAGCCAATCGGGCGCGCCGACTCAAATGTAGCACGCGCACTGACGAGCACGCCCTCGTCAGCACCAAAATGGCTGTGCGCGAGTGACATTATTCGGTTTCCCGGCAATACTTGTTCGCAAGGGAGCCAAGGGAGGTTGCGTTGAAAAATATCGTTGTGGCAATGCTCGCATTTTGCCTGCTCAATTTTGCAGGAGAGCAAGCGCGGGCTGAATACACAGTTGTCGAAGTCAACTTCATCCTCGCCGACAAGGATGGAAATTTTCTGCTTAGCAAGACTGAGTACCTGCTCGTGGCCCTGGAAGATTTCAAGAAACTGGACCAAGACGGGAATAATGAGCTCGATGCCGACGAGGTTGGCGACTTATCGCGCGACCCGGAATTTTTGGACGGTAATACCGACAAGAACAGCTCCCTTTCTTTGGAGGAAGTGATCACCGAGAAGCTCGCGGACTTCGATAGCGCTGACACCAACGATGACGGCGCACTGAATGTCGACGAAGTCACCAAACACCAGAATTAGGGGGAAGAGACCTTGTCTCATTCACGAACATTCGTGCTTCTAGCCTGCTTGCTGCTTGCCGCGGCCGGAATATTTGCGCAGCCATCGCCGGTGAAGGCTCAACGGGGCGCGATCATCGGTGGCGCGGTCGGCATCGGTATCGGCGCGGCAGTCACCAGAGGCAGTCCTGCCGGCGTGATTGGTGGCGCACTCATCGGCGGAATAGTCGGCAACGAGATCCAAAAGAGCAATCGCAACAAGCGCCGCAAGTCATACAAATACGACAAGAGATAAGCTGACGGCGGCGCTTTCGCTTTAGAACAGCTCGGGCAGACTCTCTTTCAACTTGGCGGCAAGCGCGTCAAGCGGGTTCTCTTGCAGCGGCTCTATCTCGGAAAGCGCGCCAGCAAACGCTTCCGGTGAGAGCTCGGCGATAGGCAGCACCCGGCACCAGCCATTCTCCATGAGGAAATTTCGGTAGTCCTTTTCCTCGTCCGTGAACCGATGAGCAGAAGGCGCCACGCCAACCACGGGCAGCCTCGCGGACACCGCCTCGGAAATCATGGAACTGGAATCCTCGGTGCAGACGATGACCTCGGCCGCAGCGAATATCTCCGGCAGCGTCCCCGCCCCCGCCGTGCGGAAATCAATGAAGCGCGCAATCACGCTGTCGTCTTTGGCGAGCTCAGCGAAGCGGTCGGCGACCGCAGCCGGCGTGCGCCGCGACGTCGAAACCAGCCAGCACGTGCCCCAGGCTTTCGACAGTTCCGCCATGAACGCCAATAACCTTTGCCATTCTTGGCGTTTGTAGCGGAAGGCCCCGGCATTTCCACCCACCAGTAGGCCCGCGACCTTCGGACGATTAGCCAGTCCGTAGCGGGGCACCGTCGCCGGACGCCCTAACGTATCCGGGTCGATGGGGGACGGCTTCAGCACCACCAGATGCCGGTCGCTGCCCGCGTCGCGGTCATAAGAAGAGATGATGAGGCTGAAATTCTCAGGGCCTAGCCCGCGCAACAGCGAGCCACAGAAAATGTTGGGCACATCCAGCAACCGCGTCACGCAGAGATTGGGCATATGCGTCTCACCGCCGGCGGAAACCACGAGATCCGCCGCAGGGATTGCCTCGGCGTCGATGCGATAGGCCATGCGCAACATACGGGGCGGAAAGAAGCTCTTGGCGGTGATGCGCGCGCGGAGCCACCTGGTCGGCACGATCCATTTGCGCTGGACCTCAATGCGCGTCACCTCGACAGGCCGGATCCGTCCAAGCGCCGCTATCACGCCCTGGGCCAGGTGATAATGGCCAGGTCGCGTGTCGGCGAGGAAGATGACTTTGAGCGGGGTCACGAGCGAATCCGTCGAGAAGGGCAATAGGCCGTGATTGGCCCCAAACGTCATAGCCCAACCAGGGGCGCCGCTTCAAAGGCTCGTTTTCTTGAATGGCCTCTAGGGGCGCAGCAAAGGGCTTGCGTCTTGGGACAATTGGCTGCAGGTGAAGGCGCAATACAGAGCATCTAGTGGCGGACGGAACGATGAGCGCGGAAGCAGATTGGACATTGAAGGCCATGGTGGCCGTGGCGGTCTCCGATGGCAGGCTCGACAGCCGCGAAGTCGGCCTGATCCAGCAAGTCTATCAGGACAACACGGGCCGGAAGATGACCGCCGATGAAATTGCCCGTGTCACTGATGCGAACGCTACGGGCGATGTAATGGCAGAGTTTGCTGCTGCGGCCACCGTGCTCGACAAGCCGGCCAAGGAAGAAATCATCCGCTCCGCCTATTTCGTCCTGCTGGCCGATAACCGCATCGCCAGTGAGGAGCGCAAGAAACTCAAGGACATCGCCACGGCGCTGCAAGTGCCGGAAGTTCATTTCGGCTCGATCCTCGAAGATCTCGCCATCTGGATGTCATCCTAAAAAAAGCTAACCGCCAAAATGATTGTCAGTCACAAACACAAATTCATCTTTCTCAAGACGAAGAAGACCGCCGGCACCAGCATCGAGCTGGCGTTGACGAAGCTCTGCGGCGATGACGACGTCATCACGCCGCTCACCGCGATCGACGAAGCGCGGCGCGTAGAGGGGCGCGGCGCGCAGAACTGGAAGCTTCATGGCTGGTGGAATAGCGCGCGCCCCTTCAGGGAGCGCCGCCTGCTCAAATTCACCGCCGCCGACTACGGCTTCTACAATCACATGACGGCGGAAGCGGCCAAGACTCTGCTCAACGACGATCAAGTCTGGCGCAGCTATTTCAAATTCGCTTTCGACCGCAATCCATGGGATCGGCAGGTATCGTTTTATCATCACCGCTATCGCAAAGTGACGATGCCGCCGCCTCCCCCGTTTCCCGACTTCATTCATGGCGACAAACGCGCACGGCTCGACAATTACGAAATCTATTCCATGGGCGGCGATGTGGCGGTGGACTATGTGGGCCGCTACGAGACTCTCGAAGACGATCTCAAACATGCGCTACGCCAAGTTGGCGTGACGCTGGACGAGGTGCTGCCGCATGCCAAGGGCAATTTCCGCAAAGACAAGCGGCCCTATCAGGACTTCTACGATGCCGACACACGTAACATCGTCGGCAAGTGGTATGAGCGTGAGATCAAGCTACTCGACTATGCGTTCTAGGCCCCTCGTATGATCGTCAGCCACAAGCACAAACTTATCTTCCTCAAGACGAAGAAGACCGCGGGCACGGCGATCGAGGCGGCGCTGTCTGAGCTTTGTGGGCCTGACGATGTCATCACGCCCTATCGCGGAGAGAGCGAGCAGGACCGCAAGGGTTCGTCCCCGCAAAACTACTGCATTGACCATCCGCTGAAACCAAAGCGCTCGCTATGGCGACGGATCATGCGGCGGCCTGAGCGCTATTACCATCACACCGTCGGCTTCTACGAGCACATGCCCGCTGAGACGGTTCGCGCCTATGTGGGCGAAGAGGTATGGGCCAGCTACTACAAATTCGCCTTCGACCGAAATCCATGGGATCGCCAAGTCTCTTGGTATTTATACAAGACCAAGTCGAAACGGAACCGGCCGAGCTTCGAACGGTTCATGTCGAGCCGCCGCCGCGCTTACGTGAACAATCACGATATCTACCGGCTGGACGACGCCCCCGACGCGGGGCTCGCCGTCGACTTCCTTGGCCGTTACGAGAACCTGCAAGACGATCTGAACAAGGCTCTGGAAAACGCCGGCGTCGAGCAGCACATCGAAGTGCCGAAGGTCAATGTCACGCCCAACAAGGACGATGCGCGGGACTACCGGTCCTACTACTCAGAGGAAATGCGCGAGATGATCGCCGCGTGGTACGCGCCCGAGATCAAGCTGCTGGGCTACGAGTTTTAGAGAAGCGGCGGAAAGCGGCGAGCCCGAAGGCCCGCCGCCACCAATTTGGCAAGTTAGCGCTACTCGCACTTGCTAGATTCGGCATTCCACGTGCCGCCAGCAGCCTCGCAGTCGGCCTGG
>JAGPVD010000161.1 GCA_018067145.1 Methyloceanibacter sp.
GTACTCGGACGCGAGTTCGACTACGAAATGCTCAGGGCCATCGCGCCGATGGATGAGCCACGCTTACGGGATGGGTTGAGCCAGCTGGTGGCGGCCGAACTCCTCTATCAGCGGGGGGTCCCGCCACGAGCAAAGTACAGCTTCAAGCACGCTCTCATACAGGACGCGGCCTATCAGTCGCTGCTCAAGCGAACCCGAGAGCAATGTCACCGGCAGGTAGCCGACATTCTGGAATCACGGTTTCCGGAGACAGTGGAAACCCAGCCAGAGCTATTGGCTCACCACCGCACCGAGGCGAATTCCCCCCAGACGGCGGTTGAGTACTGGCTAAAGGCCGGCCAACAGGCCGTCCATCGCTTTGCAGATCGGGAGGCGGTTGGCCATCTTGAGAAAGGCTTGAGCGTGCTCCTCACTCTCCCGGACACGCCCGAACGCGCCCGACTAGAGCTGACCTTGCAGACCAGTCTCGGACCTGCCTTGATGGCTATCAAGGGGTACGGGGCTCCAGCGGTGGGCAAGGCATACCACAGAGCCCGAGAACTCTGCCAAGAGCTCAAGGATATCACACGGCTTTTCCCGGTCCTCTGGGGTCTGTGGTTTTTCCGCTTGACAAGAGCCGAGCATGAGGCCGCGAACGATCTGACAAAACAGATTCTCGCCGTGGCGCAAACCACAGGCGATCCGGATCTTGCCCTAGAGGCTGACTTTGCCGCTGGACTAAGCGCATTTTATTGCGGTGAATTGCTCTCTGCACGCAAGCATCTGGAACAAGTCGTCAGCGCCTATGATCCCGAGCAGCACAAAGGGCTGGGTTCAACATATGGTGGCCTAGATCCCTGCGTGTGTTGCTTGGAGTATTTAGCTTGGACGCTATGGTTGCTCGGCTATCCCGATCAGGCGCTGAAGAGAGCCGACGAGGCGCAGCCTCTCGCTAAGCAGGTGGCCAACCTATATACGCAAGCCCGCTCGCTCTATTGGGACAGCCTCCTGCGTCAGTTTACCGGTCAGTGGGACGTGCTGCGCGAAAGGATCGAGGTCGCCATCAGCATGGCGACGGAACACGGATTTGCCATCGTGCTAGGGGTGGGGCCCATCATGCGTGGCTGGGCGTTAGTGGCGGAAGGGCGAGCTGAAGAGGGCATCAAGGAAATAAGTCAGGGGCTCAAACGCTACCGGGCCACAGGCGCAGGGTTTCAACTGCCGCATCTGCTGACACCGCTTATTGAGGCCCACAACAAACTTGAGCAGCCGGAGGAAGGGCTCACCGCACTGGCCGAGGCCCAGGCCCTCGTCGAGAAGACTGGGGAGCGTTACTACGAGGCAGAGCTGCAGCGGCTCAAGGGGGAGTTGCTGCTCGCCCAATCCCCCGACGATCCGGCGGAAGCGGAAGCCTGCTTCCATAACGCACTCGAAATTGCCCGTGGCCAGCAGGCGAAGTCATTGGAACTACGCGCGGCAATGAGCCTTGCTCGACTGTGGCAGCGTCAGGACAAGGTAGGTGACGCCCGCCAGCTGCTGAACGACGTCTTCGCCTGGTTTGCTGAAGGGTTCGACACCGCAGATCTCAGAGACGCCCGAGCCTTGCTCGACGAGCTTGGCGCAATGAAAGAGGTCGGGATCAGTGGAACGCGGGCCGCAGAATGAAACTGTAAGGCCAGCGCTGGGATGTCAAACGCTGCGTGCCGCGGACCCTTACGAGAATGCGGACCTGAAGCTAGGCTTTAGCAATATCTGCACCTGATCCGACTTCTGCAAATGACAGATTTTGTTGATTTAGTCGGCCGGCAGCGGATTTGCCGGCGTCTCCTATTATCAGAAGCGGACGTTTTCCTTCCCGCTGTGTGCACCGGAAACCTAAAACCGGACATAAACTGCACTCCTGGCCAACGGGAGCCGCCCGTGCGCTTCACTAACACCGAAAACTATCTTGTGTCAGAAGCTTCGGTCTGCGGCCTGCTAAAGGCGCTCGATCTAATCGCCAGTCCCGCCTTCATTTAATGGTCAAAACTCAACGCCTCCGCCGCTCTTGCCAAGCAGCAAGAGCACAACGTCGGCCCTCCCCCTTTGCTCGGGCCTCAGAACCTTGTAGAGGGCCTCCGTCACCGGCTGCAAAGCCTTCCTCGCATCGAGCCGCGACTCCATCTCGGCGGTTTGCGCCCGCATGCGGTCGACGACCACACCCGACTGTTCAGCGGTTAACATGGCCTGATGCGCCACCCGCATGGTCTTGACATTGGCACGCGATACGTCCTCGTAAGCCTTCCAGGCGGCAGCCTGATCGTCGCTAATGCCGAGTAACGTTCTCGCGTAGGCAAGCCGGCCCTCGACCCTGGCCAGGAGGTCATCTCGGCTGTAGCCCACGTAGTAAATGCCGATGATTTCCCCCGATGCGCCTTTGATCGGCTCATAACCTGTGACATAGGGCGTGCCCAGGATCGGGACCTCGCCGTAGTATGCTTTGCCTGCTTTGATCGCCTCGAGCGCCGGGCCGGCCAGGATAGTTCCAATCGCCCGCCCGCTTCCGTCCGGCTTCGGCACGTTCGTTGTGACGCGGATGTATTCATCGCCGCCCTTCACGAACAGCGTTGCCGTCATCCCTCGCCCGTCCTCCGCCGGAACCTCATCGACCACGGCAAAGCTGTTGTTCATTTTAGTCGAACCGAAATACAAAGCAGGGGCTTCTTTGCCGCCAACCGGGTCCTTTCCGTCAATCTTTGGCCCTCCCAATTTCGCTGTCTGCCCCTTCAAAGTCGCCATCGATTTCACGATTCTTGCATCCTGAGCGTTGCAAGTACTTGGCCCAAGCAGAGGAGTTGCAAAGGTGCCAACCGCAAGGGCAAGCATGCCGACGACACGCGCTTTTTTGGCAAGTGGCCTTGCTGCGGGAGAGGCCGCGAGTAAGCTGCGGAATATAGGCTTCATGGGTAACTCCCTGGATTCAGTGGCGGCTTGATGCATGCTCTCACCATGCAAATCGCCCGGTTAATAGCCCGGTTTGACGGGTTGTCTGGATGGCTGGGCGGTGATGCCAGAGGCAGCAAGACTTTCGGTATCGATGGCCGCAAGAGTTTCAGCACTGCTACCGCACTGGAGATTTAGTGATTCCTGCGCGGCGGTTTCAATCATGAGGATCTCGCCTGCCTCTATATTGACCAGAATGCGTTTAGCTGACACGCCAGCGTCGCCACCCAAATCATCCCAGACTACTGCGTTGACGGCGCAGCGGCCACTCGTAGGCTCAAAGAAGGCTACGACATGCATAGTGCCAATCGTGGCGAGAACACCGCCGTTAGGCCCGACCGGCCCTAAACTCTGCACCATCTCCTCGGCGCTGGCGTGGATGTTAGCAGCAGAGAGGGCGACGACGAATGCACCAGCCGCTACGAACTTTAGGAACTTGATGCGAGTAAGCGGAAACATCGGAGTCTCCTTCAGAGCTGCTTCTAGTTTCGACTGCTCTAGTAGCTCACTAGCGTTCATTTTAGCACCTTTCTCG
>JAGPVD010000162.1 GCA_018067145.1 Methyloceanibacter sp.
TGAACTAAAGACGACTTAGGAGTGTAGCTCAACTGGCTAGAGCACCGGTCTCCAAAACCGGGGGTTGCGGGTTCGAGTCCCTCCACTCCTGCCACGTATAGAGACTGAAAGAATTAAGGAGCGGGCCTAATTGTCCCGCGGTGAAGGACTGAGATGGCGAGAACGAATCCCTTTGTATTTCTGCAGCAGGTTCGCACCGAGGTGTCCAAAGTCACCTGGCCGACCCGCAAGGAGACGGTGATCACAACCATCATGGTGATTATCTTGTCTATTGCGGCGGCGCTGTTCTTTCTCGGGGTTGATTGGGTTCTGAGAACGCTGGTCCAGTTCATCTTAGGTATGGGCCGTTAGAGTCGGATGGCTATGCGCTGGTACATTGTCCACGCCTACTCGAATTTCGAGCGGAAGGTCGCTGAATCCATTAAGGAGCGCGCCGCCGCCGCCGGTTACGAGGACAAATTCGAGCAAGTGCTGGTTCCCATGGAGGAAGTCGTAGAGATGCGGCGTGGCCGGAAGGTCGCCTCCGAACGAAAATTCTTTCCGGGCTATGTCCTGGTCAAGATGGATCTCGACGACGAGACCTACCATCTGGTCAAGAACACCCCGAAGGTCACGGGATTTCTCGGGACGGACAACAAGCCGATCGCGATTACCGAGGAGGAAGCCGGCCGCATTATCCAGCAGGTGCAGGATGGTGTGGAGCGGCCGAAGCCGTCGGTGACGTTCGAGATCGGCGAGCAGGTCCGTGTTGCAGATGGTCCGTTCGCTTCGTTCAACGGCCTCGTGGAAGAGGTCGACGAGGAGCGGGCGAGACTCAAAGTGGCGGTTTCTATTTTTGGCCGGGCAACGCCGGTCGAGCTTGAATATGCGCAGGTGGAGAAGCTCTAAGGTTTGAGCTTCCCAGTGAGATAAACGGGACGTGTGACGGATGGCTAAGAAAATTGACGGTTACATCAAGCTGCAGGTGCCGGCGGGGCAGGCAAATCCTTCGCCGCCGATTGGTCCTGCGCTGGGTCAGCGGGGCGTGAACATCCCCGAGTTCTGCAAAGCGTTTAACGCAGCCACGCAGAAGCTCGAGCCGGGTTCGCCGATCCCGACAGTGATCACGGTCTATGGCGACCGTTCGTTCTCGTTTGAGATGAAGACGCCGCCGGCGTCCTTCCTTCTGAAAAAGGCGGCGAGCATCGCCAAGGGTTCCAAGGATCCGGGTCGAGGTGTCGCGGGTAAAGTTACCCAGGACCAGTTGCGCGAAATCGCCGAGATCAAGAAGCAGGACTTAAACGCCAATTCCGTCGAGCAAGCGATGAAGATCATTGCCGGGTCCGCCCGCTCGATGGGACTTGAGGTGCAGGAGTAGACCATGAGCAAACCTGGCAAGAGGTTCCGTTCCACTGCTGAAACGATAGAGCGCGACAAGCTCTATGGCGTTGAGGATGCGGTGAAGCTTATCAAGGGCGCAGCGAAAACCAAGTTCGACGAGACCGTCGAGATCGCTATGAATCTTGGCGTCGATCCGCGCCATGCCGATCAGATGGTGCGCGGCGTCTGTGCGTTGCCCAACGGCTCGGGCCGTAAGCTGCGCGTCGCTGTGTTCTGCAAGGACGACAAAGCCGAAGAGGCCAAGAAGGCTGGTGCCGATCTCGTTGGCGCCGAAGACCTCGTGGCCGAGGTGCAGAAGGGCGTCATCGAATTTGACCGCTGCATCGCCACGCCTGACATGATGCCGCTCGTTGGTCGCCTGGGTAAGGTGCTCGGGCCCCGCGGCCTGATGCCGAACCCGAAGGTTGGCACCGTGACCAACGATCTTGGTCCGGCCATCAAGGCGGCTAAGGGTGGCGCTGTTGAGTTCCGTGTTGAGAAGGCTGGTCTTATTCATGCCGGTGTCGGCAAGGCGAGCTTCACCGAGGATGCGCTCGTGGCCAATATCCGCGCGTTTGCGGACGCGGTCATGAAGGCCAAGCCCTCGGGCGCCAAGGGCACTTATGTGAAACGCATCGCCGTGACCTCAACCATGGGTCCTGGCATCAAGATTGAGCCTGGTAGCCTCGGCGCCGGGTAGTTCAAGAGTTACGGAACCGGCGTTCGGTTCCGGAGGATCGTTTGCATGCCAAGCGATCCGAACCTGTCCGAGATTGTAGGTGTGGGAAACCGCTTAAGCCCTTGGGGGCCTGCATGAGACGGGAGACGAAACGGTTCGATGGTAGCGGGAATACCGCCGCGACCTGGAGATCGGTTTGTACCTCGTATGTGGCTCTTACGCGTTACGCGCGTGCGAGCGGGACAGGCAACAGAGCGCCGCGTGTAAGCGCGGGGTGGCTTTTTGCCTCGCCCCACACTTATCGCGGCACGTTGTGGCCGAAGGCCGCGAGCGTCGCTTGCGGCTTCTAAAGAGACGGAGTGAGCATGGAAAGAGCTGAGAAGCGCGAAGTCGTGTCAGCGCTTCACGATGTCTTCGCCGATACCGGCGTTGTCGTCGTGGCTCACTATGCGGGCCTTTCTGTTTCCAAAATGACCAAGCTGCGCAGCGACATGAGAGACGCTGGTGGCCGGGTCAAAGTGGCGAAGAACAGGCTCGTGAAGCTCGCGCTCGATGGTACCGACGCTACGGGTATTTCGGATCTCTTGGTGGGGCCCACTTGCCTCGCATTTTCCGACGATCCCGTGACGGCGCCGAAAGTGGCCGTCAAGTTTGCCAAGGACAACGAAAAGTTCGTGATCCTGGGCGGCACGATGGGCAGCACGGTGCTCGATGCCAAAGGCGTGAGTGCGCTTGCCGACCTGCCTTCGCTCGACGAACTTCGTGGCACGTTGATTGGCCTCCTTCAGGCGCCGGCGACCAAGATCGCCCGCACCGTGAAAGAGCCCGCCGGTCAGCTTGCACGTGTGTTCTCAGCCTATGGCAGCAAGGAAGCGGCGTGACGCTGATAAACCCAATACGAGATTGAACGTACGAGGATTAAGACAAATGACAGATCTGCAGAAAATCGTGGATGACCTTTCTACCCTGACGGTGATGGAGGCGGCCGAGCTGGCCAAGCTTCTCGAAGAGAAATGGGGCGTTTCGGCTGCTGCTCCTGTGGCCATGATGGCCGCGGGTGGCGGTGGTGGCGATGCCGCTGCCGAAGAGCAGACGGAGTTCTCCGTGGTTCTGACAGCCGCCGGCGCCCAGAAGATCAACGTCATCAAGGAAGTGAGAGCGATCACCAGCCTTGGGCTTAAAGAGGCGAAGGACCTTGTCGAAGCCGCTCCGAAGGCGGTCAAGGATGGCCTGACAAAGGAAGAGGCTGACAAGTTCAAGAAGCAGCTCGAGGACGCGGGAGCGACCGTCGAACTGAAGTAGCACTGGGTTGAAAGGCGCCCGGACGGACCCCATGTAACGGTGTTCGCCCGGGCCCCAACCCACCTAAATCGAGTGACGTGACTGTTCACCAGGGTCTCCGCGTTCCAAGCGGAGACCCCGGCGAGCCGTCGCGACTAGCCTTGAGAGGACCACATGGCGCAGCAGACTAATGGTCAAAAACGATACCGTAAGTTTTTCGGTCATATCCGCGAAATCTTCGAGATGCCGAACCTCATTCAGGTTCAGAAGCAGTCTTACGATCAGTTCCTAATGGTCGATGAGCCCGAGGGTGGCCGTGACGACGAGGGGCTCCAGTCTGTATTCAAGTCCGTTTTCCCGATTAAGGATTTCGGCGAGCGCTCCCAGCTGGAATTTGTCAGCTACGCGTTTGAGCCGCCGAAATACGACGTGGACGAGTGTCAGCAGCGCGACATAACCTATGCGGCGCCGCTCAAGGTGACGCTCCGTCTCATCGTGTTTGATGTCAACGAGGAGACCGGCGCCCGCTCGGTCAAGGACATCAAGGAGCAGGACGTCTACATGGGCGACATGCCGCTCATGACGTCGAACGGTACGTTCGTCATCAACGGCACCGAGCGCGTTATCGTCTCGCAGATGCACCGTTCGCCCGGCGTGTTCTTCGACCATGACCGCGGCAAGACCCACTCGTCCGGCAAGTTGCTGTTCGCCGCGCGTATCATTCCTTATCGCGGCTCTTGGCTCGACTTTGAGTTTGACGCCAAGGATGTCGTCTATGTGCGTATCGACCGCCGCCGCAAGCTGCCGGTGACGACGCTACTCTTTGCGCTTGGTCTTGACGACGAGGAGATCCTGTCGACCTTCTACGACCGCATCACGCTCAAGGCGACCAAGGGTGGATGGCGCATGCCGTTCCGTCCCGAGCGTATGCGCGGCATCAAGCCGACCACCGATCTAATCAACGCCAAGACCGGCGAGGTCGCGGTCGAGGCCGGACGCAAGTTGACGGCACGGCTCGCTAACAAGCTTGCCGATGATGGGCTCAAGGAACTGCTCATCAGTGACGTAGATTTGTATGGCCGTTATCTGGCCCAGGATATCGTCAATCTCGAGAACGGCGAAATTTACGGCGAAGCCGGCGAGGAAATCGAGGAGGAGTTGCTCGATAAGCTCAAGGAGCTTGGCCTCAAGGAAATTCCGATCCTCGATATCGACCATGTCAACATTGGCGCGTTTATCCGTAACACGCTCGCGGTCGACAAAAACTCGAACACCGAAGAAGCGCTGCTCGACATTTACCGGGTGATGCGCCCGGGTGAACCGCCGACGCCGGAAGCATCGTTGAACCTGTTCAACGGTATCTTCTTCGATTCCGAGCGCTACGACCTTTCCGCCGTTGGCCGGGTTAAGATGAACATGCGTCTCAATCTTGATGCGCCAGACACCATGCGCACGTTGCGCAAAGAGGACATCCTCGCTGTCATTACGACGCTGGTCGGTTTGCGCGACGGCAGGGGCGAGATTGACGATATCGATCATCTGGGCAATCGCCGCGTGCGTTCCGTGGGCGAGCTTATGGAGAACCAGTATCGCGTCGGCCTGTTGCGCATGGAGCGCGCTATCAAGGAGCGCATGAGCTCGGTCGATATCGACACGGTGATGCCGCAGGATCTGATCAACGCCAAGCCCGCGGCCGCCGCAGTGCGCGAGTTCTTCGGTTCCTCGCAGCTGTCGCAGTTTATGGATCAGACTAATCCGTTGTCTGAGATTACCCATAAGCGTCGTCTCTCGGCGCTTGGGCCAGGTGGTCTCACCCGCGAACGCGCGGGCTTCGAGGTGCGCGACGTGCATCCGACCCATTACGGCCGGATCTGTCCGATTGAGACGCCTGAAGGTCCGAATATTGGTCTCATCAACTCGCTCGCCACTTATGCGCGGGTGAACAAATACGGCTTCATCGAGAGCCCGTATCGCCGCGTGGTGAAGTCTAAAGTGACGGACGAGGTGGTTTATCTCTCGGCCATGGAGGAGGCGCGCTACATCATCTCCCAGGCCAACGCCGCACTCGCGTCGAACAACACCTTCGTCGACGACATGATCGTTTGCCGGCACGCCGGTGACGTGGAGCAGTATCCTAAGGAAAAGGTCGACCTCATCGACGTGTCGCCGAAACAGTTGGTCTCGGTCGCGGCAGCACTCATCCCGTTCCTTGAGAACGATGACGCCAACCGCGCGCTCATGGGCTCAAACATGCAACGTCAGGCCGTGCCGTTGATCACGGCTGAGGCGCCGCTGGTCGGTACCGGCATGGAAGCCGTCGTGGCTCGTGATTCAGGCGCCGCCATTGGCGCTCGCCGTACTGGTGTCGTCGATCAGGTGGATGCCACACGTATCGTTGTTCGGGCGACGGAGGAAACCGATCCATCCAAGTCTGGCGTCGACATTTACAATCTGCGCAAGTTCCAGCGCTCGAACCAGAACACCTGCATCAACCAGCGGCCGCTGGTGCGTGTGGGTGATCATGTTCAGTTCGGCGAGATTATCGCCGACGGCCCGTCGACCGATCTCGGCGAGCTAGCGCTTGGCCGCAACGTGCTTGTCGCGTTCATGCCGTGGATGGGCTACAACTTCGAGGACTCCATCCTCATCTCCGAGCGCGTCGTGCGCGACGACGTCTTCACCTCGATCCATCTTGAGGAATTCGAAGTCATGGGTCGCGACACCAAGCTTGGGCCGGAGGAGATCACGCGCGACATTCCGAACGTCTCTGAAGAGGCTCTGAAGAATCTTGACGAGGCGGGCATCGTCTATATCGGCGCGGAGGTGAGCCCTGGCGACATCCTCGTGGGCAAGATTACGCCTAAGGGTGAGAGCCCGATGACGCCTGAGGAAAAACTTCTTCGCGCCATCTTCGGCGAGAAGGCCTCAGATGTGCGCGATACGTCGCTCAAGCTGCCGCCCGGCGTGGCCGGCACGGTGGTCGAAGTGCGTGTGTTCAATCGCCACGGTGTGGAGAAGGACGAGCGCGCGATGGCGATCGAGCGCGAAGAGATCGAGCGCCTCGCCAAGGACCGCGATGACGAATTCGCGATCCTGGACCGCAACGTCTATGGCCGTCTTCGCGACGTACTGTTGCACAAGGTCGTGGCCAAGGGTCCGAATCCCTTTAAGAAGGACGCTAAGGTCACCGAGGCGCTTCTCGACGAGGTGGCGCGTAGCCATTGGTGGGAGATCGCGCTCAAAAACGACAAGGCAATGTCCGAAGTCGAGGCGATTGGCCGTCAGTACGAAGAGGCCAAGAACCGTCTCGAGGGACGTTTCGTCGACAAGGTCGACAAGTTGCAGC
>JAGPVD010000164.1 GCA_018067145.1 Methyloceanibacter sp.
GAGGTTCGACTCCTTCCGGGCGCGCCAATCTTTCTGGGGGTTTTTCCCTACCAGGACGGGCGGCGAATCAGACCGGGGTAACTCACCGGGTAACCAAAGAGAACTGTTTCGCACTACGCCACAGCAGACGGTTGGGAGAAAAACGTCTGACTGATTTGCGCCATTCGAAGTGGTGCGTATGCTCGACGGAGCGCGCGCCGGCTTATCTCACGCCGCCAACAAGACCTCAGCCTGCTGCAAGACGGTCTGCACAGCGGCATCCTGGAGGTCAGGCGGATAGCCGTAGAAATCTTCTGACAGGAACGATTGATACTGAACCTCCCAGGACTCTTCGTCTTGGAATGGCATGAATTGGCGATCGACGTCGAGATAGCCCATCATTAAGCTCGCGACTTCTTGACCTCAGGCTCGGCCCCGTAGCCAGCGCCTCGTAGCACGGCGATGGAGAGCGCCGGCAGGAATGTCAGCGTGATAATCGCCGTTCCCAAAATACCGAACAGCACGATGGCCCCGACGCCGCGATAAAGCTCGGTGCCAGCGCCGGGAAGGAACACGAGAGGCGCCAGTCCACAGATCGTCGTCACCGTCGACATGGCGATGGGCCGTAAGCGCGACGACACGGCTTCCATCACCGCGTCTTTCGCCGCCAACCCCATCTGCCGCACATTATAGAGCGCCCGGTCGACGATCAGGATTGGGTTGTTCACCACCGTGCCCATGAGAATGAGGAAGCCAAGCATGGTGATCATGTCGAAGGGCTGGAGGAATGGGTCGAGCCCGAAGCGCGGCATGATCGTGCCAACCCAGTTCATCAGCGCCAGCCCCACGAGCCCGCCGGCAACACCGAGCGGAATGGTGGTCATGATCAGCAGCGGGTAGCCCCAATGGGTGAATATGGCGACGAGCAGCAGATAGATAATGACAACCGCGATGATGTAGTTGCCGCTCAGGGCCGCGCGCGTCGCATCGAGCTGATCGGAAGCGCCGGAGATGGTCATGCTGACATCGAAGGGCACTTCACCGCTTTGGCGCATCTGGTCGACGAGCTGTTCGCGAACGATCTCGACGCCGGTTTCCAGCGCGACATCGCTTGGCGGGATGATGTTGAGGGTCACGGTGCGCTTGCCGTTGATGCGCCTGATGGAGCTGGTGTCGACGGTCTCCTTGATCTCGGCGACGGCAGAGAGCGGGACGATGGCACCTTGCGGCGTATGTACCGGCATCTGCCCGAGCGTGTCGAGCGAGGTGCGCATCGCATCCTTGCTGTAGAAATAGATGTCGATTTTCTCGTCATCGAGGAAGAATTCGCCCACATAGGCACCGTCAGTGAGCGCGGCTACCGTGAAACCGATATCCGCCGATGTCATGCCGAGCTCTGCGGCGCGGTCCCATTTGGGGCGCACTTCGATCAGCGGCTGTGACAGCGTCAGCGTCGGCGGGTCGGCCTGGATACGCGGGTTGTCGAAAATCTCACCGGCCCGGCGATATGCCGTGGAGGCCACGTTGTAGACGTCTTCAAGCCGGCGACCCGAAATGTCGAGGCTGACGCTGCGGGTGCCCCCGTCATTGCTGGTAATGATCGAGCCGCGCGACACGAAGGCGCGCATGCCCGGATAGGTCTCGTATTTACTGGTGATGACCTTCATCAACGCATTGATGTCGCCGGGATTGATGGTCTCGGCGATGATACGCAGACTGTCCGCCTCCATCATCAAAAAAAAGTATTTGAGCGCGGGCGCTTCCGCCTCGCCGTTCTTGAACCGGTCTGGGTCGTCCTTGACGAAGGGCAGGAGGTAAGTCTGAAGGTCCGCGCCGATCTCCGACATGGTGTCCAGATTATAGCCGGGCGGCGCGTTCAGCCGCGCGAACATTTTGGGCTCCTCGCCCTCGGGCAGATATTCGGCGGCCGGTAAGAGCAGAAGGATCACCGCCAGGCTGGCGCCCGTCGCACCGAGGATGCACAGGAACCGCCTGAGCGGACCCGCCACCAGCCACCCCACGCCTTTGACGATGGCGCTATCGGCGGCGTCGGCGGCTTTGTTGTCTTTTGGCGTCAGGTCGAAATGCGCCGCCGCCGTTGGCACAACGGTGATAGCCACGATCATCGAGGCAAGGATTGAGGCTGAGACCGCAATAGCGACATCGGAATAAAGTTGGCCGGCCTCTTCGTGAATGAACACGATGGGGATGAACACCAGTACCGTGGTCAGGGTCGAGGCCAGCACCGCGGGCCAAACTTTGCGGACGCCTTCGATGGCGCTCTGCAGCTGTCCAAGCCCACGCCTTCGCTCAAGATCGATGCTTTCCAGCACGACGATGGTGTTGTCGAGCGTCATGCCGATGGCGAAGGCGACGCCCGCGAGAGAGATGACATTGACAGTGCGCCCCGCCAGCATGAGGCCGATAAAGGCGGCGATGGTGCAGATCGGGATGCCGATGACACCCACCGCCGTCGCCTTGGCCGAGCGGAGGAATAAGAACATCACGAGTGTCGCGAGAAGGGCGCCGATCGAGAGATTGGTCCACACATTGCGGATCGATGCCTCGACATAGGTAACATCGTCCGCGGTCAACTGAAGCTCCAGGCCCGCCGGGTTGAGCACTTCGCGATTGATTGCCTCGACCTCTTTCATCACCGCTTCCTTGATGGCGATGACGTTGGAGCCAGCTTCGCGGCGGATCGAAAGAAAGATGATGGGCTGGTCGTTCACAAAGGCGCGCGTGTAGATCTCGAAATGGCCGAGCCGGACATCGGCGACGTCCTCAAGCCGAATGATCGTGCCGCCACGCCGCACGATGATCAGCTTTTTCAGAGCTTCGGTGTCGTCGAACCGGCCGATGGTGCGCAGGAGATAACGCCGCTTGCCGCTCTCGATTTCGCCGCCAGACGTGTCGCGGTTGCGCGCGGCCACGGCGCGACGGACGTCACCGAGAGACAGTTTCCGCTCCGCCAAAGCTGCCGCGTCGAACAGGATTTGGATCTGTTTCTCGGCGCCTCCGCCGAGGCCGACATCTGACACGTCTGTTACGCTCTCAAGCCGCGCCCGGACATTGTCGTCGACGAAGTCCCGCATCATGTCCATGTCGAGCTGCCGGGGATTGCCGGACAGCGGCGACACACGGAAATACATGAAGGAGTTGGCGCTGAATGAGCTGGCACGAACGCGCGGCTGATCGACATCCTCGGGGTAGGAAGGAACTTGGCTCAGTGCGTTGTTTATGCGGATCAGCGTCTCGTTCAGATCGATATTGTAAGGGAACTCAAGCTCGATCCGGGCGGCGCCGCTAGAGGCACGCGAGATAATCCGCTCAAGGCTCGGTATGGAGCGGAGATACTCCTCCTGCTCGATCACAATTTCTTTCTCGACGTCTTGCGGCGTGGCGCCTGCCCAGCGCGTATGCACGGTGACGGTGCGCACTTCGAGGTCGGGGATCATTTGCACAGGAATGCGGAAAGCGGCGACGATGCCGAGCACACACACAATGAGCGTGGCGACCGTGACCAAGGTCCCGTGCTTGACGATGCGTTCAAGCATTGCGGCGTTTCCTATCAGCCCGGGCCATTAGCTTGCCAGCCGGACAGTCTGTCCTTCGCGCAAGGACTCGTTGCCGCGCACCACGACGCGATCGCCTGTCTTCAAGCCGGAATGCACTTGCACCATACCGTCGAAGGCGAGCCCGATTTTGATACGGCGCTCGGTGACGCTCATCGTGTCGCCATCCTCTTCGAGCACCCACACGGTGACGCGGCCATCTGGATAACGGATCAGCGCGTCGCGGCTTACCACGAGGTCCCGCCTGCCAGTCTCAAGACTGACCGTGACGCGGGCCGACATGCCCGGCGCGATGGGAATGTCATCCCGCTCGGGCAGTACGCGCAATGTAAAAGTGCGGGCGTCAGGATCGCTCACCGGAATGAGCGCGCCGATCCTCGCCGGAATTTCCACACCGGGCAGCGCATCGACTTCGACCGAGACGTGCGCGCCCGTGCGTAGCCGCGCGTAGTAGTCCTGGGGCACCGGCACATCGATGCGGAAGTCGCGCATGGACACCAGATCGAACACCGCAGTTCCTGGCTGGACCCATTGGCCGACCTCCGCCATGCGCTGGGAGATGACCCCGTCATAAGGCGCTGGCAGCTTGTGGCGGGCGAGGATCGCTTTACGGCGCTTCTGCTCCGCGATGAAACTGTCATGGGTGGCGGTGTCGATATCGACCTCGGCCTGTCCCGCCTCCACGGCATTCTTTGGCCCGTATTCCCGCTTGGCCAAACTCTCGGCGATCTTCAGGCGGCGCTTGGCGTCGGCAAGTTCGGCCGCAGCCTGGGCGGTTCGCGCTTCGGCCTGTTTGTAAGCGGCCTCCTCCAGCTCGGCATCGAGTTCCAGCAGGAGGTCGCCGCGTGCGACGCGTGCGCCACTGTCGAAATGGACGGCGCTCACCAGCCCTTCGACAGATGTTGAGATATGCGAGGACTGCGGCGAGGTCACGGTGCCGGACAGCTCCAGCCTGCGGACAACGGGGGCCTCGCGCACCACTTCCGTCTGCACTGGCGGAACGGCGGGCGCGGAGATCGAGACCTTGGGGAATAGCGCAATCGCTAAGACCAGGCCGAAGCACGCGCGCCATTTCGCCCGGCGCAATCGCGGTGAGCGGGCAGTGTTTCTTGCGCTATCTGGCTTCAAATTCATCACGGGCCCTTCGACACCGCCCCCTGTGCAGACTGACTGGGCAGCCCCAATCTAAGGAGAGAAAGCGTCTTGGGCTAGGTCCAGGGCCGACCTCCCGGGGAATTGAACAAGGTGATCGCTCTGTAATGTTAACGGAGAAAACTCGCCTGGGTGTCGCAGCTAAGCCCCGGCAAGCACGGCGACAGCGGCGAAGATCAAGACGATACCGGCGGCTTGCAGAGGCGCCACCGATTCTTTTAAAATGGCCCGGGCCAGAAGCACGGTGACGGCGCCAAAGGCTGAGGAGACCACGGTGGCGAAGGCGGCGTCAGGCAGGCTGCCAGCGGCAATGATCGTGCCGAGCGCCGTTACGTCGAGAACGCCCATCACCGCGAGCACCGGCAGCCAGCGCGCTGGGATCGTCGTCTTGCCAGGCTTCGCCAGATAGACAATGCCGATAGCACCGAGGCCAAAGCAGCGCGCCAGCCATGTGGTTTCGACGCCGTCGAATATAGGCGCGGCTGCTTGCCCGGCGCTGAGCACAAGAAGCCCGGCGAATGTTACCGCGAGCACTGTCGGAACAGGGCCTACGGCGCGGGACGGAAAGCGGGGCAAGGAAGTCGTGCAAGCCCCGAGAGAGCGCAGCAAGTAGACCAAGCAGGGCTGCGTTTATCGGCCGCTGCCGCCTAAGAGCGGCTCGCCTTGACGAGATGGTCGCGGGCCGTTTCCAAATGCTCGGCCATCAGGGCTTGGGCAAGCTGAGCGTCGCGCACTAGCATTGCATCGAGGATGGCGCGATGCTGGCGGCCATAAATGGCGATCACGTCTGGCGTCAGAACTTCCTCTTTCATCGCGTCCCACTGCGCATGCAGCCGCACATGGTTGATCTGGCGATAGACGCCGAGCAGCAACGGATTGGCCGACGCACGCGCGATGAGAAGATGAAACTCGCCGTCCCACTTGGAGAAGAGATCCTTGTCACCGCTCGCAGCCTCCGCATGGCCCAGCACGGCTTCTAAGTCGTCGAGGTCGCGTCCCGTGGCATGCAGGACTGCGAGCCGCGTCGTGAGAGGCTCGACCGCTTGACGCGCTTCGATGAGCTGCAGCGGGCTGAGTTCGTCCACCAGCGCGGCGGCGCGCCGTCCGGTAGCGTTGAGCGTGCCAACGAATGTGCCGCTGCCAAGCCGGCGCGACACCAAGCCTTCCTTCTCGAGCCTGGCCAGCGCACGGCGCACGGTGCTGCGTGCGGCCTTGAAGGTCACCGCAAGCTGACGTTCGGGGGGTAGCTGATCGCCTTCGCTGTAAGCGCCCATCTCGATGGCACGCTTTAGATAGGCATAGATGGCGGCGATCCCAGTCACTGGCTTGGCCATGCGCGCCAAGGCGGCTTGCGCCTCTCTATTTGGCTTATCGGTCAACGCGGTGCTTCCTTCTTAGGCAGCGACTGTAAGGAACCACTTTGGGCCCGTAAAGTATTAATTGGTTTGCAATTGGTTCTGCCCTGCAGGACGTCTCCAACGAGGCCTTTCCCTATATGGCCGCCGGATCGTTCTCGGTCTGTGGCGGCACCAATGCGCGCCATTGTCGAAGCGGGCGCAGTGCACGGCATCGCGCCTTACGGCACTGAGGCACTTGGCGTGATGCGCATCGAGAAGGGTCATGCGGCTGGACCTGAGCTGAACGGCCAGACCACGGCCCATGATCTCGGCCTCGGCAGAATGGTGTCGAAGAAGAACGACATTGGTCGCTTCCTTGGTGAGCGACCGGCGCTCACCGAAGAGGCGCGGCCGTCGCTGGTCGGCTTGCAGCCCGTCGAGCTGGTCGGCTTGCAGCCCGTCGATAAGACAGTGCGACATCGCTATATTCCGCAGCTTCTCAGAGAGTTTTTGGCACTGGCTAACGGATTCGGCGGCTGAGTATGGCTATGAAGTCGTAGCAGCTGCCTAGATGCGCGATGGGCTGAAACTACTGATCGCTGAGATTCTAGGCGCTCAGTTGACCTTCCATGCTAGGATCATTGGCAAATGTTCCCGCCATGGGCAGGACAATCGGGCGTATGCCCCAGCGGCGCCGGCCAGCCGCAGGCTAGGCTAGAGCAGAGAGCATGGCCGTCGGCTCTCAGAGAAACGTCGTCATGATTCGTCATCTGATTGCCACGCTCGCACTAGGCCTCGTAGCATGCGGCCCAGTTGCCGCCGCTGAGCCTGAGGTTCAGGATAAGGCCGAGGCTCAGGACAAGGCCAAGCCATCGCAGCCGACTCGGATGGGTGCGGAGAAGGAAAAGCACGTTTACGTGCAGCTCATCGTCAAGGCATGCCGTCAGGCTGAGACGCCGCTCCAGCCCACCAACCAGGGCAAGAGTTACGATAAGCAGAAGCCTATGACGGGTGAGGAACGCCGGGCGTCTCTCACCGCATTGGGCTGTATCGACGTGCCGGTACCTATGGAATTTCTCGCCGACGCCATGTCACCCAATGCGTGCATTGGTCGTGCGGGGTATATGGCGGCTATGCAATTTCTTGAACAGCGGCAGGACTTGGCTGGGTTCCCGGCTGTTGGTGCATGGCAGTGCGTGGTCAGCGACCACGAGGTGATCGGCGCGACGACGATGTAAACGCCGCCGCGCCCAATCTCGTCTTGGCGACCGTCGTTTACATGCGTTTGAATTTGACGTTGGCGATGACGGCCCGCGTCACTTCGAGCACGACCATGTCGCCCACTTCGAGCCCACTAAAGCCGCTCACATTCTGCGGCACCTGAATGGTGCGGGTTGCGTTGCCTTTGCCAGCAAACGTGATCGTGCGCTTGCGGCGGTTGATGGCGCTGATGGTGTCGGTGACCTCGATGGTGGTTAGGCTGCTGACGCCGCCGGATGGTGTTGTCTCGGTCCAATTCTGCTCGGCGACGGTCGGCGCGTTCATGCTCATGCCGGCTTCTTCAGCATTCACCAGCTCTTGCTCTTTGGTCTGAGGCGGTCCGTCGGCCTTTTGGATAGCAACGGCGACATCCTGGGTGAACTGGATGGTCACCGTCTCCTTCAGCTTGATCTTTTTGATGTCCTTCACGTCCGGGCTGATGATGCCCGCGACAACATTGCCGTTCGGTCCGACAACTGTGATCAGGCGTTCGGGCACCTCGATGACTTCCACCGTACCGGTCATCGTAATGGTTCCGGACTCGTCCTCGATTTGCGTCTGCGCCTTTGCGTCGCCGATGAAGAGCATCGCAACGCCTAATGCCAACACGCCTTTCATGGCGGTGTAGAGAAACTGCATATACCTTCCTCCTAGACAGAGTTTGCTCGAAACGGCGACGCTTGAAGGACCGCATCGTCCGTGCGGCCAGCGCCGCCACTATAGTCGACGCTGCGCGCGAGGGAACACGCGTCGGACGGTTATATTCCGGCGGCGTCTGCGTGGAAATTGGTGAGCGTTGGCAGCGTTATGAGGCTTTAGCCTTAGCTAAGAGGCCTTAGCCTTAACCTTGGACTTGCGCACCCGGGCGATCGACTTGATCGGGGGGCGGGACGTGCCGGACATTTCGCCAATCTTGCTGTCCTGTGTCTCGATGAACGTGCGCGCGGGATCGTCCCCGTCCAAGCCGCCGAGCTCGGTCGCCGGGACCTTCCGGTTCGAAGTCTGTGTGCCGTCCTCGTAGATCACGTCGAATAAGACGAACCCACTCGGCCGTGCCTGTTGCTTCCTGGCCATGCTCGCTCAACCTTTGGCTTATGCGTCGCCTGGAGCTTTATCGGCAGCCGCAGCGGCATCGGCGGTCGCTTCGGTGCCTGCTTCGGCATCCGTCTCTGGATCGGCAGCGGCATCGTCGCCACGAGCCGCCTGCTTGCGACGGAGTTTTTCCTGCTTCTTCAGAGCTTTGGCCCGGTTCCGCTCGTTTTTCTGAAAGTTGTAGTTGGGTTTGAACGCCATCTGCGTCTCCCTGGTCGTTAGCGAGTTCGTGACTTTAAGTCTGTTTCGACCGCCGCGGCTTGCGCGCCTTGGGGGCTGCGGCGGAAGCGGGTGCTGCCGCCTCTGCCTCTGCCTTCTCCTCGGCCTCTTTGGCCAAGCGGAGTTCACGCAGACGCAGCGTCTTCTCCATCATAGCGTCGCGCTGGCGCTCTTGATCCTGCTTGAAGCTGGCCTGTCGCTGCTGGCTCTGGTTCAAGATGGTCTCGGCGTTGCGCCGCGCTGCGGAAATACGTGACGGGGCTTTGTTCATAGCGATGCTCCTGGTTGACGGAGGGCGTTGTTCGATTTGCGGCCCGTGGGCTTGCGGCCTGCTGTTTTGCCAGCCGCGGCTTGGGCCTGGCCGTTTGGCCGGCGGCCGCGATGGCGGTTCCGCCGCTTGCCGTTACCTTTGCCGGCCACACGCTCGACGGCTTCCCGTGCCATAGCCTCTTCCCGCGTTTCCGCGAGGTCATGCTCGGCAACTTCGACCTGGGCCTTCATCAGCTTCTCGATCGCCTTGAGATAAGGACGCTCAGCCAGGTCGCAGAACGATACGGCCGCGCCTCCTGCGCCGGCGCGCGCCGTGCGGCCGATCCGGTGCACGTAGCTCTCCGGCTCGTTTGGCAGCTCGTAGTTGATGACGTGAGAGATACCTGGAACATCGATGCCGCGCGCGGCGATGTCGGTGGCGACCAGGGCGCGAACTTTGCCGCTACGGAATGCATCGAGCGCCCGTACGCGGGCATTCTGGCCCTTATTGCCATGGAGCGCGTCGGCGGAGATACCGGCCTGCCCCAGATTACGGCAAACCTTATCGGCGCCGCGCTTGGTGCGCGTGAAGACAATGACCCGGCCCATCGCCGGATCCTTCAACAGGTCGCCGAGCAATGCCCGCTTGTCCTTAGAGCCTACAAAATAGACTCGCTGATCGATACGCTCGACGGCGATCTTGACCGGCGCGACGTCGACGCGAACTGGGTCGCGAAGGATGTCATTGGCCAGCTTGGCGATGGGGGTTGGCATGGTGGCCGAGAACAGAAGCGATTGGCGCTCCTTGTTGCAAAAGCCGACGATCTTCCGCACGTCATGGATGAAGCCCATGTCGAGCATCCGGTCGGCCTCGTCCAGCACCAGGATCGACACGTCGTCCAGCCGCAGATGGCGCTGGGAGCAGAGGTCGAGCAAGCGTCCAGGCGTTGCCACCAGGATATCGACCCCCGCTTTGAGCGCCTTCACCTGCTGACCTTGGCCGACACCACCGAAAATCACGGTAGTCCGCAGGTTGAGCTGGCGGCCATAGGCGCGCAGGCGCTCGCCGATTTGGCTGGCGAGTTCGCGCGTTGGCGCCAAAATCAGAGCTTTCGGCGCGTTAGGGCGGCGCGGTCCAGTCTGGTTTGAAAGACGATGCAGGATCGGCAGCGCAAACGCAGCTGTCTTGCCAGTGCCCGTCTCGGCCACGCCGAGCAGATCCCGGCCTTCGATAAGAAGGGGGATCGTCTGAACTTGAATGGGAGTCGGTTTCTCGTATTTTTCAGCCTTGAGCGCACGCAGTAGCGGCTCGGCAAGGCCGAGTGAATCAAATGTCGTTGTCACGTATAACTATTCCTTATGCGCCATACACGGGACGCATAGCATGCGCAATCGCGAGGACGTATGTGCCTCTCCCCACGCGCTATCTGGGGTCAGACCAAAATTGGAAAATTGTCTCGGGATGAGAGGTGCCACGTGTAGCGGCAGCTTCGCGCGATCGCGAGCAATCGTTGTGGCTGCAACATGGAGATTGGCTGGCCCCCTGTCAAGATGCGATCAGGAACGGCCTAAATGCAGCCAAGGTTTCCACGAAGTCAGGCTCTATTCTGGCGATCTAAGTAACCAAAAAGATTGTCGGCGGGCACAAACGGCGTCAATTTGCTAGCAGGGCAGGCTGACCGGTCGGGCGAGACCAGTCGAGCCCAAGAAAAGGCGAGCTTAAGGCTTCTAGAAATGCTGCACGTACCGCCACTCGTTTCCACGTTGACGATTGGCCTCGTGCTCGCCTTCGCCCTCGGCGTGCTCGCTCATCGCCTCAAGCTGCCGCCTTTGGTGGGCTATCTGGTCGCGGGCATCGCCATCGGCTTCACACCGGGTTTCGGCGCCGACCAGAACATCGCCAATCAGCTGGCCGAGGTTGGCGTCATTCTTCTTCTGTTTGGCGTCGGGCTCCATTTCTCGTTGCAGGACCTGTTGTCCGTGCGCGCCATCGCCATTCCGGGCGCCCTGGCGCAGGGCCTGGTCGCAACCCCGCTTGGCATGGCGGTCGGCTGGTCGCTCGGCTGGAGCGCGGGCGCCGGATTCATCTTCGGTCTGGCTCTGTCGGTGGCGAGTACCGTGGTGTTGCTGCGCATGTTGCAGGAGCGGCGGCTGGTGGATACCGAGCGGGGCCGGATCACCGTCGGCTGGCTGGTCATCCAAGACATCGCCATGGTGCTGGCCCTCGTCCTCTTACCGGAGATCACCGGTCTATTCCGCGCGGGCGACGCGGCGCCAAACCTCTTCGAATTGCTGCGCCAAACAGCGCTCGTGCTCGGCAAGTTCGCTATTTTCGTCGCCGGCATGCTGCTGGTTGGGAAGAAAATCATCCCGATGCTGCTGCACTATGTTGCTCACACCGGGAGCCGCGAGCTGTTCCGCCTCGCGGTGCTTTCGATCGCGCTTGGCTTCGCCTATCTCGCCGCTGAGTTGTTTGGCGTCTCGCTCGCGCTTGGCGCGTTCTTCGCCGGTATGATGCTGAGCGAGTCGCAATTGAGCCAGCAAGCGGCGACCGAGTCCCTGCCGCTGCGCGACGCATTCGCCGTGTTGTTCTTCGTGTCGGTCGGCATGTTGTTCCATCCGGCAATTGTCGTGGATGCGCCTCTCGCGCTCCTCACCACCATTCTCATCATTGTGGTCGGTAAGTCGGCCGCGGCATATTTCGTTGTGCGTCTGTTCGGGCACGCGCGCGCAACCGCGCTTATCATTTCCGCTTCGCTCGCGCAGATCGGTGAGTTCTCTTTGATCCTGGTTAGCCTCGGCATGCGCCTCGGCCTGTTGCCGGGTGAAGGGCGCGATCTGATCCTCGCCGGCGCCATCATCTCCATCCTGCTCAACCCGCTCCTCTTCGCCGCGCTCGACGCATATGCGGCCCGGCGCGAGAAGGCCGCATCCGATCAGGCGGAGTCGTCGTCGCCCGACGAGGTGGAGGACGAAGAAGAACTGCAGACGCGCGAGCCGATCCACCCGACCGCGCTTAAAGACCACGTCGTGTTGATCGGCCACGGCCGGGTCGGCAAGTTCATCAGCAAGGCGCTTCGCGAACGCAGAACCCCGCTCTTCGTCATCGATGACAATGCGGACGACGTGGCCAGCCTGAACGATCAGGGTATTGAGGCGGTGAGCGGTAACGCCGCCGATCCGGAGCTTATCCATGCCGCCAATCTCGGCGAGGCGCGATGCCTACTGGTGGCCGTCCCTGACGCTTTCGAGCGTGGCCAGGTCGTCGAGCAGGCCAGGGCCATCAACGTGGATTTGCCGATCATCGCCCGGGTGCATTCCGAAGCGGAAATCGAGCATCTGATTAAGTGCGGGGCCACCCTTGTGGTCATGGCCGAGCATGAAACTGCCAAGGCTATGATTAGTGACGTCGGTTCGGTGCGATCGCCGACGCGGCGGGGCACAGGCAAAAAGGCGCAGGCCAAGAAAACGGGCGCTGGTTCGTTAGGGCAGGCTAGCCGGAAGCCGCGAGTGCGTCGGTCTCCGCGTCCGTGAAAACACGGCTGCGCGTCAAGAAACGTAGGCCTTCGGGTGCTTCAAGCGAGAATCCGGCGCCACGGCCAGGGACGGCATCAATGATGAGCTGGGTATGCTTCCAATATTCAAACTGGTCGGCAGCCATGTAGACGGGACAGCCGCCGATCTCGCCAAGCCGCACGTCGCTGCCGCCGGTTTTAAATTCGCCATCCGGGTAACACATAGGCGCCGAGCCATCGCAGCACCCGCCGGACTGGTGAAACATCAGTGGTCCGTGTTGGCGCGTCAGGCGCTCGATCAGTTCGAGTGCGGCGTCCGTTGCAAGCACGCGTTCAACCATGGAATGGCGGCCTGACGTCTAAAAGAACCCGAGCGCTTTGGGGCTGTAGCTCACCAGCATATTCTTGGTCTGCTGGTAGTGATCGAGCATCATTTTGTGGTTCTCGCGTCCGAAGCCAGACTTCTTATAGCCGCCGAAGGCCGCGCCCGCCGGATACAGGTGATAGCAATTGGTCCAAACCCGTCCCGCCTGAATGCCGCGTCCCATGCGATAGGCGCGGTTGATGTCGCGGGTCCAAACACCAGAGCCAAGGCCGTAAAGCGTGTCGTTGGCGATCTCAAGCGCTTCCGCCTCGTCCTCGAACGTGGTGACCGACAGCACGGGGCCGAAGATCTCTTCCTGGAAGATGCGCATCTTGTTGTTGCCTTCGAACACCGTGGGCTGAACGTAGTAGCCCTCGGCGAGGTCGCCCTCGAGCATGTTCCGTTCGCCGCCGGCGAGCAGCTTGGCGCCTTCCTTCTGGCCGATGTCGATATAGGAGAGAATTTTCTCCATCTGATCGTTCGACGCCTGTGCGCCGATCATGGTGTCGGCCTCAAGCGGGTTGCCCTGCTTGACCTTGTTCACCCGCTCAATCGCCTTCTCCATGAAGCGGTCGTAGATCGACTTTTGCACCAGCGCGCGCGAGGGGCAGGTGCACACTTCGCCCTGGTTCAGGGCGAACATGGCGAAGCCTTCGAGCGCCTTGTCGAAATAGTCGTCGTCCTCGGCCATCACGTCGGCGAAGAAGATGTTGGGCGACTTGCCGCCAAGCTCCAGCGTCACCGGGATCAGGTTCTCGGAGGCATATTGCATGATCAGACGGCCGGTCGTGGTCTCGCCGGTGAAGGAGATCTTGGCGATGCGCTTGTTCTGGGCCAGCGGCTTCCCGGCTTCCACGCCGAAGCCGTTGACGACGTTGAGCACGCCAGCTGGCAGGACGTCGCCGATCACGTCCATCAACACCATGATCGACATGGGCGTTTGCTCGGCGGGCTTCATCACGATGCAGTTACCTGCGGCCAGCGCCGGCGCCAGCTTCCAGCACGCCATGAGAATGGGGAAGTTCCATGGGATGATTTGGCCAACCACGCCAAGGGGCTCGTGGAAGTGATAGGCAATGGTCGTCTCGTCGATCTCGGTGAGCGAGCCTTCCTGGGACCGGATGCAGGCGGCGAAATAGCGGAAGTGATCGATGGCCAGCGGGACATCGGCCATGCGCGTTTCGCGGATCGGCTTGCCGTTGTCGATGGTCTCTACCGCCGCCAGCAGCGGGAGATTTTCTTGCATGCGGTCGGCGATTTTGGTGAGGATTGCGGCGCGCTCTGCTGGTGGCATTCTGCCCCAAGCGTCCTTGGCTTTATGCGCGGCGTCGAGCGCCAATTCGATATCGGGTGCCTGGGAGCGAGCCACTTGGCATACCGGCTTGCCGGTCACGGGGCTGATATTGTCGAAATAGCCGCCGTCCACTGGCGCGACCCAGTCGCCGCCGATGAAGTTGTCATAGCGGGATCGCACCGCGACCGAGGAGTTCAACTTCTCGATGACCTGCTGCAGCATTGGAATTCTCCCTAGACGCTTGGCTGTGTGGATTATTTTCCATCATCTGAGCGCTGACTTTGATCTCCGTCAAGCGGGACTTGGCAAAATGGGAGCCAGCGCCGCACAAAGGGGCCTTCGACTACGCAATATTTTCAGGGAGGCACAGATATAGCCGATAGTGCGAACCGAAGTGGGCCCAATCCGGTCCTAGCGATCTTGCTTGCGATCGCGGTGATAGGGCTCGCTGTGGTCGGTTATCTCTTTTTCCGGGACCAGCGCGACGTGGTGAAGATCGACGTGCCAGGCTTCGAAGGCACCACCACCAAAGGCGAGGGCGTCGACATCAAGGTCGGCAAGGACTAGCCGTCCGGAATAAGCACTGCGGCGCCGGTCAGCTTGCCCTGTCGTAAGGCTTCAAGCGCCTCGTTGGCTTGGCTCAGTCTCATGGGCGCCACCGTGGTCTTCACGGGAATGGTCGGGGCGAGCGCGAGGAATTCGCGCGCGTCGTTGCGCGTGAGATTGGCGACCGAACGTACCACCCGCTCCTCCCACAGAATGTCGTAAGGGAAACTCGGGATGTCGCTCATATGGATGCCGCCGCAGACCACGACGCCGCCTTTGCGCACCGCGCGTAACCCCGCCGGTATCAGCGCCCCGACCGGCGCGAAGATGATGGCCGCATCGAGTTTCTCCGGTGGCGCTTCGTCGGAACCACCAGCCCAGACCGCGCCTAACTCCCGGGCAAAGTCTTGCGCCTTGATGTCGCCGGGGCTGGTGAAGGCGTAGATTTTGCAGCCCTGAGCCTGTGCCACTTGCGCCACGATATGCGCCGCCGCGCCGAAGCCGTAAATGCCGAGGCGCTTCGTTCCCGACACCGGGTCGCCGGACAGCGCGTCTTTCGCCATCTTCAGGCAGCGATAGCCGATCAGTCCGGCGCAGAGCAGGGGGGCTGCTTCCGCATCGCTATAGCCGTCCGGCAATTTGAAGCAGTAGCGCGCATCCGCCACCGTGTAGGCCGCGTAACCGCCATTTATCTGGTAGCCGGTGAAGCGTGGATCGTCGCAGAGATTTTCGCGGCCCGACAGACAATAGGGACAGGTGCCATCGGTGAAACCGAGCCAGGGCACGCCAACGCGTTCGCCAATCTCGAATCCTTTCACGACTGGCCCCAACGCCTCGACCCGGCCGACGATCTCATGTCCCAACACCAAGGGCAGCTTTGGCTGGTTCAGCTCGCCATCGACAATGTGCAGATCGGTACGGCACACACCGCAGGCCAATACTTTGAGCAGGATCTGATCGGCCTTGGGCTTTGGTACGGGCAGCTCGGTGGGCTTTAGCGGCTTCCCCCCCGCCTCTAGCACCATGGCTTGCATCGTCTGAGGTGGCAGGTTGGGCGGCATGGTCTCCGTACTAGTTCACGCCGCTTAAGATCGCGGCTTGGATGGCGGTGTCGGGACGGCTGAGCCAGCTGCGTTTGTCGCCGCCGCTGATCATGAGCCCCCAGGCTTGCCGGGCGCCCGGCGCGAACAGCACGTAAAGCTGGTTATTGTCGCAGTCATGGGCTTTGCAGACCCAGGCCAGCGTATAGGGCTCGCCACCGACGGCGACATCTTTCGACGGCGTGGCCGGACCGTTGAAATTCTTGGCGTAGTTCTTCACCCAAGCCGGCACGCTCTCGCTCGCCAGCATCCCGTTCCAGGCATTGAGATAGCGTGCCGTCTTCAGGAGGTCGTAGAGATAGGGCGAGGTCGCGTCCTCAGCGAAGGCCGGCACGGAGCCGAACAGCACTAGGGCCAGAAACAATCTTTTTAGCATCGAAAACTTCCTCATCCTGACGCTTGAAGGCGTCTATCTACCGTCTCAAGCCGCTCCTAATGGCGTCCTGGATTCGCTCGCCGGGCCGCCCGAGCCAGGTGATCTTGCCGTCTGACGCCAACAAGCCCCATGCGTCGCGCTGCCCCGGCGCGAATAGCACATAGAGTTGATTATCCTCGCAGTCGTTAGCTTTGCAGATGAAGCCCAGCGTATAGGTCTCGCCATCGAGCGGCACCGGGATCGTGGGAACCGGCGGGCCATCTAAGGTCTTGGCATAGTCACCAATCCAAGACGGCGGTGTCTCGCCCGACAACATGCTGTCCCAGGCGTAGACGTAGCCCTTTTGCTTCATCAGCTCGGACAGCAGCGGACCCTTATCGTCCGCGGCGAAAGCGGGCGCAGCGAGAAGCAACAGCAAAACGGGAATAAGTCTGGCGAGCATCGGCGGCTCCGTCATCTCTTTGTGGCGACGCGCGAGGCGCAAGCGGCGAAGCGCTCTTATCTCAGGATGACGATATTATAGCGCTGATAGCTAGTGGCGGACGAGGGGCCAGCCTTGGAGATTCCGGCGCAGCGCCGTGGTCGGGGCGTCGCCGGACGTCTGCTCATAGGCGCCGGACGGCTTCGCGGGCACTCCCGCTACAAGATGGCGCTCAGGCACCGGCACCGAAGCGCCCCACAGCGCCGAGAAGGCGCGTGTACTCAGCTGTGCCGCGTCCGGGGCATCCATGTCGAACAGGACCAAAGGATTGCGCTTGCCGGCATCGCGGCGCATGGCGTCGCCCGACCAGCACATGGCATCGCCGTAGGTCGCCTGCTCATGAGCATCCAGAAGACGTGGATTGCGGGCCCAGCGGATGAGCTCAGCCGCCGGTTCGTCGGGGGCAAGTTCTCTCAGGCATGAGAAGAATTGCTTCAGCTCGTCCTCGGGCTCGAGCCTGGCGAGGATCGCTCTGGCGCGCACGCCGGCGCTTAGCAGCGCGTCCTTCATGTGGATCAGGGCCTGCGCCGGGGTGGACGCGGCGGAACGTAAAATCATGGTGCAGCAGAGAGCATCTTTCTTGTCCGCCTGCTCGACAAAGCGCGACATAGCTTCGAGATGCCGCTCGAGCTCAGCCTGTCTGAATTCCGTGGAAACGTTTGAACCGACCACAACGCGCATAAGGCCCCCCGCTTTTGTGGAGCTGGCTATCGGGCAGGCGCGAAAGCGCTTCCACCCTGTCCAGCTCAGGAATAGCCTGGACGAGGTTAAGGAACCCTTGACGGGTGCGTTCTTTCGCGACGAAAGCGCTGACATAGATCAGATCTCTGGCCGGGCGAATTTTTTGCTTGGGAAAAATTTTGTTGGCAGACAAGAGGAAATTCGCTCCCGAAGGGCGGATAGCCTTCGCTCCCACGCGGCCATCCACCGGCATTCAAGACGGCAAATGCCACCGCTTTGGGACGACGGGGGCCACATCCAAGCCTAGTTCCCGCAGACTTTTGCGCCAGAGGTGCAGACGTAAGGCACCCGCACGCCTGTCCAACAGACGCTGTAGGTCTTCGCCGTGACGAAGGTTCCGTAGATAGCGCTCTGCGGCACCACCGGCCGCACCTTCTTCCAGAACGGATCCGGCTTCACCTTGTGAGCGCTCATTCTGATATGGCCCCAGCCTTTTTTGCTCCGAAGCGCTTTGGCGCTTTTGGCCGCGAGAGCTCGCGACATCAGCAACGCCTCGCCTTTGGTGGGCGCGCTATGGGTCGCTGAAACGACCTCGCAGAGCGCCATGGCAGGCCGCTGCCCCCAAACTGCAAGCGCGACGATACCAAGCACAATGATCTTCGCGGCTCTAAGCATCTTAATCCCAGCGAGAAGACCTCAGACCCCGTGACAGCGCCTGTTTTGCCAGTCCGGCATTACCTCTGGCAAGCGAGAGCTTACCCATCTTTTATTGATTCTGAGGTAGCTTGCGCTTCGCTAGGTCGTGGAGGCGGGATTCCAAAGGGTGATGGGGCATTTGCTCACGGTTTTTGCTGTGTTGGTTCTGGTCGGCTGCGCTCAGCGCGCGGCCGAACGTGCCGCGCCGAGCCTCTCCTTCGAGGGCCCGCTCCGTTCCGCTTCGTTAAGCTCGTCGCAAATCAAGCTAGTCAAGAAGAGTGTCGCCGCAAGCCTGAAAGACCCAGCCTCGGCCAAGTTTGGTAGCAGCTACCGAGCTGGCATCAGCTCCGAGCGCGAGAAAGTCGTGTGCGGTTTCGTCAACGGCAAAAGATTCGTCGGCATGTTTGCCAAGCCCCAAAAGGGGCCGACGCAGTTCATGCCAATCAGGGTCGCCGTCACCGAGGACCAGCAAGGCGCTGTCAGAGACTATTGCCGGGCCAGCGGTATTTATCTGCCGCGATGAGCTAGCCCCTAATCGCTCAATGCGAGTCCGAGCGCACCTTCTGGATAATCCACAGGATCAGCAAGAAGACCAGCGCGCCGGCGAAGGCCGAAACGATATCGCGCAGCGAGATGGAGATTGAACCGAGGCCCGGCAAGATATTGAACAGGCCGAAGATCAGGCCGCCGATCAAGGCGCCAACCAGGCCGACGCCAAGGCCGCACCAATGACCAAGCCCGCCCCATTTGCCCGTCACCACGGTCCCGGCAAGCGAGCCGGCGAGCACGCCGATGATCAGCCAAACGATCAATTGAGCCCACGTAATCGCCATGCCCTTTGTCCTCCCCCAAACGTCGAATCAGGTTTATGTCAGCATCGGATCATAGGGCGGAACAGCGACATTTGCGACGCCTTAGGCATGTTAGCGCCGAAACGGACAGAAGCGGCCGGCGCTGGTTCCTGACCGCCTCGCGCGCCACGAAAATGTGTCGCATGCCACGATTTCCTAGCCCGATTGCCGGTCTCTGCAGCAAAACTGTCATGCAACGCCGCTAGCGTCGAAAGCACCTGATAAAGCCTTCGCGAGAAGCTTTAGGTCTGCCCAGTCGGCGCCTAAGGCTTCTTCGTATCAGCGGTTCCGATGGTCGCGATTTTTTTGGGAACCTTTTTGGCCGGTCCACGTTCAACTCTCATAGACCCGGCGCGGGTGAATGAGCCCCCCAGCCCCCAGCTCGCGCCGGGGCTCTTAAACTCCCTCTTCCAAGCCCGGCTTCTGCCGGGCTTTCTTTTTGGGCGGTGTGGGTCTTTGTCCCACGCGCGGCTGCTATAAGGGTGGCATGACACAGGCATTCCCCGCCCCGCATCCAGACCTCGTCACCGCTATCATTGCCTCAGGCATCGGCGATCAGCCGGTCACGCATCTGGTGGAGACCGCCATGCAGCGTCTGGTTGAGGCCGGCGTGCCGCTCCACCGCGTGCATGTTGGCTTCCGCATCCTGCATCCGCTCTTCGACGGCATGGCCATCACCTGGACGGAAGAGGCAGGCGTCGAGGTCGAGTATTTCGAGCATCTCGACGAGGATAACTCCGTCTTCCGGCTGAGCCCGTTCTATTACATGCTCTCACGAGGGGAGGCCGAATTCCGCGCTCGGCTTGACCACGATCCTTGCGTGGCCGACTTCCCCCTGCTCACCGAGCTTAAGGACAAGGGCCATACCGACTATCTCGCGCTGATCGTCGCCTTCGGCGGTGCGCCCCTGGAGCCGGAGACCCATGACGGCCTCGGCACGTCATGGACGACCCGCTGCCCGGGCGGTTTTACGGAAGCCCATGTGGCCTCCATGCGCCTCGTGCTCGCGCCGCTGGCGCTCGCCTTGCGCGTCGTCATCAAGGACGAGATCACCAAGAACGCGCTCAACACCTTCCACGGGCCACTCGTTGGCGGTCGCATTCTGGCGGGCACGATCAAGCGCGGGGCGGGTGAAAGGCTCGCGGCGGCGTTGTGGTACAGTGATTTGCGCAACTCGACGGGGCTGGCCGACCAACTGCCCGTGGACGCCTTCCTTGATCTCCTCAATGTCTATTTTGACTGCGCCGCTGGCGCCGTAATGGAGGAGGGTGGCGAAGTGCTCGACATCGTCGGCGACGCCATCCTGGCCTTCTTTCCCGCGGATGACGATGGTGAGGAGGAGGCCTGCGCTGCAGCGCTGCGCGCCGCGGCCAAGGCGCAGAGCCATCTTGCGGCGATGAAGGCCGAAGGGTGTCCTCGTGCGCGGGAGATCGCCTTTGGCGTTGGCGTCCATTTCGGCGACGTGGTGTTTGGCAATGCGGGCACGGCAGCCCGGCTAAAATTCGGCGTCATTGGTCGCGCCGTAAATGAGGTCGCCCGCACCCAGGACATGTCGAAACTGTTGAAGCAGCCGGTGGTGGCGACCGACGCCGTCGCGTCCCGGGTCAATTTCTCGGCCGCGTCGTCAGGCGGTCCAAACGGCGCCATGAAGCTTACCGATCTCGGCTCTCACGAACTGCGCGGCATCCCCACCCCCCACCGCCTCTGGGCGCTGGACGTGGGGGGACCGTCCGTCGCGGTTTCGCGGGATAGGCCGGCAATGACGACGGAGGGAGAAGACGCGCTCAAGTAGGCCGAAGGCCGGCAGCGCAAAAAAGAATGCCACCTTTGGCAGCAAGGTTTTGCATTGCGACGAGATCGTCATACATAAAGGCCATGACCGAAACACTCTCCAAAGACAGCATTCTCGCCGCGCTGAAATCCGTGCGGGACCCTCAGCTTGAGAACGACATCGTCTCTCTCGGCCTCGTCTCCGAAGTGGTGATCCACAAGGGGAAGGTCTATTTCGCCATCTCCGTGGACCCGGCCCGGGCGAACGAGCTTGAGGCTGTGCGCCTCGCGGCCGAAGGGGTGGTGCGGGATATCCCCGGCGTCGAGGGCGTGACCGTGACGTTGACCGCCGCGCGCGCGCCAGGCAGTGCGAAGAATGGCAATGGCAATGGCGGGACCGTGGAGACGTCGACGCGCTCTCCAGCCCAACCTCCAGCAGGACCCGGCGTTACAGCACCCGGCGCTGCCCGCGATGCCCGGCGGCGCCCCGGCGGCCTGCCCGGCGTGAAACACATCATCGCCGTGGCGTCAGGTAAAGGCGGCGTGGGCAAGTCGACCACTGCGGTCAATTTCGCTCTGGCGCTGAAGGACAAGGGGCTGAATGTAGGCGTGCTCGATGCCGACATTTATGGGCCCTCCATGCCCCGGCTGTTGGGCATCCACGGCCAGCCGCAGCAGCTCGCCGGCAACAAGCTCGACCCCATGCGCGCCTACGGGCTGAAGGTTATGTCCATGGGCTTCCTCGTCGATGAGGACACGCCGATGATCTGGCGGGGCCCCATGGTCATGTCGGCGCTGTCGCAGATGTTGAAGGACGTGGCTTGGGGTGAGCTCGACGTGCTCGTGGTCGACATGCCGCCCGGTACGGGCGACGCTCAGCTTACAATGGCACAGCAAGTGCCGCTCGCCGGCGCCGTCATCGTCTCGACGCCTCAGGATCTGGCACTAATCGATGCGCGCAAGGGCCTCAACATGTTCACCAAGGTGAATGTGCCGGTACTCGGTATTGTTGAGAATATGAGCACGTTCCTCTGCCCCCATTGCGGGGAGCGCTCCGACATCTTCGGCCATGGCGGCGCGCGGGAAGAGGCCAAGCAGCTCGGCGTACCCTTCTTGGGTGAAGTGCCGCTGACCATATCGGTGCGCGAGACCTCGGACGAGGGGAAGCCGATAGTGGCCACCGATCCGGACTCGGAAATCGCTAAGGCTTACCGCGAGATCGCCGAACAGGCTTGGGACGAGCTTGAGCGCCAGAAGGCCGCCCATCGGCAAGCGCCAGAAATTGTCATGGAAAACTAAGCGGTTGCGCGAGAAGGGCCGACTCAGCTAACTCGGATTGGGCGTGAGACTGCGCGCGCATCGGCGAAATTCTTCTGTGCTGGCGGCCGCCCGTGATCGATATCGACAAACTCAGTCTGCCGGTCTGCGCCCTTGGCGCCGGTGCCGCCCATGTGGTGGTTCTCGGGCTCGTGCTGCCGATGTCGATTGCGCTGCCCGGGCCAAGCGAAAGCATGACGCCAACACGCGTCGCCATTTCGGTCGAGATTTCGTCCACCAAAATATTGCCGGAAGTGCCCGTTGCGTCTCCGGTGGTTCAGCCGGAAGTCTCGCGGGCCCAGCCAGAACTCTCTTTGGCTCAGCCTCTTGAGACCGAGCCTCCAGAGGCTCAGCCAGATACGGTCAACGCGGTGCTGCAAAATGTTTCCGTCACGACTGTGACCACGAATGCACCCGAGCTAGTAAGCCTGCGCAGCGATACGAACGACATCACGGGTTCGCTGCCGGAAGCCGCAAGTGTGATGGAGGAGGAGGCAACGCCAAGCGATGTCGTCCCAGCGGAAATTATCCCGGCGGAAATTGTCGCAAACGAAGTTATCCCCGATGAAGTCGCCAGCGTCGATGAGGTGATTCCGCCACTGCCGACGCGGGTCCGTCGCGATGCGCAAGGGAATGCTGTCATCAGCGTGCGCCGGGCAGCACCGGCGGCCAAGCCGGTGCGGCCTGCGCGCGCCAATCCACGCCCGGTCACCACTAAGCGCGCCAATCCACGCCCGGTCACCACTAAGCGCGCCACGAGGCCATTCCGAGGTCCGTTGGATGCGCTGTTCGGCAAACTGACCAATAACAGAACGCGATAGGGGGTCAGGCCGCCTATGAGCGGCGGACCCTGCTGCGGGCCGGTTGCCTTGTTGCCCGCCCGCGTGGTCGTGGTCCAGGTCGTGCGCTTAGGCTTACTCTTGGCTCTCTTTCGGGGCTTCGCGATGGGCTTAGGAGCGAATTCGGTCTTCCGTCACGAGCGCTTCGCGTTTGAGCTCAAATTGGCTCACGCGGCTTGGCAGGATAAGCGCCATCGCAGCGGCCAGCGCCAGCCCCACCCAGTGCCAATATCTCCTGAGTACCAATTTGCCCGACATGAATGACCGCAAATTTACACGGCGGGCCGAACGAGCCCGCTGATTCTGGCGGCGATAGTAACCGGTCGTTAGTTAAAAAACGCCGTAAGCTGATTGAATAGCCAATGAATGTGACGTTCGCCGTTCGTGTCTCGGCGACCATACTGCTTTGGCATGCTCTTAACGGGGTAAGGTTCTATTAACTATGATCCAGATCACCCGCCG
>JAGPVD010000013.1 GCA_018067145.1 Methyloceanibacter sp.
GAAGGATGGGCGCATCGGGCCCAACCTGACGCTCTACGGACTCAGACACACAGTTGCGGTGATACTCAGAGAGTGCGGCTTTGACGAACGCACCATTGCCGATGCGTTAGGGCAGAAGACCACCGAGATGGCGCGTCACTATGCCAAGGGCGCTGACCTCAAGCGAAAGATGCGCGGGGTCGTGACCAAATTCGATGCCGAGTTGAACAGACGGAGCACAAAACTTGTCAAACCGGCCTGAGAAAGTGTCAAACCGGATAATTAGGCTAGCAAGAAAGGCACCTGAGAATGAACAAAAACAAAGAGTTAGTTGGTAGCGGAGGAGGGACTCGAACCCCCGACACGCGGATTATGATTCCGCTGCTCTAACCGGCTGAGCTACTCCGCCACTAGAAGCCTAAGAGGCGGACTACTCCGCCAATTGGCTCTGAAGTCGGCGATATAGGGACCGCCAGTAATTCGTGTCAAGCAAACGCCGGGCAGTAACGAGCCCACGCCCGACAGACCACTTGATGCGCACCCGGACCGGCTCCGTCTGGCGGCCCCTCACCGGCGCACCGCTCTTGGCGCCCGAAAGCATCTCGCGCGCGCGCTGCGGCGCGACACCAAAGCCCGGCTCCTTGACGAAACGGAGCATGGTGAAGAGGCCAAAGGGCCGAAGCGCCCGGCGCTCGGCGAGGCGTAAGTCGTCGCAGATCAAGACCCGGTCGACCTCGAACACAGCGTGCCAACCGAGAAGATCGGCGAATGGCGCCATCTTCTGCTCGATAAAGCCGCGAACACCCTCCTCCTGGCTAAAGTGATTGACCAAAATGACCTCGCCGCCGGGAGCACAGACCCGCTCCAGCTCGCGCATTACCTTGTCCGAGTCAGGCACCACGGTCATCACATACATGGCGACCACGGTATCAAAGCTCTCATCCGGGAAGGAGAGTGCGCTCGCGTCCATTTCGTGCAAAGCCTCAACCTGGGTGAGCTTGCCGCGCGCGACCTTCTCGCTCGCCTTCTCCAGCATTTCCGGCGACAGGTCGATGCCGGTGACGGTGAGATGGCTGTCATAGCAGGGCAGCGACAGGCCGGTGCCGACACCTACCTCGAGGACGCGTCCTTTGCGGGTGTTGATGATCTTGACGGCACGCCTGCGCCCCGCCTCGGCGATCCGGCCGAAGGTGTGGTCATAGACCGGCGCCCAGCGACGATACGCATGGCGCACGGAAGCCGTGTCCATCACGGTTACTTTCGATGCCAAGACAACGCTCTCCCCAATTTCAAAGCCGCTTTGTGCCCGCGGCTTAACTCGATCCAGCCGCGAACGCTTCCGCAAGCCCGCGTGACGCAGGCGCCGCAAAATCGTTCTCGGCCAACCAGGCTCCCCCTTCGGCGGACTTAATCCATCCACCACCGAGAAGCCGCTCCCCGCCGCCAGTCGCGGCATAAAATACACAAGCCTGTCCGGGCGATACGCCGTCCTCGCCTTCGGCGAGTTCGACAATAACGCCTTCCTTGTCGCAGGTCACTGTCGCCGGCTGCAAGGGCCCAGTCGAGCGGATCCGCGCCAGCACGTCCACACCGCCGCTAGCCGCAGCTTCGAAGGGCTCATCGCCCAGCCAGTTCACGTCGCGTAGCGTCAATATCCGCGCGCGCAGGGCATCCCGCGGGCCAACCAAGACCTCGCGCCGCGACGCATCGAGACGTATCACATAAAGCGGCTCGCGTGCGGCCACGCCGATGCCCTTCCGCTGACCGATTGTATAATTGATGATGCCGGTGTGGCGGCCAAGCACGCTGCCGTTCAAATGCACAATGTCACCGGGCTCCGCCGCGCCTGGGCGCAGGCGCTCGATCACTTGCGTGTAGCGTCCCGTGGGCACGAAGCAGATGTCCTGACTGTCGAATTTCTCGGCCACGTTCAATCCAAATTCGCGCGCCAGCTCCCGCGTCTCCGCCTTAGGCCTATCACCGAGGGGAAAGCGCAAAAACTCAAGCTGCTTCCGCGTGGTCGCGAACAGGAAATAACTTTGGTCGCGCTCTTTGTCTTCAGCGCGGTGCAGTTCCCAACCCGTGGCGCCCGGCTGGCTCTTTACATAATGGCCCGTCGCGAGCGCCGCGGCGCCGAGCCCTTCAGCCGTCTCCAACAGATCACGAAACTTTATCTTCTGATTGCAGGCGACACACGGCACCGGCGTCTCGCCATTGAGATAGCTGTCGGCGAATTCGTCCATCACGGTCTCGGCGAAGCGCGCTTCGTAGTCGAGCACGTAATGGGGGATATCGAGCGCTTCCGCCACGCGGCGCGCATCCTGAATATCCTGGCCCGCGCAACACGCACCCTTCCGCCCCACAGCCTGACCATGGTCGTAAAGCTGCAGCGTGATGCCGACGACGTCGTAGCCCTCGGCCTTCATCAGGCCAGCGACCACGGAAGAGTCGACGCCCCCTGACATGGCCACAACCACTCTGTTGTCAGCCGGGCGACCCGGAAGATGCAGACTGTTAAGCATTCTAGGCTTCAATGATGGGACAAATGTTTGAGTTGGATTGTGAAAGGACGAGCTGGCGATGGTTCTGAGTGCCGCGCAGTATATAGGGTCCGAGACCGGGCTGCGCCAATTGCTTGGGCACCGTCCGCGTGGCCAGAACATAGGCACCGGGCCCTTGCGAAGCAAGGCGAGCGTTGCCGGCGAGACCCGCCGATCCGCTCTGTCGACCCGTATACACCGGCGAATTCAGCAAGTTCTGACTATTTCCTTCCGGTTTTCTTTACCTGACGGCTTAGGCAAATCTTAAATGGGGCTTGCTAGCTTCCACGTAGATTTTACCTCGTAGAGCGTGAGTGGTGTTGAGTAGATGACTGATCATTTTAGGCCGCGTGTCAGATACGTAATTGGACCCGACGGCAGCCCCCTGACCGTTGCCGATCTTCCGCCGAAGAATACGAGGCGCTGGGTCATACGCCGCAAGGCCGAAGTCGTAGCCGCGGTACGTGGCGGCCTGCTCAGCCTCGAAGAGGCGTGCGTGCGTTATACGCTGACGATGGACGAGTTCCTGAGTTGGCAGCGTTCGATCGACAAGCACGGCCTCCCGGGCTTGCGTGCGACGCGCGTGCAAGATTACCGCGCCAACTAACTCCTTATCGCCTGACAGTCCATAGCTGACGCCGTGCCATGTCTGGCACGGTCAGGCAGCCCGTCGCTTCGGCGGCGGCTGGCCTATTGGCCTGCGGGTTTGGGCTCAGGCTTAGCGGCGACTTTTGGCCATTCCTTGCTGCAATTCGTCTGACCGCCTTTCCAGCGGCCGATGTCGAACTGCATCTTGGCGGCCTGTTCCGGCGTCATCGCGCGGTTCCGCGTCGTGACCACCGTGTGAGAACCCTGCTGAACGAAATCGATGATGTATGTGGTCTTGCCCGCGCGACCGAGATCCCGCTTGGCATGGATGGTGATCTTCACCTTGCCGCCGTTCGGACTGACATCAGCGCGGTAGACGTGTTCAGGAAAGAGCGGGGCGTTAGGATTGAACCAGCATGTCTTGATCCGGCCGCCAAGCAGCACATAGGCATCGACGGGTTTGGCGGTCGCGATCGACATGCGGCTAGTGTTGTAGGCGGGCACCGCGCCGGCATTTTCTTCCGGCATCACACTCGCGCCCGAGCGCCCGCCACAGCCAGCAAGCCATAGGGCCGTCATCGCTAACGCGAGCGCGAATCCTAATGGCCTCGGCAACACACTCCCCCACACTAGACACTTGCTCACAAAAATATCGCGCAATCGCTCAATCACGAAAGTTCAGATATTGGAGCGGCTGATCGAGTGGAAGCTCCTTGAGAAACTGGATCACCGCCTGCAAGTCGTCGCGCTTCTTGCCCGTGACCCTAAGCTCATCGCCCTGGACGGAGACCTGCACTTTGAATTTCCCGTCCTTGACTTCTCTCACTAGACGCTTCGCCAATTCGCGGTCGATGCCCTGACGGATCACCGCAACCTGACGCACCGCCTGACCCGCAGCCTGTTCCAATGGCTTATAGTCGATCACGCCTGCGTCGATTTTGCGGCGCGCCAGATGGCCCTGCAAAAGCTCATGCATCTGCTTGAGCTTGAGGTCATCGTCGGCATTGATGGTGATCTCTGCCTCTTTGCGCTCGATCTTGGACTTCGAGTTCTTGAAGTCGTAGCGCTGGCTGATCTCGCGCGTCATGTTGGCGAGCGCATTATCCACCTCGTCCAGATCGGTCTTGGAAACGACGTCGAATGACGGCATGGCTTTTCCCGCGTGCTATCTACAGAGATGTGAATACTAGAGCAGATTCTGATCATACGGGATCGTATCCTGCGGCTCTGAAGTAATTTGCGCATTCTTTGGGGTGGAAGGTGTCGATTACGACAGCAATTTCATCCCACAGCTCCGCGATTGTTCTACAGGCCGCCTTTTTGAGGT
>JAGPVD010000023.1 GCA_018067145.1 Methyloceanibacter sp.
TTTGGCCTCAGGGCCGGTCTTCTCGGTCTCCCGTTGGGGGAGATCTTTGGGGGGCGTGTCATGATTGTTCATCGTGTTCTCCGTTAGGTTAAGTTCGATTGAGAAAAGGAAAGAATTTTTGCGTGCGCACCGGCGCCGTTACCGGGCGTGTTGGCTTTGGGAAAAGGGGAAGGATTGCGCGCACCTGGGCAGCTGCCAGGCACGACAGCGCGCGATCACAATGCTGATGGAGACGGAGAGATCGCCGGGCAACTCCCTCGCTGAACTTGCGCGAGGCGTGCGGGACGATCCAAGTCCCTCAGACTGACCCGGCCCTTCAGGATCGTTCCCGAGCGGCCGGATATCGCTGCTACGGAGCACACCCTAACCGCCATAGCGATGCGGCGTGCTCAAAGCGTCTGAGCGTCCCACCGAAACCAATCGGCTTCTCTTCCTCTAGGCCTGGTCTGGCCCAAAGAGGGGACCTCACACATAGTCCGTCTGCGTCAGGCTCGCCGACCCACCCAACTGGTTTGTCAGGCTAGATCTGCGACCCGCGCTGGCGCTTCCGGCGTGCCTGGCGTTAGGAGTCCGGTGGTTTTCCGTCCCCTCCTTCGCTTCGGCCAGCTGCTGGTTTGCCAGCTGTTCCGTCGGCGCGATGCTGATTATACTCTCGCCTTAGAGACCTTCGAGATCGAATTTTTCGACCAGCGAAGAGCGCGCCACTTCCGAGCGGTTATGGTCGGCTGAGTGATAAGAATTTGTGGTCGCTGGCGTTTCTGGTCGCCTGATCAGCGGCAGGACTGACCCGGCCCTATGCTTCTTAAGATCTACCTCTCTCTGGCTCTCGATGGTCGCAGGCCACCAGCGGCCTTCGCACTTCAAAACGCTCCGCCACGCTCCGTCTAGACGAGCGGCTCTTCGGGCCGAAGCTACTTTGCAAGGGGTTGTTTTGTCGAAATCGCTCAATTTTAGGAGAACACGAGTTGGGAGCTTCTCTCGGGAGAGATCAGGCTAGCGCCAAGCTGGCCACATAGTCCCCGATGGCAAGCGAGGCGGTGAGGCCCGGAGACTCGATGCCGTAAAGCGCGACATAGCGCTGATGCCCGGTGGCCTTCGGCCCCTGGATAACGAAGTCCCCTGGGGCATCTCCAGGGCCGGCAATGCGCGGCCTGACGCCCGCATAAGCGGGCACTAGAACGTCATCGGGAAGCTCCGGCCAATAGCGGCGGATCGCGGCGCAGAAGGCTTGCTTCCGGCCCGGATCCACTGCGTAGTCGACGGCATCGACCCACTCCACGTCCGGCCCGAACCGCGCCTCGCCACCCAGATCGAAGGTCAGGTGGATGCCGAGGCCGCCGGACATCGGCACGGGGTAGATGAGGCGCGAGAAGGGCGCCCGCTCAGTCATGCTGAAATAGCTGCCCTTGGCGAGATGGCGTGGCGGAATGGTCTTGGGATCAAGACCGTGGAGCCGCGCGGAGACGTCCCAGGCCTTAAGCCCCGCAGCGTTGACAAGAAGCCCGGTCTCGATCTCGGCGGGCTCCGCCCCGCCCGTGCGAAGCGTCACGGAAGAGCTGCCAAAGCTTGCCTCGGCAAACGGTGTCCGGAGCTGCACAGTGGCGCCGGCGGCCTCGGCGTCTCCCTGAAGGCTGAGCATCAGCGCGTGGCTATCGATGATGCCGGTCGTGTTTGAGAGAAGTGCGCTTGTCCCGCGAACATGGGGCTCAATCTCATTCAGGCGGGCGGCGCCGATCAGCGCGATGGCCTCGACGCCATTAGCTTCTGCCCGCTCCTTGATCGCGACGAGTGCGGCGTCCTCTTCCGGGGTCGCGGCGACGACGAGCTTGCCGCAGCGGCGATGAGGTACGTTCCGGTCTGCGCAATATTGGTAGAGCGCGCGGCGCCCCACGACGCAGAGCCGCGCTTTCAGACTTCCGGGTGCGTAATAGAGGCCGGCGTGGATGACCTCGCTGTTGCGCGACGAGATGCCTTGGCCGATGCCGGGTTCGGATTCGAGAACGAGAACCTCAAGGCCGCGCGCAGCCAGCGCCCGGGCGATCGAAAGCCCGATCACGCCAGCGCCGACGACAACGGCTTCAATTTTGAACATGGCGACCTAGATGCGCGCGTGGCTCACATCGCGCGGCAGGATGCCTTTGAGATCGTAGATCAGGCCGTCCGGCGTGAGCAGCGCCTTGATGCCGGCCTCCCCCAACTGGGCGATGGGATCGTGCTTGACCGCCAGGATCACCGCGTTGAACGGCCCCGCGGGAAGCTCATTGGTGATGTCGATGCCGTATTCGTGCTTGGCGAGGTTGATGTCGGCCATGGGATCGTAGATCACCAGATCGCCGACGAAGTCGCGCAAAGTGCGGACGAGATCGACCACCTTGGTGTTGCGCGTGTCGGGCACATTCTCCTTGAAGGTGAAACCCATGACCAGCACGCGGGCGCCATCGATCGACTGCTTGCGCTTGAGCATGGCCTTGATGATGTCGTTGGCGACGAAGGCCGCCATGCCGTCATTGATGCGGCGCCCAGCCAAGATCATCTGCGGATGAAAGCCGATCTGCTCCGCCTTGTAGGTCAGGTAATAGGGGTCGACACCGATGCAGTGGCCGCCGACCAAACCTGGACGGAAGGCTTGAAAGTTCCA
>JAGPVD010000032.1 GCA_018067145.1 Methyloceanibacter sp.
GCAAGTTCGATGACGCGGTCGATGAGGCGCTTGCACACTGTACACCGAACGCAGCGCACGCCGTGACCATGACCGGCGAGCTGTCCGATGTGTTCCGGACCCGGGCCGAGGGCGTCGCCTATCTCGTCGCCATGATGGCTGAAGCGACCGGTGCCGAGACACGCTTCTACAACCTCCGGAGCGGCCTGGTGGATGCCAAGGGCGCGGTCGAGCATTGGCAGGAGGTGGCCTCGGCGAATTGGCACGCAAGCGCCGCGCTCGCCGCCTCGCTATGTAGCGATGGCCTCTTCGTGGATATCGGCACCACCACGAGTGACCTCATTCCGCTGAAAGATGGCAAGGCCGCCGCGAAAGGTCTGACCGATGGGGACCGTCTCACCGAGGGCGAGCTTATCTATGGCGGCGTGGTGCGCACGCCGGTGATGGCGTTCGCCCAGCAGGCGCCATTCAAGGGCCGCATGCAGCGCATGGCCGCCGAGCGTTTTGCCACCATGGCGGATGTCCATCGCCTGACCGGAGAGCTACCTGACGATGCCGACCCCTACCCGACCGCCGATCAACGCGGCAAGACCATCGAGGAGAGTGCGGTTCGCCTGGCACGTATGTTGGGCCGGGACGCCGATGAAGCGGACTCCATCGCCTGGCAGGCGCTGGCCCATTACGTGGCTCGCCGTCAGCTCGATCAGATCGAGGCCGATGCGCGGGAGCTGTTCCAGCGCGAAGACCTGGCCGCCGATGCACCCGTGATCGGCGCCGGCTGTGGACGGTTCCTCGCTAGCCAACTCGCGAATCGCCTTGACCGCCCCTATCGTGATTTTGCCGAGATCATCAATTGTGAGCCCGAGGCGCACGACATGACGGCGGCGTGCGCGCCTGCTGCGGCAATGGCGCTGCTTGTCTAAGCTGGCCCGCGCCCCCAAATGGAAAAGGGACCATGCTTGAGACCGCCCCGATGAGTCCGTTTTCTGGTAACTTTGCTCAAGCGCGCTAGATCGAATCAAAGAACGACAAAAGGATTCCGGGCCTATGCCTTCAGAGATCACCCATGACGAGCATGACGACATCGTCTACCCGTCCGCCATTCCCTTCATCTTGGTTCATCTCGCTTGTTTCGGGGCCATCTGGTCGGGTGTCACTTGGCCCGCCGTTCTCATTTGCGTGACGCTTTACTGGTTGCGCATCTTCGCCATCGGCGCCGGCTACCATCGGCTGTTCTCGCATCGCGCCTATAAGACCAGCCGGGCATTCAGACTGTTCCTCGCGATCCTCGCACAGAGCACGATGCAGAAAAGCGTGCTGTGGTGGGCGTCCAAGCATCGTCATCACCATCTTTATTCCGACACCGAACTCGACGTGCACTCGCCCAGGCACACAGGCTTCCTTTACAGCCATGTCGGCTGGATTTTCGCGCACCGGCACGACACGTTCGACGAGAGCACCGTCGCCGATTTGATGCGCTATCCCGAATTACGGTGGCTGCACAAATATCAGCTGTTGCCTGGCGTCGTGCTCGCCCTTCTCTGCTTCCTCGCCGCCGGATGGTCAGGCCTCTTCGTCGGCTTCTTCTGGAGCACGGTGCTTGTCTATCACGGCACGTTCTGCATCAACTCGCTTGCGCATGTGAGCGGCCGCAAGCGCTACGTCACCGGCGACGATTCCCGCAACAATTGGCTGCTGGCCGTCTTCACCATGGGCGAAGGCTGGCACAATAATCACCACGCATTCCAAAGCAGCGTCCGGCAAGGCTTCCGTTGGTGGGAAATTGACCCGACCTTCTACATTCTGAAGGCCCTCTCATGGGTCGGTGTTATTTGGGACATGCGCTCGCCACCCGAACAGATTCTCCGCAACGAGCAGAAGCTCGGCGTCATGGTCATCAACCGGTCGGCGGCACAACTCGCGTCCCATTTCAACGCAGACGGGATCGCGCAGTCCATTGCCTCGGCTCTCCATGGGCCAGAACTGGCGGCGCTGCGGGAGAATCTCTCCCGGGCCCATGACCGCACGGCGGAAGTGCTGGCGACTATGCATCTGCCCAATATGCCGACCCGCGAAGAAATAGCGGCCAAAGCCAAGGCGATGTTCGCGAAAACCAGATCCATGGAAGAGATTTCCGACCGCGCTTATGAGCTGCTTCTTGCCGCGGTGGGCCCAAGGCTGGTCGCAACCATCGAAAACCGCCCCCAAAGCGCCAGTTAGAAACGAATTGTTGAGTGTGCCGTGCCTCCATTGATACGGTTGGGCCTCATACGGTTACAAAGACCGAACGAAGCAAACCCATGGAGCATCACATGCGTCTTGTTCTGACTTTGGTTGCCGCCCTGATTGCGGGCGGTCTGGTTCTGGGCACGGGCACCGGCAGCGCAAGCGCCGGCCCCCTGCCGCCTATCTCTTCCCTGGCAACGGACACGAGCGTTGTCGACACGGTCGGTTGGCGCCGCGATCGCCGACGCAACAACCGGATCAGGGCGATGGAGCCGATCGTGAACGACGATGTGATCGTCGAGACTGATGATGACGTGGTGATCATTGCGCCTGCCCGACCCGCAAGCTGCGGCCAGTTCCGTTTCTGGAATGGCGAAGCTTGCGTCGATGCGCGCTACTACGATCCCTATCTCGGACCGCGCTAGCCGACCGGCGGAGCTCGTGAGAACAACGGCGCAGAGATGATCGCTTATGTCGCTCTGCTACGGGCCGTCAATGTGGGCGGCACCGGCAAACTCCCGATGGCCGAGGTTCTGGCGAACAACCCGTTTTTCGACGAGGCGCGGAACCGGACATTGGCGATCTTTCTCGACGAAGCCCCGCCGAGCGATACTCTTTCGACCCTGTCCGGGCAGAAGGATGAGGTGGTGCGCTTAGGGCGGCGCGAAATCTATGTCCGCTATGGCGACGGAATGGGTACTTCAACGCTGAAGATCCCCGCCGCCAAGATCGGCACGGCGCGCAACATGAACACCATCGCCAAGTTGGCCGCGATGGCTGCAGAGATTTAGTTGCGCTAAGCGTGCTTGTAATCCTCTTCGATTTTCTCAACGAGGAGCCGCCACGCCTCGTGCTCGCGGGGGCCGGCGGTCTTCTCCACCGCGATCTGAAGATAGCCCAGTTCCTGCTCAACCTTCTCCCGTGGCAGCATCTTAAGCCGACTCGCTAGAATCGCGGTCTCGATGACGGCCGCCTGCGCGCGATTGAAGCCCTTGAACGGTGCATGGCTTGCCTCGTGCACGACGTGGCAATGAAAGCGCGGCCGCACCTCATCCTCTTCCACATGGCTCACCTCAAGCTCCACATGGGCCAGCGCGGCTTCAAGCACGGCGCCGGGAACATGGGTCGCTGATTTGGTGGGCCAGTCCTTGTTCCCCAGGATGCAGCCGGCGAAGACGAGCACGTCGTCGGTGAAGTTAGCCACGGCAAAGGGTGTGGTGCGGAGATTGTCGAGGGTCGCCGAGGGGCGGAACGGCCCGATAACCCAGCCATCGCCATCTTCAATGAGGCCAAGCGGGGCAATATGGGCCCTGCCCTCCTCATCGAGCGTCGTGACGATGCATTCGCGGATCATGGGCATGGCTGGACTTTCCGTTGAGTCATGACTTGTCTGACTTCTTCTTGGCGATCAACGTGTGACCGGCATCTTTGAGGCGCGTCTTGTCTTCGGTTGGGGCATCGGCGGCGACGCCCCAACCAAGCGGCTCGTCCTGGGCGTAACGTTTGGCGAGGCGCCAGGCGATTTCGGCGCGGGCCAATTCAGCGGCAAGATAGAACGCATGGGCGCTGTCATCGCCAAGTTCGAGCTTGGGATAGAGATCGAAGATCTCTTGGCTCAGATGGTGGCCGTCTCGGTTGTAAATGTGAACGCCATCCTCGGCAACTTCGATGCGAAAATTCTTGTCGCGCACGGCGTCGGCATTCTCGGCGACTTCAGCGGGCGTCAGTGGGAACGGACGGCGTGCATGGAGGGCCAGCAACCCATCGGCATAGTCCTTCGGCAAGCTCTGGTCGGAACGCGCGGCATACATGATGCGGCGAGCCAGATCGTGCTCCTCGACCGTGCGTCGTGTATGTGGGCTGACCTGGACGATCAGCACATTCTTGATGTGCAACTCCGAAGCGATGCCAAGCAGGACAGCAGTTATGCCAATGGTATCGGCGTCGGTTAGCTCGGTGAGATTGCCGGTGCCCATCAAAATTTCCGCGTCCGGCCGCTCGCGGCGTACTTGCGCGTAACGCTCGAGCGACACCATGAAGCCGAAATGAATGGGATCGAGCACCGGGTCAACGAGATAGTCGCGGCCCTTGGCATCGAGCGCATCCATGGCGCGGTAGAGCGAGGCCATGTCACCGTGATCCTTGGGGATCAGCACCGGGGTCGAGGCAACC
>JAGPVD010000033.1 GCA_018067145.1 Methyloceanibacter sp.
TTCGCCCATCCGATGCGGGTGCGAAGCTTGGTTTTCGGCGGTCTTGGCATCAACATGGTGAGGGGCATGGTCGGCTCAGGCCCACTGGCCCACGCGCTCGAGGTGCCGAGCGTTGAGGATGTCACCAACGCGACGGCGCGGAGCTTCAGGGTTTTCGCGGAGCAGACACACAGCGACCTCAAGGCTTTGGCAGCTTGTATGCGGGGCCCGCGCGAGAAAGTGACCCCGGAACAGCTTGGCACCGTCGCCGTGCCGGCCCTGGTTGCCGTGGGTAGCAAAGACGTGATTGGCGGGTCTGGCGCGGCGCTGGCAGAGCTCATTCCAGGCGCCCAATTCCTGGACATTAGCGACCGTGATCACATGCGCGCAGTGGGCGATGCGCGCTTCAAGCAGGGCGTGCTCGACTTTTTAACCTCGCGTGCTTAGGTCCTAATGGTCAGGTGGTAGACGAAGCTCCCTGAGCCTGCTAGGCGGGGCAAAATGAGGTACCCCATGCAGAATCCCATGGTAGTGGCGGAGCCGCAGATCAAACTGCACGATCCGGTGTGGAGCCGCGTGCGGCGCGAGGCCGAGGAGATCAGCGCGGCGGAGCCAGCGCTCGGCGGCTTCATCTATGCGTCGGTGCTGAGCCATTCCCGTCTCGAGGACGCCATCTGCCACCGGCTGGCGCGCCGGCTGCAACACGCGGCGCTCGACGTCGGCTTGATGCACCAGACATTTCACGAGATACTCACCACGGATCCTTCGCTCGGCGACGAATTTCGCGCCGACCTGATGGCGTGGGCACAGCGCGATCCGGCTTGCGATCGCCTGATCGAGCCGCTGCTCTATTTTAAGGGCTTTCATGCCCTCCAGACCTATCGCATCGCCCATCGGCTGTGGAACGGGGACCGTAAGGATCTCGCGCTCTATCTGCAGAGCCTGATATCGCGGTTCCTACAGGTCGACATCCACCCGGCGGCCCGGATCGGCCGGGGTATCATGATCGACCACGCGACCGGCATCGTCATCGGCGAGACGGCGGTGGTTGGCGACAATTGCTCGATGCTGCATGGCGTTACGCTTGGCGGCTCTGGCAATGAGCAGGGCGACCGCCATCCCAAGATTGGCAGCGGTGTGATGATTGGTGCGGGCGCCAAGATTCTCGGCAATATCTCGGTTGGAGATTGCGCCCGGATCGCGGCCGGTAGCGTGGTGCTTAAGGATGTGCCGCCGAAGCGGACCATGGCGGGCGTGCCTGCCAAGGACATCGGCGAGAACACGTGCGATGAGCCGGCGCTGACCATGAACCAAGATTTTTTAGACGACGACGCAAGCCGCCGTTAGGGCTGGCTGCTCAAAAGGGGTTTTTTAGCGTGACAGCAGACGAGATTCTCAAGCTCGAGACATACATGAAGAAAGTCTTCGGCTGCCCGGCACTCCAGGTCCGGCAACGGCCGCAGAAGGACGATTCCGCCGAGGTCTATGTCGGCGATGAATTCATCGGCATTTTGTTCCGCGACGACGATGACGAGGACGATACCGCCTATCAGTTCCAAATGGCGATCCTCGACTTCGATCTCGAATAAGGCAGGTGTGCCAGTGCGGCACGGCCGTTAACCAATCCTAAGGAATTTGGCCAACGACCAAATGCCTCCCGCAGTGTGCTCAGAAAGCGCGGGTGAGGGACGCCACGGAAGTCGTTATCGTTTACCCTTTACGTGATGTCGGTTGGCTCCGTCATGGTCGGCGTGCTGGCGAGCTTTGTCCAACTCATATCCGGCGAGCCAATGCGCTTCCGCGTTGAGCCGAAATCGATACTGACCTCTGTCGGTGGCGTTTTGCTGCGCGTGCTTGCGGCCCCCGCCATCCTTATGCGCAATGCCTGCCAAGGCTTGGTCGAGGCGCAGCCGAATATGTGGTTTGGCCTTTCTCTCGCCGTTGCCGCCCTTTGGAGCCTGTTCTCGGGCGCGTTGCTGAGCGATCTGGTTCTGACGTTCTAGGAGAGAACCCCATAAAAAAGAGCCGGCCTCTTTTTGAGACCGGCTCTAGTAAAAAAGGCCCGGTTAAGTCGGGGATGGGTGGGGGATGCTCACCAGGCCTTGCAAATTGTCCCCGGGGGGCGGGGGCGGGAAGTCTTCTTAGAGAAGGCTCGAAGCAGACACCGAGACCTGCGGCGCCAGGCTCGGCGGCAGCAGCGAGATCCAAACCAGCGGATTGCGCGCCGACTGCTGCTTGACGAAGGTGTAGGGCGTATCGGCCCAGGCTTTGACGTTGCGCTGCTTGTTATCGAGGACAAAGTCGCCGCCATCGGTGCGGACCGTCAGCACGGCATGGCCTTCATTGTTCTCGTCGCGGACGACAGTGATCAGAAGCGCGCTTTCGGGCCAGCCCTTCTCGATCAGGATGCGGCGCTTGAGCAGGACATAGTCCTCGCAGTCGCCCTCGTTGATCGGATAGGTCCAAACCTCAACCTCGCCATAGAGATCAATGTCGGTGATCGGGGCCACAGCCTTGTTGACGCTTGAGTTGACCTGCTTGAGCTCTTCGAACTTGGCGCTGTTCAACTGCACCCGGTCGGCGAAACGGCCGGAAGGGCGGCACTCGATCTCACGCTCGCGGCAGAAATTCACATAGCCGATGGGCGGCAAGGTATCGCCGTAAGATTGCAGGAACGCCACCTTCTGCGTTTCAAACTGTGGCTTGAGGTTGATCGGATGAATATTCGTGGCATCTGCTGGTAACGACGCGATAAACATCAAGAACGCCGAAGCTACTATAAAGTGTTTCATTACACCCCCCTGTTGTTGATGGTCAATATGTCAGAGAGGTTTTGACATCGTGCTAAGAGATGGCGTTGGTTTGAATTAGTATTGGTAGTGGTTTCTTAGCAGGAATTACTCAAGTCTGAAGGGACTAGGGTTAGCCAAAAGTTTAGGGACATTGGAACGAAGCGCATTTATCCGCGGATTTACAACGGTTTTTGGACAAATTGGGCGGAGGCCTCGTCGAAGCGCAAGGAGTGAGTAAGGTTGCCAATATCTCAAGAAGACTCTGCGTCTTAAGTAACGGCTAAGTCTGTGAGCCAAAAGGAATGGCGGGCGTTAGTCGGTCCGCCCCGGCAGCCCACCTTCGACGACGCGGAAGCGCCGGGAGCTGAGACTGATGACTTCGGCGTCACCGTTCGAAATGAAGGCGGGCGCGCCATCAGGCCAATGGAGATGAAGCTCGGAGACCTCAAAGGACGCCAGAGGCTCGGTGCCGAGCCAAAAAGGCCGCTCGATGGCGGTGATTGCCCCGAGAAGGCGGTTGATCGTCCGGTCGGTGTGGATCAGCGGCATGAGGATGAACTCGAAGCTCGCCTTACGATGGGTCCGGCTAAAGCCATGAAACATGCCATGGGCCACGGCGCCATCGGTCTGCACGTTCCGAACCAATGAGGCCATGGCATCCCGGTCTGCGACCGGCCAAAGGCCTAAAAAGTCAACGCCGCGCAGTTCCCGGCCGAATTGCTGGCAAATCTTGGTTCCAGCCAGCCGGAAACGGAATTCGAGCAGGCCGGTGCACTCGGCGATGAAGGTCTCATGCAGAAGGCTTGCGATCCGCGCAGGGTCGACCTCGAAGCGACGAGGCGCAATGCGGCCATTGCGTAAGCCGTCCCAATACGCGTAAAGCTGCCTGCTTGTTGGCTGCTGCATGACCCAATCGCCCCCATTTGCTTTCCTGTGTTCTTTAGACGCTACACGTTACGCAAGCGCTCGTACTCCTTTGACCAAACCAGGGTAAACCCTTCTGTCACAAGGTTAATCGGGGATGCTCCGGGTCGGTTCGGCAGGCGGAAAATGCCAAGTGCTGTGGGCCTTGAGGCTGTAAAATGAGCGCGGTGGCCGTTAAGGCTGTCAAGGCTGGACGAGAAACGACCAATCTTGAGTAGGTCTCCAAATGGCTGAACGCGAACCTATCTTCAACGTCCCACGCGCCGTTCTGGTGGCCACAGGCGTGATGATCGCGATCCAAGTCGTCCGGGGACTCCTGCCAGACGAAATCGACATCACGGTGCTTCTGACTCTCGCTTTCATTCCGGCCCGCTATAGCGGCGCGGCGGCTGAGCTTCCGGGCGGTTACATCACCGCCGTCACCTCATTCGTGACTTACATGGTAATTCATGGCGGCTGGGTGCATCTCTTGGTGAATGTGCTGTGGATGCTGGCTTTTGGCACCGCCGTGGCCCGGCGTATCGGCGACCGCGGCTTCTATGAGTTTTCGATCCTGTGCGGCATTGCCGGCGCGCTTACGCATCTGGCCGTCCATTGGGGTGCGATGGTGCCAGTGGTTGGAGCTTCGGCGGCTATTTCTGGGCAAATGGCGGGGGCCCTGCGGTTCATTTTCTTCGCCAAGCGGCGTCTAGGCGAGAGCAGGCCTGACTTCTTCGGTGTGCCCCTGGCGAGCCTTGGTACCACGTTCAGCGATCGTCGCATCGTGGCCTTCATGCTGTTCTGGCTCGCGATCAACGTCTATTTCGGGCTGACGTCTACCGGAATCGGCGGTTCTGAGGGCGGTTTCGCCTGGGAAGCCCATATCGGCGGCTTCGTCTGCGGGCTTCTGATTTTTGGCTTTTTCGACAAACGTGGCCGACCGGACGACACCGTACCGGCCTCCTAAGCACCAGATATTGCGGCTGATTTGTGGGCCGCTTGCACGACGTTTCGCTCCAAGACATGATGTCACAGCAACGGGACAGAAGTTCCCGGGCTGGAGGAAACGATAATGAACGTCGCTGCAATCCTGAAGTTGAAGGGCAGGGAGGTCCTAACGGCTCCCCCTGACACGTCCTTATTCGAGATCGCCGAGCTGCTTAGCGAGCACCGCATTGGCTGCATCGTTATCGCAGAGCCCGATGGCAAGGTTTCCGGCATCGTTTCGGAGCGGGACATCGTTCGTGAAATCGCCAATGTGGGGGCGAGCGTGCTCAAGGAGCCCGTCGAGTCCTACATGACTAAGTCGGTGGTTAGCTGCCGGGAGTCGGACACGATGGACCGGCTGATGGGCGAGATGACCGCGCACCGGTTCCGGCATATGCCAGTTGTCGACCGCGGTCGGCTTATCGGCCTCGTGTCGATTGGTGACGTGGTGAGAATGCGTATTGCCGAAGCCGAGATGGAAGCGGCGGCGATGCGTGAGTACATCGCCACTGGCTGACACGAACGAACCCGTCGAATTGCGGAGCGCCGCGGTTACGCGGCGAGCATCCGCACGGCACTCCTGATCTCGTCGAGCTGGGCTTCCGTGGCCTTGGCGCCGGCGGTGATTGCCTCATCGGCGCGGTGAAAATCGAACAGCTTGATGCTGCCCGTCTTCGGGCCAATGGTGATGTCCGGTGGGTCGCCAGCGAGACGGGACCGCGCGATACGGTCCTGGGTGATGTTGATGGCGTCCATCATCACCGCCGACATTCCCGGTGCGCCGCCGCGTCGTCCAAAAATCTGCCGGTGTAAAAGATGCACCGCGCCGCGGCCGTTGCCCTCGCCAAGCATCGCGTCTTCGAGGCCTGCAGGATCGGCGATGGCTTCCTGATCGTGGATCACGCCGCCTTTGCCGAACAAGTCGCTGCTGAGATTGACGGCGATGACGATGCGGGCGCCGAGCGCACGGCACACCGATACGGGGATCGGATTGACGAGCGCGCCGTCGATCAACCAGCGCCCATTAATCTGCACGGGCCGGAAGATACCCGGCAGCGCGAAGGAAGCTTTTAAGGCGGTGACGAGGTTGCCCTTGTTGAGCCACACCTCATGCCCTGTACCGAGTTCGGTGGCCACCGCCACGAACTTTTGGCCCAGCGTCTCGATGGAGACGTCCTTCATGTATTTTTCGAGCTGGGCGTTGAGGCGCTGCCCGGCAATGAGCCCCGAGCCGCCGAAGCTGAAATCGAGAATGCCGAACAGCCGGCGCCGCGTCAGAGTGGTGGCGAATTCCTCGAGCGCGTCGAGCTTGCCGGTAACGTAAGACGCGCCAGCCACGGCGCCGATGGACGTGCCGGCGATGATGTCAGGCTCAAGACCGGCCGCCATCAGGCTGCGCAATACGCCGATATGAGCCCAGCCACGTGCGGCGCCTCCCCCAAGCGCCAAGCCGATAACTGGTCGTGCCATGTCGTGAGCCTCATGCCGGATCGATGTCCCGCGACGGAGAACCACAGGCGGCGCTCTTGGCGTTTCCAAAGCTGGCCGCGTGCTGTGTCCAACCATCTAGGTCAGTACTATGGAGTCTTTAAGGTTCCCTTTGCGGCGTCAGCGTGGCCGTAGACGGCCTCCGGGTCGAACTGACGCTCGGCGTCCACGGGAACGAGTGCACCGGTGGAATTCGCGCCGAGGGGAACCGCGCGATAGAAACAGGAATTGCGGCCGGTGTGACAGCATGCGCCGGAGCCCGCCATCTCAACTCGCAGCCAGAGGACATCTTGATCGCAGTCTGTGCGCATCTCGACGATGTGCTGGCAATTGCCGCTCGTCTCACCTTTGCGCCAAAGGGCTTGCCGCGCTCGCGACCAATAGTGAGCTTCACCCGTCTTGATCGACAGCGCCAATGCCTCGGCATTCATATAGGCGAACATCAACACTTCGCCGGTCTCGGCGGAAGTGACGATAGCGGGCAGCAAACCGTTCGCGTCGAAATTCGGCGCGAAGAGCGCTCCCTCTTCGAGCTCGGTCTTGTCTTCGGTCTTGGCGAAGATTTCGGGTTTGGTCACCGCGATCTATTCCTTCGCGGGTCCCCCCCCCCGCGCGTTATGGACGGCCGCGTTCGGCCGCAAGCATCATGAAGCGCGACTGCTGCGCGGGATCTTCCTTGAAGATGCCGGTGAACTGCGTGGTGATCGTCGCCACGTCAGGCTTGCGGACACCGCGGATCGACATGCACTGATGCACGGCCTCGATCATCACCGCCACGCCCTTGGGCTTCAGCACCCGGTCGATGGTCTCGGCGATCTGAGCGGTCATGGTCTCCTGCGTCTGCAAGCGGCGGGCGAACACTTCGACCACGCGAGCGAGCTTGGAGATGCCGACCACCCGATCTGTCGGGAAGTAGGCGATATGAGCCTTGCCGATGAACGGGATCATGTGGTGCTCGCAGTGCGAGTGAAGTTCAATGTTCCGCAGCATCACGATGTCGTCGTAGCCGGCCACTTCGTCGAAAGTGCGCGACAGCACGTCGATGGGGCAGTCGTCATAGCCAGAGAAGAATTCGTCATAGGCGGAAGTCACGCGGCGCGGCGTCTCGCGTAGGC
>JAGPVD010000036.1 GCA_018067145.1 Methyloceanibacter sp.
AGGGATGCCCCTGCTCGGCTCAAGCCAATTTACTCTGACAATGCCTCCCTGAGGCAGTTGTTACCTTAGGCGTTACCTTAGGCTAATAAGGCACAAGGTCTCAAAACGTAAGTCATTGAAAACATGGTGCCCAGGGGCGGATTCGAACCACCGACACGCGGATTTTCAGTCCGCTGCTCTACCAACTGAGCTACCTGGGCCTAGTTTTAGACATTTGGTGAGGGGATGAGTTCATCGCCAAGGCGCGCCCCCCACACAAGGCCCTGGCTTATAGGAAATCGCCCCGCCCCTGTCGAGACCGGCGATGGCCCTTTCAGTCCTCGTCGTCAAACCTGCCGTCGTCGATATTGCCGGTCGGCTCGCCGGGGACGGCGTAGCTTCCATTGAGCCAACGTCCAAGGTCGATTTGGGTGCAGCGCTTGCCGCAAAACGGACGATGCTCTTTCGATGTGGGCTTGGTGCAGATCGGACAGCGGCCAGAGGTCTTCCCCTCCGCCGGCTTGGGTGACGGCGCGGTCACTCCGTCTCGACCTCAGCCTTCGAGAGCCATAACAAGCTCACCGGATAGCCCTCGCCCGCCAATAGGCTCACCACCTCGGTGAGCGGCAGGCCGACGACATTGGTGTATGACCCGACGAGCTTCACCACGAAGGCGCCGGCTATCCCCTGAATAGCGTAACCGCCGGCTTTGCCCTTCCACTCGCCACTGGCGAGATAGGCGCCGATTTCCTGGTCGGAGATATTGCGGAAGCGGACCCGCGTCTCGACAACGCGCTCGCGCCAGCGCCCTTCCGGCGTGACCAAGCAGATGGCGGTATGAACCCGGTGGGCACGGCCACGAAGCAGGCGCAGCGCGTCGGCGGCCTCATGCTCCAATTCGGCCTTACCAAGCACGCGGCGCCCCACGGCCACTACTGTGTCGGCGGCAATCAGAAAGGCCTTGGCGAGCTCAGGATCGGCACGGGTGATCTTTAGCGCGGCTTCGGCCTTGGCGCGGGCGAGCCGGCGCACGATGTGGCGCGGGACTTCGCCCTTGGCCACGCTCTCATCGACGGAAGCCGGGCGGAGCGCGTCTGGCGGGATGCCGGCCTGCTCTAGGAGTTGGAGCCGCCGCGGCGAAGCGGAGGCGAGCACGAGCTTAGGCCGGAAGCTCGACCCGGGCATAGGCATGCGCCGACGCGGCGGCCGCGTTGGGGCTTTCGCCTTCTGCGCCGTCGTCGTCACAGGCTCGGCCTTCGCGGAATGCTTCCGCGTCAGACCAAGTCTGCTACTTAAACCGGTAAGTGATCCGACCTTTAGTGAGATCATAGGGTGTCATCTCGACTAGAACCTTGTCGCCTGCAAGCACCCGAATTCGGTTCTTGCGCATCCGTCCCGCCGTATGGGCAATAATCTCGTGGTCGTTCTCGAGCTTGACCCTAAAGGTGGCGTTCGGGAGCAGTTCACTGACGACCCCTGGAAATTCGAGTAATTCTTCCTTCGCCATAAGGCTCCTTCCGCATCCTGGATTGCGGCGGAGAATGGTCGCCCCGCCACGTAAAATCAAGGATATTGCGGCGCTCAGACGCGGCAGCCCGCTCCATTTGGGCCTGCCGCCGCTTTTTCTTCCCCAATCCTAGCCACAATCTTGCGAGCGGAAGCCATGAACCGCTATAGCTTACGTTCTAGGGCAATTGACCGAGATCATAATCCCGACCGATCCATCGGGGTTTATTGCCTTTCTCTCATTGTTGATCCAGCCCCGGCGCACCGGAAAGCCCGAAGCGCGTCTTGATCTCGACGAACAGTCCGTCGCGGATGACGCGATAAGCATCGAGGACCTGTTCGCGAGCCCCCGTCGCTAAAGTAGCGTCCGGCGTCGGCCAATATTCTACATCGACCGCATAGCCCTGGGCCAGGCCGAGCGCCTGGTCATGGGCCTCCGGCGCCAAGGCGACAATGAGATCGAACGACGTGTCATGTACCCCTGCCAGGGACACCGGCACATGCGCCGACATGTTGATGCCAATCTCTTTCATCACGGCGATGGCAAAGGGGTCTGGCTCACCCGGGCGCACGCCGGCGGATGCCACATAGACGCGATCGCCCGCGAGGTGTTTCAGGATGGCGGCAGCCATGGGCGAGCGGACGGCGTTGCGGCTACAGGCGAAGAGGACAGCACCCGGAAAATCGGCGCTCACACCCAAAGCCTCAGCCCTTCCAGTGGAGCGCACAGAGCAGCGTGAACAGGCGCCTTGCGGTAGCGATGTCCACGGCGATCTTACCCTTGAGCCGCTCCATGAGGAGATCGCTGCCCTCGTCGTGCAGACCGCGCCGCCCCATGTCGATGGCCTCGATCTTGGAAGCGGGCTGGGTCTTGATGGCGGCGTAGTAGCTGTCGCAAATCAAGAAGTAGTCTTTGACGATGCGACGGAAGGGCGACAGTGACAGCATCACATGCTTCAGCGGCTCGTCCCCATCGTCGCTCACCGAGAACACGAGGCGATTGTCGGCCAGCGACAGGCGCAAGTTGTAAGGGCCGCCCGCCTCATGGCCCTCAAGCGCGAAGTTGTTCTTCTCGATGAGATCGAAAATGGCGACCGCGCGCTCATGCTCGACGTCGGCGTTATCACGGCCGAGCGAGGCCTCATCGAGGGAGACCTCGATAAGCCGCGCAGTTTCCGGCCATGACCGTTCTTCTTGTTCATCTGTCATGTCTATTCCGGCAAATTCAGCCTGATGGCCACGGAGCGGCGATGAGCCTCGAGACCTTCGGCCCGGGCGAGCGCCATGGCGGCGGGGCCAAGCACCCTCAGGCTTTCGACATCGAGCTTGAGGACCGAGGTGCGCTTCATGAAGTCGAGCACGCCAAGCCCCGATGCAAAGCGCGCGCTGCGCGCCGTCGGCAATACGTGATTGGTGCCGGCAACATAGTCGCCGATCACTTCGGGCGTGTAGCGGCCGACAAAGATGGCACCTGCGTCGTTGATGCGGGCGGCGAGCGCGTCTGGGTCCGCGGTGGCGATTTCCAGATGCTCAGGCGCCAGCCGGTCGGCGATGGCGGGTGCCTCCTCGAGGCTGCCCACGAGTATCACGGCGCCGAATTCTTCCCAGCTTGCCCGCGCCGTCTCGGCACGCGGCAGCGTCGCAAGCTGCACCTCCACCGCCTCCGTCACGGCGCGGGCAAAGTCCGCATCGTCGGTGATGAGGATCGACTGGGCGGCAGCATCATGCTCGGCCTGCGCCAAAAGATCAGTGGCAATCCAGGCCGGGTCGTTCTCGCCATCGGCGATGATCACGATCTCGGATGGCCCCGCCACCATGTCGATGCCCACCTGGCCAAACACCTGACGCTTGGCCGCGGCCACATAGGCGTTGCCCGGCCCCACGATTGTGGCCACGGGGCGGATGGTTTCCGTACCAAACGCAAGCGCCGCGACCGCCTGGGCCCCGCCTACGCGGTAAATTTCATCGACGCCGGCAAGCTTCGCGGCGACCAGCACTAGCGGGCTCAACTCGCCCTTCGGCGTCGGCACGACCATAACCAGACGCTTGACGCCCGCGACCTTGGCGGGAACCGCGTTCATCAGGACAGAGCTCGGATAGCTCGCCGTGCCGCCGGGAACATAGAGTCCGGCCGAAGCTACCGGCGTCCAGCGCTGGCCGATCTCGACACCGTTCGCGTCGGTGTAGAACTGGCTCTCCGGCACTTGCCGGCGGTGATGGTCGAGAATGCGCGCATGCGCCAGTTCGAGCGCGGCGACCGTCTCGGCATCCACCTGCGCTTGAGCCGCTTCGATCTCCGCAGGCGTGATGGCGATGCCAACCTTACTGAGGTCGAGGCCGTCCAAATTCGCGGTGAGGTCGATCAGTGCAGCATCGCCCTCTTCGCGCACACGGACGATGATCTTGGCTACGACATCGTTGACGTCGGCCGAGGATTCCCGCTTCTCACCGAGCAGCGCGGTGAAGCGCTCCTCGAAATCGCTGTCGCGCGTATCGAGCGTCTTAGCCATGGCAAAAGTTCCTATAGGCCGGGAGCCTTGGGCTCTTCGGAGCCTTCAGCGCCCTCGCCCGGATGATCCGGCTTGTTGCGCGTGCTCCACGCAGGCCCGAGATCTCTCATCTCTGCCTCTAGACACTCGACTTCAAGTTGGATCGACACACCGCCGGAAAAGGTCAACGTAACCTGGCCGCTCGGCGCGTCGTCGGCCTCGAAGCCAATCGCGAGCAGTGACAGGACGCGATCCGGTTTGTCGGGCTTAAGGTCCATGTGCTTGGCGCTGAGCACACGGTCGAATCTCAGCGCGGTCCGGCAGCGCTGGTAGTCCTTGCTGTTCTGCTCAGACGCGCTCTCCCAGTCGAAGCGGTTGACGACTGCGGCGAAGCGCTTCTGCGAGGGCAGATAGGCGACATCGCCCGCACGCACCACGGCATCCTGAAGATGCGATGACACGACCGCGAGGTCTTCTTCATCGAGTGCGAGCAGCTTTAAAAGCGTCATGGCGGAAAGGGTGGCCTCATTTTTCGTGGGCGTACCACGCTTCGGGATTGAAGACGTAGGAATAACCTAGCCAGGGTCAGCCGGAAAGCCGATCAATCTGGGCGCCGCATTGACGGAGCTTCTCCTCAATGCGGTCGAAGCCACGATCAAGATGATAGACGCGGCCAATCAGCGTCTCGCCTTGCGCGGCGAGCCCGGCGATGATCAGCGAAACGGACGCGCGCAGATCGGTAGCCATGACCTGCGCCCCGGTTAGGCCCTCCACGCCGGTGACAAGGGCGGTGTCCCCATTCAGGTCGATATTGGCGCCAAGCCGGGCAAGCTCTTGCACATGCATGAAGCGATTTTCGAAGATGGTCTCGCGTACCTCGGAAACGCCGCGAGCCGTGCACATCAGCGCCATGAGCTGGGCCTGCAAGTCGGTGGGGAAGCCAGGGAATGGCTGGGTCTCCACGGAAACGGCCTCCAAACCACTGCCGTTCCGGGCAACCCGAATTCCGGTCGCCGTCTCCTCGACCTCGACCCCGCTTCCTTGCAAAAGCTGAAGCGCCTCGCGCAGGAGATCGGGCCGGGCCCCTTCCAAAAACACTTCGCCGCCGGTGATGGCGGCCGCCATAGCATAAGTCCCAGTCTCGATACGATCGGGCAAAACCGTGTGCTCGGCTTCATGCAGAGAGGTCACGCCCTCGATATGCATGGTGTCGGTGCCGATGCCCTCGATCTTCGCACCCATCTTGACCAGACAGTTGGCGAGGTCAGCGACCTCGGGCTCGCGGGCGGCGTTCTCGATGACCGAGTCGCCACGGGCCAGCACAGCGGCCATTAAAGCATTATGGGTCGCGCCGACGGAGACCTTGCCGAGATGAATTCGTCCGCCGACAAGCCCCTTCGGCGCCTTGGCGATGACGTATCCGCCCTCAAGCTCGATTTCGGCGCCAAGCGCCTCAAGCGCTGAGAGGTGGAGATCAACGGGCCGCGTGCCGATGGCGCAGCCGCCCGGCAAGGACACTTTGGCCTCGCCGCAACGGGCCAGAATTGGCGCCAGTACCCAGAAGCTCGCCCGCATACGCGCGACCATCTCGTATGGCGCCGTAGTGTCGACGATGTCGCCCGAGGTCAGGCGGAAGGTCTGGCCGTCGCTCGTGCTTTGGCCGGCCTTCTTGCCGGCAATGGTGATGTCGACGCCATGATTGCCGAGGATGCGGCCAAGAAGCGTGACGTCGGCGAGGCGCGGCATGCTGTGGAGCGTCAGCGTCTCACGGGTGAGAAGGCTGGCGATCATCAGGGGCAGCGCGGCGTTCTTAGCGCCGCTAATGGCTATGGTGCCCTGCAGGCGCTGGCCGCCGACAATGCGGATACGGTCCATAACGATGTGGCTCCCTCGCGCGGGTTGATCCCTCGCGCTTTGGCAAAAATCCCCGTTGAGGTGCTTAGAGACCCCCTCAATGCCAGGTGGCAAGCGGCCAGTCTACTCCGCTAGCCTTTAGTCTGTCCCCCCTCTTTCGGAGGGGATGGCGGGGCTTTGCGAGCCCGGGTTTGTGCTTTCCTCTTCAACAGGTTAGCGCGAAGCTCCTGCTCAAGCCGGGCACGGCGGGCCTCAGTGGTTCCCTCACCCCCCTGGGGCTTATCGCCCGCGCTCTTGTGGTCTCTCTGCCCGGCCATGGTGGCACTCCATATAGCATCCGAGAGCCCGAACGAAGCCTTTGAGGACGCCCGGTTCTGCGCCTTGCACGGACTGCCCTGCTATGGCAGTTTGCGCGCCGCACATCAGGCCGGTCCGGCATATCGGGATCACGCCGTCCGTGCTGACCCCACCGGTCAATACAAGCCGCCGTAGCTCAGTGGTAGAGCGCGTCATTGGTAATGACGAGGTCGAAAGTTCGATTCTTTCCGGCGGCACCATTAAATCAAAGACTTAGCGGTGTTTTAGAGCCTCCCATCTTCCCAGGAATTGCCGTTGGGAAGCCTATGGGAAGACGCCAAGCCCTCGTCTACGTCTACGCACGCGAGACACGCGAGCAAGCTGTGTTGCTAACCGAAGAGTAGTTGCACCGCGATGATACCGACCGCCACCATCACGGCGGCGTCGAAACTGTTTATCGTCTTTAGCCTCGAAATGTGCATCTGGCGCTAGTGCCATTGATCCCTTTAACAAAAGGTTAAAGCGGGCCTTTCAGCGCCCGCCATCGCCAGACGGCGCTGCGCCGCCGGAGGAGCCCGGAGTTCTAAAGCCCATCAGCCTCTCTGTTGCATTTGGCGTGCTTGATAGTGTTGTGGGGCGCTGACATTGCCAAGGTGCTGACCTTCGACGAGGCGCGGCGCATTGCTTTGAATGTTGCTAAGCTGCCGGAGTTGTTGGGAGCGTTGGCCAAAACAGAAGAAGCCTCACCAT
>JAGPVD010000039.1 GCA_018067145.1 Methyloceanibacter sp.
GGGGAAAAGTGGAACGTAGTCCGGGCAAACCCTTCTTTCTTCGCCTGGGCACCCACCGTTTCGGCCAGGGCCGTTTTACCGATGCCGGCCTGGCCACTGATCAGCACTGCCTGACCGTGGCCGTCCTTGCTCTGTGCCCAGCGGCGCAAAAGCAGGCCGAGCTCTTCGTCGCGACCGACCAGTGGGAAGCTGTCTGCCGCACCGCTCTCCTCCACCTCGCGTTCGGCATTGGCAAGTCCAACGACCTGCCATGCGTGCATCGGCTCGGCGACGCCTTTCAGTTCAAGAGCGCCGAGATCCTCACATCTGAATGTCGCTTCGACAAGTATGTGCGTCGCCGAGCCGATGACCATCGTGTTCGGCTTGGCCATGCCCTGCAAGCGCGCAGCAATGTTCGGGGTTTCACCAGTTCCCGTCATTTCTTTCGCGGATCCCTCACCAATGCTTTCGCCAACTACGACGAGGCCTGTGGCGATGCCAATCCGCACACTCGGCTTGATATCCCTGTCGCTCTTCGGCTCGAAGTCGGCCAACGCTTCAATAATGCCGAGGCCGCTCAATATAGCCCGCTCGGCGTCATTCTCATGGGCCCTGGGATAGCCGAAATAGACTAGGATACCGTCACCCAAAAATTGGGCGACATAACCGTCAAACGAATCGATGATTTTGGAACAGGTATCCTGAAAGCCGCGGATGATCTCCCGAAGATCCTCTGGGTCCAAACGAGTCGACAGCTCTGTCGATCCGACCAGATCACAAAACATGACGGTCAACTGCCGGCGTTCAGCCTCAGCCGACGTGATTTCGGCTAGAGGCACTTCCGGCTCTGGACGTTCGATCGCCTGTGGAAGTGCACGCACTTCACATACTTCAGATGCAGGAAGGTGCTCATGAATGGTGATCTCGGGCTGTTCAGCCCAGATCAGAACTCCATCTTCATGCTCCAGCGCCAACCGTTTTGCGTGCACAAGTTCGAACTTCAGGTCCTCACAGCATGCATCAGCGAGCTCGAAAAGCCGGGCGAGTGTGCGACAAGAAATGCGCTTCTCGCGATGGAGCAGCGCCGTCGCGAGCGTAACCACCTCAAGAAACCCCATCTTGTGCTCCCTGAATGGTGACGAATAATGTGCGCTTAAAAAGAGCCCGAGTGCCTTCCGTCAGAAGCTGGGAAGGTCGCGAAATGTAAAGTGATTGGACGGACTGTCTTCCTAATGTGATGCGCTCTGATTGAAGCACAAATCGCTCCATTGGCTTCCGTGTTGCACGGAGTCGCCGTATCGATGGAAGTGGGTGGGACCAGCATCACTGCTTTGGTCTCCTTCTCCCACGAACGCGCCCACTAAGTGGGAGATATCGTGCGCGTTTTTCTCCAAATAAGATAGCAAAATCAGAGGCGATAGCATGTCGGTCACAACATAGGCGAGTCCACCATTGGCCCTTGGCGGACGTAGACTTGGACGCTACGCATGTCGGCTCGAGGCATTGTCAGAGCAAATTCGTTTACTTTGCCAAAACGTCAGAACCGGATTTCGCGGCCATTGATTTTCCTGCATTTCTCCGGGTCGATCTGAGCGGTTCGCTGGCAGCTCCAAGTATTTAGAATTTTGCTCTGACAACGCCTGGAATCATACTTGTGGCAAATGCCACAGCGATTATCGGAGCGATGATGCAGAATCTCCTTTAACTCAAGATGGTCTTGAGCCGTCAAGACTCGAAAAGGAGATTCCCAATGTTAGCGCTCCGTTTTACCCAGCTTTCAATGTTGGCAGAAGAAATAGCGAACTCCCGCTTCGCGGGTGCGATCGCCCTCGCGGCGCTATTCGCATGCACCGGGGCCAACAATCGTAGCGTCGCGGCAGAGATACACGGTGGGGTCCACCCGTCACCCGCGGTGATCCTTCAGGTGCTCAAGGAATTCGACAATCCGGAAGGCGCGATTTTCAGCGCCGATGGTAGCCATGTGTTCGTCTCTAATGCTGCTGAGGCCGGCGATCTTTCCGAAGACTTTGGATGGGTCGAGGGCGCGGGATACATCAGCAAGCTGGACGTCAAGGCCAACGGTGAGCTGGCGATAATCGAGAAGAAGCTGATCAGCGGCTTGACCGGGCCGCTCGGCATGGGCGTCCTGCCAGTCGCTACAGAGAAGTTTCCGGCCGGAACGATCTTTCTATGCACGGGATCGGCGCCACTCGTCGATAACAACGGTCAGGTGGTCAAGGACCCGACCCGCATGCGCAGTAAGCTTCTGGCTTTCAACGACGCCGGTGAAGTGCTCGGCGAGATCGATACCGGCCAGGGATCGGTGTTTGAGCAGATCAACGGCAGCCCGATCATCATGATCAACGCGCTGGGGTTCGACGCCGATGGCAACGTCTACGTCACCGACAGCGCAATCGGGGGCGGTCAGTTTGACCCGCCGTTCGAGGGTAAGAGCGGCCTTTGGATGATCCCGCACAGCGCGCTGGACGTTCTCGCGGACGGCGGGGTGCCGACCGATCCGCCGATGTTCCTGGATATCCCCGGCAATCCTGACGGGGTCGAGGTCTCACCGACCGACGGCAAGGTCTACGTCAACACTGTCGGGGCATTCGCCGGTTTGGCCGACCCAGCAAATGGCGGCATCTACGCGCTGACCAAAGAGGATATCGCCAACAACGAGCTCCCGCCGCCGGTCGACGGAGACCTGGGCGCGCTCGACGGCCTCGACTTCACCGCTGGAGGCGTGATGCTAAACGCCCAGATTCGTGGCGACATTCCCGGCAAGGTTACGGTCAACTGCGGAGGCAAAATTGCCACCACTCTCGCGCTCCAGCCGGGTGGCACCGCCTCTGACCTGAATGGCCCCGCCGACCTCGCGGTCCGGCGCAGCGCCGACGGCGCGCAGCTGGTGGTGATCCCGGAGCTCTACGCCCGCGACACTACCGCCGGCGACGACGAGGTCACCGTGCTCGCTCTGCCGGCCGGATTCGATGCGGCGTGTGCCCGTGATCTCTAGCGGGCTTGATTTGACCGGCGCTCTGTTTGCGGGTGTGCGGAAATAGTCGACGCTGCCCGCGCACCTCAACTAATAACCCCGGCGCTCTTCTCTTCTCCCAGCGCCGGGGCTGTTTTGTCCGCTCCCAGCAATACAGGACAAGCTAATGTCTTCTATTGGCACGTAGCAGACATAGACGCCGGCGCTGACCATGTCCGCTCATGAGGGTGAAGCGGACATCCACGAACCGCGCTCTCAGCTAATGGCTATGTCAGGACGATTGTCGCGAGCAGTTCCTGAAGCTGCAAATCAAGGTGGCTGCGAGCCCCCGCAACCAACGATAGTTGACTCCCCGAGCCTTTGGCTCCGCGAAGTTCTCTTTTGCGGGCATCGCCGGAGGCTAAGTATCCTCGCCAGGTGGCTCAAGCTAATTTACTCTGACAAGGCCGATGAGACTGGTCTACTCGCCAATTGCCTCGTGAACCATTG
>JAGPVD010000051.1 GCA_018067145.1 Methyloceanibacter sp.
TCAAGGGGGCCGCCTGACACCGAGCCGGATCAGCAATCTGTTCGATCAGAGGCCGAGTTTGCGCGATCCGAAGACCGTGCTCGCTGATCTCGCAGCCGCCGACGCACCGAGCGACATCCTTGTATCGCTCCATCCACAGCATGAGCAGTTCAAGCGGTTGCAGGCCGCGCTGGTCAAAGCGCGCGCCAACAACAACACGCGGGATATTCAACTTATCGCCATCAACATGGAACGATGGCGCTGGATGCCGCGGCAGCTTGGTTCCCTTCACGTCTGGAACAACGTGCCGGAGTTCAACACCCGCGTCGTGAAGAATGGCAGGAACATCTATCAGGAGAAGACCATTGTCGGTCAGCTCAAATACGCGACGCCGTTCTTCTCCGCATCTATGCGCAACATCGTGGTTCATCCGGATTGGACTTTGCCGCCGACGATCTTGAACGAGGATCTCGCGCCAAATCTACAGAAGCCGAAGACCCTTTTCGGCCAGTCCAACACGGCGATCCTGCGGCGTCATAAAATTCGGGTGAGCCTCAAGGGGCAACCAATCAATCCCGACGAAGTGGATTGGAACAAGGTCAGCATCCATAAATACACGTTCACCCAGCCGTCCGGTCCCACCAATGTGCTCGGTCAGTTCAAGTTCAACTTCCCCAACAAGCACGCCATCTACATGCACGATACGCCCCAGCGCGACTTGTTCGGCGAGAGAGTGCGCACGTTCAGCCATGGCTGCATTCGCGTGCATCAGCCCGCGCGTCTCGCGGCTCTGCTGCTCGCCGAAGACCAAGGCTGGTCGGCGGCTAAGATTAATGCCCTGGTGGCGCAGGGCGAAAACAAAGTGATCGCGCTTCGACGGCCCGTGCCTGTGCACCTCACCTATTTCACCCTGACTGTTGGGGAAGACGGCAGATTGCAGACCTTCGCAGATATCTATGGTCTCGACGGCCGCATGGCGCCGAAATTGTTCGACAAGCCCGTCAAATTCAGTGCTCCGGCCGACCCGGTGATCGCCGAGGCGAACATGCGCACGCGCAATCGGGGGCGGGCAAATCAGCAGACCGGCGGCGGCCTAGGCGGTCTTATTTCGGGACTCTTCGGGAACTGACGTTACGCTGGCTTACGCGTCGAGCTTGCCGAGAATGTCGCGCGCGAACGCTGTAAGCGATGGATCGCGGGCGCCCATTACCAGTACGAGATCGCCGTCTCTTGCTACTTCGGCGATGCGGTCTATCAGCCATTTCCGCGACGGCGCGAATTCTGCACGCGTGCCTTGGTCCTTGATCTCATCCACGATGCCGGCAGCCGAAAAGTCACGCTTAGCCGTGCCTCCCACATAGAACACTTCGAGCATCCACAAACGATCCTCGGAGGTGAGTTCGCGTGAGAAGGTCGTGATGAAGTCCTGGCGCAAAAAACGTGTAGGTCCGTAGCCATGCGGTTGGTAGATCGCCAACACGCGCTTGGCCCGCAAATGTCCGGTGCGGATTGCCGCGGCGATCTTCTCGGCGTTATGGGCGAAGTCGTCCACCACCTCGACGCCGCGCGCCGTGCCGACCGTTTGGAACCGACGACCGATACCCGAGAAATTGGACAGTGGCTCCGCCATCTCAGCCAGCGAAACACCAACTGCGTGGGCCGTGGCGATGGCCGCCAGCGCGTTGGACACATTATGCTCGCCGGGAACGGGCAGCTCGAATGTTGTGTCCTGCACCCGGAAGCGGCTGGACTCCGCGCCAAGCTCGACGTCTTCGCCGCGGATGTCGGCGCGCTCGGTCAGACCAAAACGCAACGCACCACCAGCGAACTGATCAAGATTTTCCTGATCGCCCACGACCAGGGCCTCTCGTGAGCGCGCACGCAACGTGGCGAACATCGCCGCCACTTCCTCCAGTTCTTTGTGATCGCGCTGGAGATTGAGTACGACACCGATGGCGGGCGAATAGCGCACCAATGATCCGTCGCTCTCGTCGGCCTCAACCACGAGAAGGTCGGAGCGTCCGGCAAACGCATTGCCCGGCAGACCTTCCGTTTGCAGCAAAGGGAGATCGCCGCCGGTGATGACGGATGGGTCGCGGCCCGCGCCGCGTAGAATTTCAAAAATCATGCCGGCCACCGTCGACTTACCGCTGGTTCCGGTCACCGCGATGGAGCGGGTCTGCACCACGAAATGGGCCAGCATCTCCGAGCGGTGGACGATGGGAACGCCCCTCGCTTTGGCCGCGGCGAAGTCCGGCACTCTCTCCTCGACCGCGGTCGAGACGACGAGCGCCGCGCAGTCCTCGCCAATGCCGCTGCCGTCCTGGGGCATTACCGCGATGCCGAGCTCTTCGAATTGTGCGCGGAGGGCCGCCCGCTCGCCGTTGTCGAAGGCGCGATCGCTGCCACTCACCTGCCCGCCGGTCATCGCTTGAAACTGGGCGATGGCGCTCATGCCGGAACCACCGAGCCCGGCATAGTGAAAGCGGTTGGTGCCTTTCGCATTTGGGATGGCGGACGTCTCGGGCGGTGCGACCAGCACTATGTCGCCTTCGCGGACGCGGCCGAAGAGCGCACAGACATCCGCGTTCGATAGGCGCACGCAGCCATGAGAAACAGGCCGGCCAATCAAGTCCTCCCGGTTGGTGCCGTGGAGATAGATGTAGCGCTCGAGCGAGTCGTACCCCGGTCCACGATTGACCCCGTCTTCCAGACCATCAAGGGTGAGAATGCGCGTCAGGATCGGATCGTTGCTGTCGCAATCGCCGCTCCAGGTCTCGCCAGTCGGTTCGCGCGACACGAACACGGTGCCGGGATCCGCGCCCTCGCCGATCCGTTGCGCGATGCGGTGCCACCCTGGCGGTGTCTTGAATGAGTTCTCTGCACCGCCGATTCCGTTCAGCGCTGTCGAAACTGGCCAGCTCGTGCCGGTGCGCCCGTCTTCGAGCCAAGTCGCGGTCTGCCGTTCCACGTCGACCACGAGAAGGCGGCCGGGCAACGCCGCAGGCGCCCCGGGGCGGGACAGGGCAGCGCGCGCCAGGTCGAGCGCGCGGGCGGATATGGGATCAGTGGGAACGGTCACGGGCGCACTCTGCCACAACGGGCAGGCGCACCGTCACCCCTGTTTTGCGCTTTGCGAAAAAAGGAAACAGGACCGGCGACGCTCAGCCGGCCGCCGGTCCTGAACCAGGTCTGCGAGGGCGACTACCAGTAGCGGCGACCGTAATAAGGACGCCGGTAGCCATAGCCCCGGTAATAGGGCCGTGCGTAGGGCCGATACCCGTAGCCCCGATAATAGGGCCTCGGATAGCCGTAATAGCGCCGCGGTGCGTAATACCCGTAGCGCCTGGGCGCATAATAGGGACGCTGGTAGCGACGGGGGCGATAACCCCGGCGGCGGTAATAGCCGACGGTTTCGACCGCTGTGGCTTGGCTACTGACAGTATCGAGCTTGGGAAGTAGGCCGGCATTGGCCGGGCCCGCGCTGAACGCGAAGCCCGAGATGACCACTATGGCGGCAAGTGAGATGGGACGCATGTTGAGCTCCTAAAACGCCAACGTCCCCCGGCACTTCGGAGTCTATCTTAGCCCCGGCGAGAAAACCAGCCGCTCTCTAAGCCTTTGCGTGGCGGCCACGTGATAGGACAAGGCAAAAGGCGCCGCTGTTTGATAGCGGTACTGGTAGGGGTGCCAAGGCCGCTTCCCTGGGGTGAAGTCTATCGAGACTCTCATTTCGTGCAAGCTAGCAGCGTCCCGTTTCCGTCCCGTTAGCGCCGCCCTATCGTTTCAGTCACCATAAATTCTAGAGCATCGCCGCTGCGACCAGCAGGATCAGGATCTCGCTCACCTGCTCAACCGCGCCGAGCACGTCGCCGGTTTGCCCACCAATCTGTTGGTCGCTTAGCCAGGCCATGAGGGCCACCGCAGCCACAACCAGAAGCGCGGCGACCAGCGCCGTGGCGGGCCCTAAACATAGCGCCAGCGCGAGCATTCCGAGCATGACGGCGGCGATCACGCTTCCGAGTGGCGGCTTCCCTGCCTCCGCCGACAGCCCATCCTGGCGCGCCCGGGGCAGTACCAGCATGAGCACCGGCATGGTCGCGCGGCCACCGGCATGGGCCGCAATCAATGCCGCCGCCGCCAAGCCTGGCTCCACGAGGCTGGCCAGGGCGCCGGCTCGCAGCATGAAGGACGACACGAGCGCCGAGACGCCATAGGTGCCGGTGCGGCTGTCGCGCATGATCTCCAGCTTGCGTTCTCTGGTTCTGCCGCCGAAGCCGTCCACTGTGTCGGCCAGCCCATCTTCGTGGAGGGCGCCGGTGAGAAGCAGGGCCGCGACGATTGCCAGCGTGGCGGAAACGAAGGGAAGCAAGTCGAGCCCGTCGGCGAGCCAATAGATGAGCGCGGCGAATAGGCCGACCAGCACGCCAATCAGGGGAAAGGTCCATGCGGCCCGCGCTAGCCCGTTGCCGGCCGAGGCGCTCCCAAGCTTGAGCGGCAGTCGCGTGCAAAAAGCTAGGCCCGTCCAAATGTCCGTAGTAATGCTGCCCATCCCCGCCCTCGTCGTGATCCCGCGCCCTATGCTGGGCGCTTGCTGCAGTCGCTAAGAGCTTAGAAGTCTACGCTGAAATGACCCGCTTTGCCTCATTTGACGCGTTACGCGCCGCCTGCCTCGATCTCCCCGAGGGTCACGCAGGGATCGCGGAAGACGTCTCCGCGCGCGAAGCGACGCTGACCAAGCCGCCCGGAAGTCTGGGCCGCCTGGAAGAGGCCGTGGCCTGGCTAGGGCATTGGCAGGGCCGAAACCCGCCGACTCTCGACCGGGTCGAAATCATGGTCTTCGCCGGAAATCATGGTGTCACGGCGCAAGGCGTGTCCGCCTACCCGTCCGAGGTCACGGCGCAAATGGTTGCCAATTTTGCCAATGGCGGTGCGGCCATCAACCAGCTCGCAGGCGTAGTGGGCGCCGAGCTTCGCGTGGTCGCGCTGTCGCTCGAGATACCGACGGCGGATTTCACTAAAAGCCCGGCCATGACCGAGACTGAGTTCTTGGAGGCGGTCGAGGCCGGATATGAAGATGTCTCGCCCGACGCTGACCTCATCGTTCTCGGCGAGATGGGCATCGGCAACACCAGTGCGGCGGCGGCGCTGTCGGGCGCGTTGTTCGGCGGCGGGGCCCGCTTCGCCGGAACGGGCACGGGTGTTGACGATCAGGGTCTTGCGCGCAAACGCTCGGCTATTGAGACGGCACTGGTGCATCACGCAGATGTGCTCGGCGATCCGCTGCGTGCGGCTGCGGCGCTGGGCGGACGCGAACTCGCCGCGATTCTCGGTGCGTGTCTCGCCGCGCGTCATCGGCGCATCCCGGTGCTGATCGATGGCATCGTGTCGACGGCGGCAGTCGCGCCGTTAAAGGCGCTGCGCGCGGACGCACTGGATCATACGCTCACCGGCCACGTGTCGGCGGAAGCCGGTCACCGGCTTCTGCTGCAAGATCTTGGAATGGAGCCGCTACTCGATCTTGGCATGCGCCTTGGCGAAGGCTCTGGCGCTGCCGTCGCCGTGCTTTTGCTGCGCGCCGCACTTGCTTGCCATACTGGCATGGCGACTTTCGAGGAAGCGAGGGTGTCCGACAAGCCGGCGTAAGCCGTCAGTCGCTGGCAATCGCGTGAAAGAATGTGCCGCTGACGAGCCCGCGCCGTCCGCCCGTCGTGCCAAGGGCCTTGCCTTCGCCGTCGGTGATCTCGACGAAGGGCGCATCTTTCCCCGTCTCGATCAGGCTTGCATAGTGAAACTCATGTCCGCGCAGTGCACTTCCTGTTGGCCCAAGCACGCCATCTGACAGAAGTAGCGCTGCGCGATAACCGAGATGAAGCTTGCGTTGGGCGAAGCTCGTCGTGTGGCCGAGCAGCCCGGTCATGGCGTGGCGCCCGCCGGTCGCATCTTCCAGCCCCTCACCGAGAACCATGTAGCCGCCGCACTCCCCATGCACGGCGCGCGTCTCGGCAAAATGCGCGAGCCCGGCGCGAAAGTTCTGCGCGGCAGCCAACTGGCTCGCGTGCAGCTCGGGATAGCCGCCGGGAAGCCAGCACACGTCGCAGTCTTCAGCCGGCGCTTCATCGGCCAGCGGCGAGAAGGGAATGATCTCCGCACCCTCCTGCCGCCAGCCGGCGATGACATGCGGATAGACAAAGGTGAAGGCGGCGTCCTGCGCCAGTGCGATGCGCATGCCGGGCGGTGGCAACGCCGCTTGCGCTGACGGTGATGACAGGCTCGGACGCGTCGCCAACGCCAGGATAGCGTCGAGGTCGAGATGGCGCTCGGCCAGATCCGCAAGAGCGTCGAGGCGCGCATCGAGATCGCTATGCTCACCCGCTTGGACGAGGCCGAGATGGCGCTCTGGCAGGGCAACGGCTTGATCGCGCGGCACCGCGCCGAGAATAGGAATGTCCAAGGCCGCGATGGCGTCGGCTACGAGACGTTCATGGCGATCGCTGCCCACCTTGTTGAGCACGACGCCGGCAATGCGAACGTCTGGATGATGAGACGCGAAACCACGTACTATAGCCGCTGCCGAGAGAGATTGCCCAGACACATCAATGACCAGCAGCACGGGCACGCCGAAGCGCGCGGCGAGGTCCGAGGTGGCGCCCGCCCGGCCTTCTTTGCCGCCGATCCCGTCGAACAGCCCCATGACGCCTTCGATAATCGCGACGTCGCAATCCTCGCCTGCGTCCTGCATTAGCCCGTCGAGAAGCCCCGGGCGCATGGCCCAACTATCGAGATTGATGCTTCCGCGCCCCGTGGCGGCGGCATGAAAACTTGGGTCGATATAATCGGGTCCCGCCTTGGCGGCTCGCACCGCCAGGCCCCGGCGGCGCAGCGCCGTCAACAGGGCCAGGGTCACCGTGGTCTTGCCGGCGCCGGAGCGGGGCGCGGCGACGATCAGCGCGGGCGCGGTCATAAGCGCGATCTCCGCCTTGGTCCCTGGCTCGCGCTCCTACCGTGACGGCGGGCCTCGGGCGCTTTATAGCGGGAGGTATGGACGACAAATCTCAGCCGCTGAGACGGGGTTGGACCACCGGCACCTGCGCCACGGCGGCCGCCAAGGCCGCTTACGTAGCCCTGCTCACGGGTGATTTTCCCGATCCCGTGGCGGTAACACTGCCCGGCGGTCAGCGCCCGTCCTTCGCGCTTGCCACCACGGCGCGCGGCGACGACGCGGCGACAGCCGGCGTGGTCAAGGACGCCGGTGACGATCCCGACGTGACCCATGGCGCGTTGATCCAGGTGACGGGTCGTCCAGGGGCGCCGGGCTCCGGTGTCAGCTTTCGCGCCGGCGAGGGCGTCGGCACGGTGACGCGACCGGGTTTGCCGGTGCCACCTGGCGAGCCCGCCATCAATCCGGTGCCCCGGCAGATGATCCGCGATGCCATCGCCGAGATTGCCGCCGCCGAGGGCGATGCGGGCGATGTTGAGGCGGAGATCGCGATCCCCTGCGGCGAAACCCTGGCCGCTAAGACGCTGAACGGCCGTCTCGGCATTGTCGGTGGGCTGTCGATCCTCGGCACCACCGGCATCGTCGTGCCCTATTCCTGCGCCGCCTGGATCCACTCGATCCATAGCGGCATCGATGTCGCGCGAGCCATCGGTCTCACCCAGGTCGCCGCCTCGACCGGCTCGACCTCCGAGGCTGCCGTGCAAAAGATGCACGACCTGCCCGAGACGGCGTTGATCGACATGGGCGACTTTGTCGGCGGCACGCTGAAATATGTGAAGGCCCATCCGGTGGCGCGCGTTACCATTGCCGGCGGTGTCGGCAAGATGACCAAGCTCGCTCAAGGCCTGCTTGATCTTCATTCCAAGCGCGGCTCCGTCGATCTCGAAGCCTTGGCGAAGCTCGCCGAGACCGCCGGCGGTTCTCCTGATTTGAGCGCGCATATCCGCGCCTCTAACACCGCGGCGGAAGCTTTTGATCATGCCAAAGCCGAGAATATTGCTCTTGGCGATGCCGTGGCGCGGGCCGCGCACGAGACGGCTGCGGCGGTCGTCTCCGGCAAGCCCGTCGAGATCGAGATCGCCGTGTTTGACCGCGATGGCAGGTTGGTCGGCCATGCGCCGTTCGCACGCTCTCATGCCGCACCTCCCCGGAAGCGGCGGCGATAGTCTGCGTCATAGAGGGCGCTATCGCGAAAATCTCTAGCCGCGAGCGCCCGGCCCACGAGGATTAGCGCTGTGCGTTCGATGGGTGCCTCCGCGAGCTTGGCGCAAATATCGCCGAGCGTGCCGCGCAGGATACGTTCTTCGGGCCAGCTCGCATGAGCCACTACGGCGACAGGACAATCGGCGCCGTAGAACGGTGTCACCTCCTCGACCACCTTATCGAGGGCGTGGATGGCGAGATGGATTGCAAGCGTCGCGCCAGTCGCGGCGAAGGCGGCAAGCGTCTCGCCCTCGGGCATGCGCGAGGCGCGGCCCGGCACGCGCGTCAGCACCACGCTCTGCGCCACTTCCGGTACGGTGAGCTCACGTCCGAGCGCGGCGGACGCCGCAGCAAAGGCGGGCACGCCGGGCGTCACCGTGTAAGGAATTTCGCGGGCGTCGAGCCTGCGCATTTGTTCGGCGACGGCGCTGAACACCGAGAGGTCGCCTGAGTGAAGTCGCGCCACGTCGTGCCCGGCGTCATGGGCGGCGACATATTCCGCTTCGATCTCGTCCAGCGACATCGGCGCCGTATCGACCAGGCGCGCAGCGTCCGGGCAGTAGGCCAGCAAGTCCTTCGGCACGATGGACCCGGCATAAAGACAGACGGGGCAGCGCGCGATGAGGTCGCGGCCCCTGACCGTGATGAGGTCAGCAGCGCCAGGACCGGCGCCGATGAAGTGGACTGTCACGAACCGTCCTCGTCGGTGGCGATGGCGCAGGTCGCCGGCCCCTCGACGATGTGCGGCAGAA
>JAGPVD010000059.1 GCA_018067145.1 Methyloceanibacter sp.
CGCACCGTCGGCGCCGGCGTGGTGGCGTCGATCATCGAGTAGAAAGAGACCTAAGGGCGGGTCGCGGAAGCGGCGCGCTCCTTTATTTGAGGCTGTCGAAATGAAGAGCCAAAATATCCGGATCAGGCTGAAGGCCTTCGACCATCGCATTCTTGATGTGTCGACGAAGGAGATCGTCAACACGGCGAAACGTACTGGTGCCGAAGTGCGCGGTCCTATTCCGCTGCCGACCCGCATCGAGAAGTTCACCGTGAACCGTGGTCCGCATATCGACAAGAAGAGCCGTGAGCAGTTTGAGATTCGCACGCATAAGCGCTTGCTCGACATCGTCGACCCCACGCCGCAGACGGTCGATGCTCTGATGAAGCTCGATCTCGCTGCCGGCGTAGACGTCGAGATTAAACTCTAGCGCCGCGCGGGACGAGGCAAGGAACAAGTTCGATGCGATCAGGTGTCATCGCGCAAAAGGTCGGTATGACCAGGATCTTCACTGATGCAGGGGAGCACATTCCCGTGACAGTGTTGCGTCTTGAGAATTGCCAGGTCGTCGGCCAGCGCACCGCAGAGAAGAATGGTTATACGGCGCTTCAGCTCGGTGTAGGCCGGGCGAAAGTGAAGCGTCTGACGCGCTCCGAGCGCGGCAGTTTTGCTGTGGCCAATGTGGAGCCGAAGCGGAAGGTCGCTGAGTTCCGCGTGAGCCCGGACAACATGGTCGATGTGGGCGCGGAGTTCACCGCCGACCACTTCGTCGAGGGTCAGTTTGTCGACGTGTCTGGAACGTCGATCGGTAAGGGTTTTGCCGGTGGTATGAAGCGTCACGGTTTTAGCGGTCTGCGGGCCAGTCATGGCGTGTCCATCAGCCATCGTAGCTTGGGTTCGACTGGCAACAGCCAGGACCCGGGCAAGGTGTTCAAGGGTAAGAAGATGGCCGGCCATATGGGCGATGTCAGCGTCACCACGCAGAATTTGCGGGTGGTGAAGACAGATGCCGATCGTGGGCTGATCATGATCCGCGGTGCGGTGCCGGGCTCCAAGGGTGGCTGGGTGCTGTTGCGCGATGCAGTTAAGCGGGCATTGCCGGATACGGCGCCGAAGCCAGGCGCGTTCCGGGGTGCAGCCGAAGATGCGAAGCCAGCAAAGCAGGCTGAGCCAGCGGCGTCCGAGACGCCAGCGGCGGAGCCGGCAGACGGCGGGGATAAAGAGTGATGAAGGCGGACGTAACAACGCTCGACGCCAAGAAGGCGGGCACGGTGGATCTGTCGGACGATGTGTTCGGTCTCGATCCGCGCGCCGACCTCCTGCATCGCATGGTGCGCTATCAGCTCGCCAAGCGGCGTGCGGGTAATTCGGCTTCCAAGGATCGCTCGGAGATCAACGCGACGACGGCCAAGATGTACCGGCAGAAGGGTACCGGCCGGGCGCGTCATGGCAGTAAGAAGGCGCCGATCTTCCGTGGCGGTGGCAAGGCGTTCGGTCCAAAGCCGCGCAGTTTTGCCCATGGTCTGCCGAAGAAGGTGCGTGCCCTGGCGCTGAAGCATGCGCTGTCGGCCAAGGCTAAGACCGAGGAGCTGGTCGTGATCGATAGCTGCGAGTTGAAGGACGGCAAGACCACGGCGCTGAAGTCGCGCTTTGCTAAGCTCGGCTTCGTCTCGGCGTTGATCATCGATGGCGCGACGGTCGAGGACGGCTTTGCTCGCGCGGCGCGCAATATTCCTCGCGTCGATGTGCTACCGGTGCAGGGCATCAATGTGTACGACATTCTGCGGCACGATAAGCTCGTGCTGACCAAGGCGGCGCTCGAGGCGCTGGAGGCACGGTTCAAATGATCCCGCTTTCTGCATATGACGTGATCCTCGCGCCGGTCATCACCGAGAAATCGAGTGCGGTGTCGGAGGCAAACCAGGTGGTGTTCAAGGTGCGCCTTGATGCGACCAAGCCTCAGATCAAGAACGCGGTCGAGAAGCTGTTCAACGTCAAGGTTCTTGCCGTGAATACGCTGACCCGCAAAGGCAAGACGAAGCGTTTCCGAGGAATTAAGGGGCGCCAGAAAGATGTGAAGAAGGCTGTCGTCAAGCTCGCCGAAGGCGACAAGATCGACGTGACGACGAGGATCTGACGAGATGGCGCTCAAGAAATATAATCCCACTACGCCGAGCCAGCGACAGCTTGTGCTCGTCGACCGCAGTCATCTGTGGAAGGGCAAGCCGGTTAAGGGGCTCACCGAAGGACTGTCGAAGTCCGGTGGCCGTAATAACCAGGGTCGCATCTCCATGTGGCACCGCGGTGGGGGGCACAAGCGCTCCTATCGTGTGGTGGACTTCAAGCGTACCAAGCGCGGCGTGCCGGCGATTGTCGAACGGCTCGAATACGATCCGAACCGTACGGCGTTCATCGCCCTGATCAAATATGAGGACGGCGAGCTGTCCTACATTCTGGCGCCGCAGCGTTTAGCGCCGGGCGACACGGTGATTGCCGATGAGACGGCAGATGTGAAGCCGGGCAACGCCATGCCGCTCGCTTCCATGCCGATCGGCACCATCGTCCACAATGTGGAGATGAAGCCGGGCAAGGGCGGTCAGATTGCGCGCGCGGCTGGCACTTATGTTCAGCTTGTTGGTCGTGACGCGGGTTATGCGATCTTGAAGCTCAAATCGGGCGAGACGCGCATGTTGTCGGCGGAATGCATGGCGACGGTCGGCGCGGTATCCAACCCGGATAATTCCAATGTGTCGTTCGGCAAGGCCGGGCGCATGCGGTGGAAGGGGCGCAAGCCTGTGGTTCGTGGTGTGGCCATGAACCCGGTCGACCATCCGCACGGTGGTGGTGAAGGTCGTACCTCTGGTGGCCGGCATCCGGTTACGCCCTGGGGTAAGTCGACCAAGGGCAAGCGCACGCGCAGTAACAAAGTGTCGAACAAGTTCATTCTGCGCAGCCGCCATCAGAAGAAGAAGGGATAACGCACGTGTCACGCTCAGTCTGGAAAGGGCCGTTCGTCGACGGCTATATCTTGCAGAAGGCGGAGAAGGCACGCGTCAGCGGGTCGAACGCCATCATCAAGATGTGGTCGCGCCGGTCGACTATCCTGCCGCAGTTCGTGGGGCTGACCTTCGGTGTCCATAATGGCCAGAAGCACGTTCCCGTGCTCGTGACCGAGGACATGGTGGGGCACAAGTTCGGAGAATTTTCGCCGACGCGTACGTTCCACGGCCATATTGCCGACCGTAAGGCCAAGAGGGCGAAGTAATGGGTAAGCCGGAACGCGAGCGCACGCTCAAAGACAACGAAGCGAAGGCCATGGTGCGGCTCATTCGCGTGAGCCCGCAGAAGCTCAATCTGCTTGCCCAGCTTATCCGCGGCAAGAAGGTCGATCGCGCGCTCGCGGATCTTACGTTTTCGCGCAAGCGCATCGCCAAGGACGTGAAGAAGATTTTGGAGTCGGCCATCGCAAACGCCGAGAACAATCATGGCCTGGATGTCGATGCCCTCGTCGTGGCAGAGGCCTATGTGGGCAAGAATATGGTGCTGAAGCGGCTTCGTGCACGGGCACGTGGCCGGGGCGCTCACATCTTGAAGCCATTTGCGCAGATGACCGTGGTCGTGCGCCAAGTCGAGGAGCCCGCCTGATGGGACATAAGGTCAATCCGATCGGGCTTAGGCTCGGCGTCAACCGCACTTGGGATTCGCGCTGGTTCGCTTCGCGCGGCGAGTACGCGACGCTCCTGCATGAAGATTTGAAGATGCGCGAGCACATTCTGAATTCGCGCAAGCAGGCTGGTATCTCAAAGGTCGTCATCGAGCGTCCGCATAAGAAGTGCCGCGTGTCGGTGTACACCGCGCGTCCGGGCATTCTCATCGGCAAGAAGGGCGCTGACATCGAGAAGCTCCGCGGCGAACTCGCCGGCATCACGGACTCCGACGTGCATTTGAATATCGTTGAGGTGCGTAAGCCCGAAGTTGACGCCAAGTTGGTAGCGGAAGGTATCGCGCAACAGCTGGAGCGCCGGATTGCATTCCGCCGCGCCATGAAGCGCGCCGTTCAGTCGGCGATGCGCATGGGTGCGCTTGGTATTCGCATCAATTGCGGCGGCCGCCTTGGCGGCTCTGAGATTGCGCGCACGGAGTGGTACCGCGAGGGGCGGGTGCCGTTGCACACGCTGCGCGCTAATATCGATTATGGCACTGCGCTTGGGCGCACGGCATATGGAATCATCGGCATCAAGGTTTGGATCTTCAAGGGCGAGATCATGGAGCACGATCCCATGGCCCAGGAGAACCGGGCGATTGAGGCCCAAGAAGGTGGACGTTCAGGCGGCGGCGGTCGCCGCGATTCCGCTGCGAAACGCTAAGGGACGAGGCTAAGGCTTAAAGTTATGCTGCAACCGAAACGCACAAAGTTCCGCAAGGCCCACAAGGGACGCATCAAAGGCGTCGCTAAGGGTGCGTCTACGCTCAATTTCGGCACGTTCGGGCTGAAGGCGCAGGAACCGGCCCGTATCACGGCGCGGCAGATCGAGGCCGCGCGTCGCGCCATGACCCGCCAGATGAAGCGTGCGGGCCGTGTTTGGATCAGGCTGTTCCCGGATGTGCCGGTGTCGAAGAAGCCGACCGAAGTGCGCATGGGTAAGGGTAAGGGTACCCCGGAATTTTGGGTGGCCAGGGTCAAGCCTGGTCGCATCATGTTTGAGATCGACGGTGTGGGCGAGCCGGTCGCCCGCGAGGCGCTACGGCTTGCTGCCGCCAAGTTGCCGATCAAGACGCGCGTTGTGGCGCGCATCGAGGGCTAGGCGATGAAGGGAAGTCAGGTGCACGACTTGACGGTTGATCAGCTCAACGACGAGCTGGTTAAGCTGAAGAAAGAGCAGTTCAACCTACGCTTCCAGGTGGCCTCCGGGCAGCTTGAGAACACGGCGCGGGTGAGACAGATCAGGCGCGATATCGCGCGCATTAAGACGGTCGCGCAGACAAAGAGCGCGTCAGCGAAGGCATAAGGGTCAGATACGATGCCGAAACGAGTATTGCCTGGGGTCGTGGTCAGCGACAAGAGCGACAAGACCATCGTGGTCAAGGTCGAGCGCCGCTTCACGCATCCCCTGTTCAAGAAGGTGGTGCGCCGCTCCAAGAACTATCACGCCCATGACGAGAACAACGAGTTCAAGGTGGGTGAGAAGGTCTGGATCGAGGAATGTGCGCCGATATCTAGGCACAAGCGTTGGGTGGTGCTGCCGCGCGAGCAGGCAGCAGTTTAGGAAATTGACGAATGGGCCCGCAGCCGGGCCTGAGCAAGGGCGAATGCCATGATTCAGATGCAGACCAATCTAGACGTGGCCGACAACTCGGGTGCAAAGCGCGTGCAATGCATCAAGGTGCTCGGCGGCTCGAAGCGGAAATACGCTTCGATCGGCGATACCGTCGTGGTCAGCGTCAAGGAGGCGATCCCGCGCGGTCGCGTCAAGAAGGGCCAGGTCATGAAGGCCGTGATCGTGCGCACCGCTACTGGCGTGCGCCGTGCGGATGGCTCGCTCATTCGTTTTGATCGCAACGCTGCGGTCCTGGTCAATCCACAAGGCGAGCCGGTCGGCACGCGTATTTTTGGCCCAGTAACCCGCGAACTCAGAGCTAAGAAGCACATGAAGATCGTATCGCTCGCACCGGAGGTGCTCTGATGCCGAAGGTGAAAATCAAGAAGGGCGACCACGTCGTGGTGCTCACCGGCAAGGACAAGGGCAAGCATGGCGAAGTGCTGAAAGTTATGCCTTCGGAGAACCGCGCCATCGTCCAGGGTGTTGTCATGGTGCGCCGTCATCAGCGTCAGACTACGACGCAAGAAGGCGGCATCATTACCAAGGAAGCCCCGGTAAATATTTCGAACATCGCGCTTGAGGACCCCAAAGACGGGAAGCCAACGCGCGTCGGCTACAAGTTTCTAAAGGACGGACGCAAGGTGCGCTTTGCCAGGCGTTCGGGTGAGGTCATCGATGCCTGAGCAGGCTTACATTCCCCGGCTCAAGACGCAGTACACAGACGTGATCAAGGGCGAACTCACGAAAGAGTTCGGCTACAAGAACGTCATGCAGGTGCCGCAGCTCGACAAGGTCGTGCTCAATATGGGTATCGGCCAGGCCGTTGCCGATTCCAAAAAGGTACAGTCGGCGGCTGCCGATCTTGCCCTAATCGCGGGTCAAAAGCCCGTCGTTACCAAGGCTCGGAAGTCCATCGCGACCTTCAAGCTGCGTGAGGGCATGCCTATCGGCGTCAAGGTCACGCTGCGTAAGGGCCGGATGTATGAGTTCCTCGACCGGCTGGTGAATATCGCACTGCCGCGCGTTCGGGATTTTCGCGGGCTGGATGCGAAAAGCTTCGACGGAAGAGGCAATTACTCGATGGGGTTGAAGGAACATATCGTCTTCCCCGAGATCGATTACGACAAGGTCGAAGACGTGCTGGGTATGGACATCATCATTTGCACGACGGCCAGCAACGATGATGAGGCACGTGCCTTGTTGAAGGGTTTGAACTTTCCGTTCCGTAGCTAAGGCAAATTCGCCGAGCTGCGACAGGAGGACTGAATGGCTAAGACGAGCATGATTGAGCGGAATACGAAGCGTATCCGTCTCGCCAAGAAATTTAAGAATCAGCGGATGCGGCTGAAAGAGATCGCTTGCGACCGCATGCTGCCGGCTGAGGAGCGCTTCGCGGCGAGATTGAAGCTCGCCGAGCTGCCGCGCAATTCTTCGCCGGTTCGAGTTCGCAATCGCTGCGTCCTCAGCGGACGTCCGCGTGGTTTTTATCGCAAGCTTGGCATGTCGCGCATTGCCTTGCGCGATCTTGCAAGCAACGGGATGGTTCCCGGCATGGTCAAGTCGAGCTGGTAGGGGCGGTCGATGAGCATCAACGATCCTCTTGGCGATATGCTAACTCGCATCCGCAATGCGCAGATGCGGCATAAGTCCAAGGTAACAACTCCGGCCTCTAGTCTGCGTGAGCACGTTCTCGATGTGTTGACGGACGAGGGCTATATCCGTGGCTACGCACGTGTCGACTTCAATGGCGGCAGGTCCGAGTTCGAGATCGAGCTGAAATATTTCGATGGCGAACCGGTCATCAAGGACATCAAACGGGTGTCGACGCCTGGCCGGCGCGTTTATTCCTCGGTGAAGAACTTGCCGACGGTCGCGAACGGCCTCGGCGTAGCCATACTCTCGACGCCGAAGGGCGTCATGTCAGATTCCCGTGCGCGCAATGAGAATGTCGGTGGCGAAATTCTCTGCAGCGTGTTCTAGCGGCGCCTATTTAAACGAAGGTTGATTCATGTCGCGCATCGGCAAAAGACCAGTGTCAATTCCCGGCGGTGTTACCGCCGCGGTTGATGGCCAAGTGGTCAAGGTGAAGGGCCCCAAGGGCGAGCTCCAGCATGTGCTCGTCGATGCGGTCCTTGCCAAGATTGACAAGGACAACATCGAGATCGCCATGCGCGAGGATACGAGAGAGGCGCGTGCCATGTGGGGCATGTCGCGAACACTCATCGCCAACCTTGTCACAGGCGTGACCGAAGGCTTTGAGAAGAAGCTGGAAATCAACGGCGTTGGCTATCGCGCTGCGGTGAAGGGTTCCAATCTGGAGCTCCAGCTCGGGTTCAGTCACGACGTCGCCTTCCCCATTCCGGAGGGCATTCAGGTGAAATGCCCGAAGCCGACAGAGATTGTGTTGACCGGCATCGACAAGCAGAAGGTCGGCCAGGCTGCGGCGGAGATCAGGCGATTCAGGCCGCCCGAGCCCTATAAGGGCAAGGGCGTACGGTATGCGGACGAATTCGTCTTCCGCAAAGAAGGTAAGAAGAAGTAGCGAGATACGAAGATGAGCGCATTGAACAATAGCTTTGGTCGGCGTGCGCGCCGGGTCCGCAACTCGCTGAAGCGGGTGGCAAACGGACGCGCGCGACTGTCCGTTTTTCGCTCTTCGAAGCATATCTATGCCCAGGTGATTGATGACCAGGACGGCAAGACCGTGGCGGCAGCATCGAGCCTCGATAAGGACGTAAAGGGAGCTTTGCCCAAGGGCACGGATATTGCGGCAGCTCAGGTTGTCGGCAAGCTCGTCGCCGAGCGCGCGGTCAAGGCCGGGATCAAGGACGTGGTGTTTGACCGCGGTGGCTATATTTATCATGGGCGCGTCAAGGCGCTCGCAGACGCGGCCCGCGAGGCCGGTCTGAACTTCTAAGGTTTGAAGGAAAGGGTCTGACACGTGGCACGAGGTCCCCAATCGCGCGGTTCGTACGGTAGAAATCGTGATGATCGTGATTCCGAGTTTGTTGACAAGCTCGTGCACATCAATCGCGTGGCTAAGGTGGTTAAGGGCGGTCGGCGTTTCGGCTTCGCCGCGCTTGTCGTGATTGGCGATCAGAAGGGTCGTGTCGGCTACGGTAAGGGCAAGGCACGTGAAGTGCCCGAGGCCATTCGCAAAGCGACGGAGGCCGCCAAGCGTGGGCTGGTCAAGGTTCCGCTACGCGAAGGCCGGACGCTGCATCACGATGTGCGAGGTCGGCATGGCGCGGGCAAGGTGATCCTGCGGGCGGCGCCGGCTGGTACCGGCATCATTGCTGGCGGTCCGATGCGCGCAGTGTTCGAGACGCTTGGTATTCAGGACGTCGTGGCGAAGTCACTCGGCAGTTCCAATCCTTACAACATGGTGCGCGCCACATTCGATGCGCTGCGCCATGAAGATAGCCCACGCGGTGTCGCCGCGCGGCGCGGTAAGAAGGTAAGCGATATCGTGTCGCGCCGTAGAGACGGTGCGGGCGAAGGAGTCCAGGCCGAGGCGTAAGCCTCGAAGGCCCGAGAACAAGGTTTAAAGAAATGGCCGACAAGCGGAAGACAATCGTTGTGGAGCAGACGGGTAGCCCCATCCGGCGACCCGGCTATCAACGCGCGACTCTAATCGGGCTCGGCCTGAACAAAATGCACAAGCGGCGGACGCTTATCGACAGTCCCCAGGTGCGCGGCATGGTCGCCAAGGTGAGTCACCTGGTGCGCATCGTCGAGGACGAGGCCGGAGCCTAAGGAAAAAGAATATGCGACTGAATGAACTCAGGGACCGGCCGGGCGCGACCAAGCCGAAGAAGCGGCTTGGTCGGGGCCCAGGTTCAGGCCTCGGCAAGACATCGGGCCGCGGCATGAAGGGTCAGAAGTCCCGCTCCGGCGTTGCCATTAAGGGCTTCGAGGGTGGTCAGATGCCGCTTCATCGGCGTTTGCCGAAGCGTGGCTTCAACAATATCTTCGCCAAGGACTTTAATGAGGTGAATGTCGGCCGCGTGCAGAGCGCGATCGACGCCGGCAAGCTCGACGCTAAGAAGCCGATTACGGTTGAGGCGCTGCTGGCTGCTGGCGTCATTCGCCGCGCACGCGATGGCGTGCGGCTGCTTGGTAAGGGCGAGCTAAAGACAAAAATTGCCTTTGAGCTGACCGGTGCCTCAAGCGGCGCAGTCAAGATCGTCGAGGCTTCTGGCGGGACGCTTAAGCTCACGCCGATGCCACGCCGGGCGCCTAAGCCGGAAGGCGAGGGCAAGCCGAAGAAGGCTCGTACGGCCAAGGCAAAGTCAGATTCGAAGGCTGCCGCGCCGAAAAAGGCCGAGGCTAAGAAGCCCCGCGCCAAAAAGGACAAGTCTGAGTAAGTTGAGGCGGCCAATCATGAGGCCGCTTGATCGTCTCCGATAAGGGAAGAGCGCCGAATGGTTTCCGCCGCAGAACAGCTCGTCTCCAATCTCAACTTCGCGGCTTTCGCTAAAGCCGACGAGCTGAAGAAGCGCATCTGGTTCACCCTTGGCGCGCTCATTATCTATCGCCTCGGCACGTATATCCCGATCCCCGGTATCAACCCGGAAGCGCTTGCCGACGTCTTCCGCCAGCAGCAGTCCGGCATCCTCGGCATGTTCAACATGTTCTCGGGCGGTGCGGTCGGGCGCATGGCGATCTTCGCGCTGAACATCATGCCGTATATTTCAGCGTCGATTATCATTCAGCTACTGACGACCGTTTCTCCTCATCTTGAGCAGCTCAAGAAGGAAGGTGAGCAGGGGCGCCGGCAGATCAACCAGTACACCCGCTACGGCACGGTGTTTCTGGCAACGCTTCAGGGCTATGGCATCGCCGTTGGTCTTGAGGGCGCCGGCAATGTCGTGTTGGACCCGGGCGCGTTCTTCCGTATCACCACCGTCATCACCTTGGTGGGCGGTACCGTGTTTCTGATGTGGCTCGGTGAGCAGATCACGGCGCGGGGCGTCGGCAACGGTATTTCACTGATCATTTTCGCCGGCATTATCGCTGAGCTGCCTTCGGCTCTGGTGGGAACGCTGGAGCTTGGCCGTCAAGGTGCGCTGTCAGGCGGGCTGATCGTTATCCTCCTGGTCATGGCGATCGCCGTGATTGGTGTTATCGTCTTCATGGAGCGGGCGCAGCGGCGGCTCCTCGTGCAGTACCCAAAACGACAGACCGGCAACAGCATGGCCCAGGGCGACTCTTCGCATCTGCCGCTTAAGCTCAACAGCGCCGGTGTGATCCCGCCGATCTTCGCCTCATCGCTGTTGCTGCTGCCGATCACGGTGGCGAACTTCTCGGCAGGCCAGGGGCCTGAGTGGCTGACTTCCGTCACCGCCATGCTTGGCCGCGGCCAGCCGCTCTACATTCTCATCTATGTGTCGCTGATCATCTTCTTCGCGTTCTTCTACACGGCGATCGTGTTCAACCCGAAGGACACGGCTGAGAATCTGAAGAAATATGGCGGCTTCCTTCCGGGCATAAGGCCCGGTGAGCGCACGGCCGAATATATCGACTACGTGCTCACGCGGATCACCACATTGGGCGCCCTCTATCTTGCCGCCGTCTGTGTGCTTCCGGAGATCCTCATCTCCAACGCGGGCGTACCGTTCTATTTCGGCGGCACGTCGCTCCTCATCGTGGTCAGCGTCACCATGGATACGGTGGCGCAGGTTCAGAGCCATCTGCTCGCACACCAATATGAGGGGCTGATCAAGCGGGCCAAGCTCAGAGGAGCGCGGCGTCGATGATCTTGGTCCTACTCGGCCCGCCTGGCGCGGGCAAGGGGACGCAGGCGAAAGGGCTTGAGGACCGTCACGCGCTGGTCCAGCTTTCCACCGGGGATATGTTGCGGGCAGCTGTTGCCGCCGGCACCGACCTTGGCCGCAAGGCTGGCGACATCATGGACCGCGGCGAACTGGTCCCTGACGAGCTTGTGATAGGGTTGATCGCCGAGCGGATGGATGCCGACGGCGGGCCTAAGGGTTTTATTCTCGACGGCTTCCCACGCACCATCGGCCAGGCCGAGGCGCTGGATCGCTTGCTCGGGGAACGGAATAAGACCGTCGACCGCGTGATCGTCATCGCGGTGGACGACGATGCGCTCGTGGCGCGGATTATCGGTCGCTTTACCTGTGCCGGTTGCGGGGAGGGCTACCACGACGTCTTTAAGAAGCCCAAGGTTGCGGATGTTTGCGACCGTTGTGGCGGTTCGGAGTTTACGCGGCGCCCCGATGACACCGAAGAGGTGGTTCGGGCCCGTCTAAAGGCTTACTACGCTCAGACCGAGCCCCTGATCGGTTATTACGAGCAACAGGGGAAGGTCGCATCGGTCGACGGAATGGCCGATATCGAGACTGTTGAGAAGGAAATAGACGAGGCGCTAAAGGGCGTTTAAGGCGTGATGAGGGGGTTCTGGACCCCTTGGGCCGGTTGACCTTGTCAAGCGGAATCGCTACATAACGGCGTTACATTGCTTGATGGCTGACCGGTCCCGGGGGTAGAGCCTGTCCGCGGTCGGTCTCGTCGTGTTTCAATTGGGTAATCCGGATTTAATTTCAGCACGTTAGCGCGTGCGCGAGGAGGCGACGACGTGGCCCGTATTGCAGGCACCAATATCCCAACCAATAAACGGGTCGAGATTGCGCTCACCTATATCCATGGCATCGGTGATACCTTTGCCAAGCAGATTTGCGCCAAGGTCGCAATTCCGTCGGAGCGGCGGGTGAACGAGCTCAGCGAATCCGAAGTCATTCAGATCCGTGAGGTCATCGACCGGGATTATATGGTCGAGGGTGACCTCAGGCGTGATGTCGCCATGAATATCAAGCGGTTGATGGACCTTGGCTGCTATCGCGGTTTACGTCATCGCCGTGGGCTTCCGGTTCGCGGACAGCGCACGCACACCAATGCGCGCACCCGTAAGGGCCCGTCCAAAGCGATCGCCGGTAAAAAGAAGTAGAGAGCTCACCGCGCGGCAAGCTCTTTAGAGGCTTTCGCTGGTGCCAATTTGTGAATAGCGGGAATACAGCATGGTCAAGGACAAGGCGCGGGTTCGTCGCCGCGAAAAAAAGAACATCACGTCAGGCGTTGCCCATGTGGCGGCGACCTTCAACAACACGATGATCACCATCACCGACGCGCAAGGGAATACGATCTCTTGGTCGTCCGCCGGTACCATGGGGTTCAAGGGCTCTCGCAAGTCGACGCCTTACGCGGCGCAGGTCGCGGCTGAGGATGCGGGCAAGAAGGCGGTGGAGCACGGCATGAAGAACCTCGAGATCGAGGTGCGTGGACCAGGATCGGGCCGGGAGTCGGCGCTGCGGGCGCTTCAGGCCGCCGGTTTCAACATCATCTCGATCCGCGATGTGACACCGATCCCTCATAACGGCTGCCGACCGCGTAAGCGCCGCCGCGTCTAAGGGGCCGCCTGCGCGCACGATGTTGCGCGAGGACATGCAGAATATGGGGCAGGCTGCCCCGCTCAACGATCAAGAAAGGGCTCCCCGGGTGCTTCAAAAAAACTGGCAAGATCTCATCAAGCCCACCAAGCTCGACATCGTTCCTGGCCGCGACCCGGCTCGCTTCGCCATGGTCATCGCAGAGCCGCTTGAGCGCGGCTTCGGCCTGACCCTCGGCAATGCGCTTCGTCGCGTGCTGCTGTCGTCGCTTCAGGGCGCTGCCATCACGTCGGTGCATATCGACGGCGTGTTGCACGAGTTTTCGTCGATCCCTGGCGTGCGTGAGGATGTGACCAACATCGTCCTCAACATCAAAGAGATCGCCGTCACCCAGCATTCCGAGGGCATCAAGCGTATGGTGCTTGAGAAGGAAGGCCCCGGCGTGGCGACTGCTGGCGATATCCAAGTTGGTTCAGAGGTCGAGGTTCTCAATCCTGAGCATGTGATCTGCACGCTCGATGAGGGTGCCAGGATCCACATGGAATTCACCACCGATTCCGGCAAGGGTTATGTGGCCGCCGAGCGCAATCGTCCCGAGGACGCACCGATCGGTTTCATCCCCGTCGATGCGTTGTTTAGCCCGGTGCGTAAGGTTTCCTATCGCGTCGAGAACACCCGTGAGGGCCAGATCCTCGACTACGACAAGCTCACCATGGACATCGAGACCGATGGTTCCGTGCGGCCTGAGGACACGATCGCGCTTGCCGCGCGCATCGTTCAGGACCAGCTGTCGGTGTTCGTCAATTTCGAAGAGCCGAAGAAGGAGCAGCCCTTCGAGCTCCAGCCGGAGTTGGTGTTCAACGCCGCGTTGCTCAAGAAGGTCGACGAGCTCGAGCTTTCGGTCCGTTCGGCCAACTGCTTAAAGAACGACAACATCGTCTATATCGGCGATCTCATTCAGAAGACCGAATCGGAGATGCTGCGGACGCCGAATTTCGGCCGCAAGTCTTTGAACGAGATCAAAGAGGTTCTCGCCTCCATGGGTCTGCATCTCGGCATGGATGTGCCGGATTGGCCGCCGGAAAATATCGAAGAGCTCGCCAAGCGGTTCGAAGATCACTACTAAGCAATTTCTCAGGCCGTTCGACGGCCGAAAAAGTTCCGATAAGGGAAAAGTCGATGCGTCATCGCAAAGCAGGCCGGAAGCTCAACCGGACATCCACCCATCGTCGCGCTCTGTTGGCGAGCCTCGCCAACGCGCTCATCAAGCATGAGCAGATCGCAACGACACTGCCCAAGGCGAAAGAGCTTCGCCGCGTCGCGGATCGTCTGATCACGCTCGCCAAGCGCGGTGACTTGCATGCGCGGCGCCAGGCATTTGCCCGTATCCGGGACGATGCGATGGTCTCTAAGCTGTTCGATACGCTCGGGCCCCGTTATGCAGAGCGTCCGGGTGGCTATACGCGGGTGATGAAGGCGGGATTCCGCTATGGCGATTCCGCACCGATGGCCTTGATCGAGCTAGTTGAGCGGGATGAGGGGGCCAAGGGCCTCGACTCCGGAGCCGTGGAAGACCCTGGCGAAGGGGCCGGTCAGGCTGCCGCTTAGGGCTTCAAGCGCTTTAAGATCGCCTCGCTCTATCGGTTCTTCAAATTCTTTAGAGACGAAAAATGGCGCGCCGCATTTAGCGACGCGCCATTAATTTACTGCGACTTAGTCGTTTTACAACCTAGTCGTCGTCATCAAGGTCGGTTCTC